>NZ_CP045324.1:3021339-3332009 GCF_009363275.1 Marinobacter sp. THAF197a
CTCGAGGTGATCGTATTCGATACCCACATTTTTGCGCAGTGCCTGTAGGCAATCCCGGCTGTAGGTGCCCAGGTTCACCATCTGACGAATGTTATGGGCGGCCTTGGCTGAGGTGCACTGAGTCAGGAACGACAGCGCCCAGCGCCACTGGTAAGGGTCCAGGCGCGGGCGGAACAACAGGGGAGCATCTGGCTGAAAAAGCCACTTCATTACCTTGATCGGCGCCGAAGGATTGGCCCAGGGCTCGGCGTGGGATACTGAAATCTGCCCACCATTGGCATAACTGGTTTCCAGGCCTGACTGGCTCTGACGGTCGATGACTGTCACCTGATGCCCCTGTTGCTGCAGATACCAGGCAGTGGTTACTCCTACGACACCGGCCCCTAGAACCAGTACATGCATGCTCGCCTCCTCTGAATCGTTGTCTTTGATGAAGCGTCAGCCACCGGACCGTTTTACCGTCCATCCTTTCTGCTGAAGCAGGGGCACGAGGATATCCCGCTGGTCACCCTGAATCTCCACCACACCGTCCTTCACTGTACCACCTGTGCCGCATTTGGCTTTTAGCACTTTGGCGTAGGCCTTCAGTTCTTTGTCATCCATCGGTATACCGGTAATCAGGGTTACCCCTTTACCTTTTCGCCCTTTGGTTTCCCGGCTGACCCGAACAACGCCGTCACCCACTGGCCGTTCCGGCTGCCCGCAGGTGCAGTCAGCGACCGGGTTCCGACACTCCGGGCACATACGCCCCTGTTCTGTGGAGAAAACCAGGCCGCCTTCCCGCTTTTTCATTCCCATACGTCAGCCTCTGCCTGTCGATCAGTTCAGGCCGGGAGGGTATTTGGAAAACATTTCCGAGACAACCTCGTCGATCAACTTGCGCCGGGTTTCCGGTGACTGATTTTCGTTCAGGTAACGGCGACTCGCAGCACGCCAGACCACTTCGGAGTTACGCCGGTCAGCCAGTTCGACAACCAGCTTGCCTTCGGTGATTTCCCGAACCGGTGGCGGAGCCGATACACCCCAGCCAAAGTTGCCTCGCCCAAAACCGAAGCCCAGCCCCACTCCAACCTGCTCCAAGCGTTCTTCAGGGACAATCTGCCAGGAAACCAGCAAGTCAGCCTCGGCGTCAGCCACCTGTTTCATGGCCTTGCGGTTAAGTTCGCGCTCAATGGCAGAACGAACCCGACTGTCATCCAGCGACGTGAAGCCGGAATCCTGTTGTCCCGGTGCGTATGCCCAACTGGTGAAGTTTCCGAACACGGTCGCCGAGTTGTAGTCGGTAACCACGTTGCTGGCGCAGCCGGTGATAAATGCGGCCATCACCGCTATGATAAACATTCGCATGGTCTTCTCCTGCGTTAAACACTCATATGGTCCAGTATACGCCCGACCGGGCACTTTCAGTTTGCCACCGGGTTCAGGTTTCCAAACGGTAATCCAGCTTTTGCTCATCACAGAACGCCGCAAGCTCACCCACCCGGGTTTCAGGTACCGACACCAACGCATTGACCCGGTCACTGTACCGAATCGATTCGATTTGGCCTTCATGGCCTTCACACCAGTGCCTAAGTGGCTGTTCGTCGGCAAAACCCAGAACCACCTCTGCCTGCACCCGGGACTGCTGTATGGTCCGCCCAACCTCCGATAACACGCTCTCCGCCGCGCCGGCGTAGGCGCGAACCAGACCGCCCGCACCCAGTTTGATGCCCCCGAAGTAGCGGACAACGATCACCAGTACGTCCCCCATGTCCTTGTGCTGGACCACGTTCAGGATGGGCTTGCCGGCAGTACCAGAGGGTTCGCCATCGTCATTCATGGCGGCTTCGGCCGCCGAACCGGGCCGGCCAATCTGGTAGGCCCAGCACACATGACGGGCGTCCGGGTAGTCCCGGTGGGCACGGGCAACGTGTTCCCTGACCTCATCACGGGAGCTTACCGGATACACCCGGGCGATGAAGCGGCTCTTCTTCACTTCCGTTTCTCGCTCAAGGTATCCTGAGGGTACAGGGTAATCTTTACTCATGGAGCAACCTATGACCTCCGAAGATAACGATCAAAACAGTCCTGGCACCGCTGCCCCGGCAAAAATACGCAAGGCGGCCTGCGGCATTCGCTTTGATGAGGACGAGCTGCTAGAAGGCATCGACTTCTCAGCCGCTGAACGCCTTAAACCCGAAGACGACGCTGAACTGGAAAACGCCGACACGCCAAAACCTGAAAAAAAGCACTCAACCACCGATAAAAACCGGTAGCCGGATGGTTACCTGCAAACCACCCTCCGGACGGTTGCGGGCCGAGATCGTGCCATCGTGAGCGTTAACAATGTCCCGGGCAATTGCCAGCCCCAGGCCCCAGCCTTTACCGCCCCGGGACTTGTCAGCCCGGAAAAACGGCTCGAACAACTGCTGTAACAGCTCGTCTGGTGCGCCGGGACCATCATCCGCAATCTCCAGCTGGATGCTGCCATCCACCAAAGCCAATGATGCGTGCACGGATTTTCCCGGTGGCGTGTGGTCCAGCGCATTCTGCAATACGTTATCCAAGGCTCGCTGCAACAACCCCGAATCGCCAAGCACTGACACCGCCCTGGTGTCATCGGCCGCGATCAGTTTACAGTCCACCCCCCGGTGTTCCGCGTAATCGGCCGCATCCCGCAATACCCGGTTCATCAGCGAAAGGGGTTTCACCGGCTCACGCTCCATCGAACCACCGTTCTCGGACACCCGGTAAAGCGTCAGAATCTGCCCGGTCATGGTTTCCAGCCGCTCGTTCTGGCGCAGGATGCTGTCCATGAGTGCGGGATCAGCGCCGCCGTCACTGGCAAGCTCAATGGCAACCCGCTGTCGGGCCAGCGGCGTTCTCAGGTCATGGGAAATATCACGCAACAGGTGATTCTGGCGTTCCAGTAACTGACACAGCCGATCGGTCATGGCGTTAAACGCACTGGCCAGCTGACCGACTTCGTCCCTGCGGCGGGCAATCCTGTTCGGAACCCGCAACTGGGTGTCGCCATCCGCGATTGCCTTTGCCGTCGACTCCATGTGGCGCAGAGGCCTGGAAACAAATCGGGCAATCCACCAGCAAGCCAGAGAGATCAGCACAAAGGCCAGACCAAGCTCGACAAACCGGAAGAATTTAGGGTCTAGCCAGCCATCACTGCCCATCCGCGGCCAGGCGACCAGTTGATAGCCTTCTTCCAGAGTGATTACCGCAGGCTTGTTGGGATACCAGCCCGACTGGATGCGTTCCCGAATCTGGCGTGGCAATCGGTGATGCCCCTCTTCTTTTTCGATCAGCATCAGGTGCAGGTCAAGGCGCTCACCTTCGGCTCTCAGAAAACGCCACATCGCCCCGCGATCTTCTCCCAAGCGCAGGGCCAGGGCTTCCCGGGCCAGCTCATGCAATCCTACCTGGCGCTCAATGGCCTGGCGTTCCCGGTCCAGCAGATACCGGGTTGCGAGGTTGCTGGCCACCACGGTAATGGCCATGGCCAGCCAGATTGACAGGAAAATTCGCCAGAACAAAGGGAACATAACGCGCTTCATGCTGCGGGCACCCGATAACTGTAGCCGAGGCCCCGCACCGTTTCGATTCGGGGCGGATCATCATTGCCGAGCTTTTTGCGCAGGTTGCTGATGTGCATATCCAGGGTACGATCGTAGGCTTCCAGCCTGCGGCCAAGGGCCCACTGCATCAGGTCGGTTTTGCGCACCACGCTGCCGGCGTGGGCCAGCAATACCTGCAGCACTTCGTATTCCGTCGCTGTCAGTTCCAGGGGCGCATCATCCTGATATATTCGCCTTTGGCCGGGCTCCACCCGCAGGTCCCCGTAGGTGCGGGTAGCGTCCACATCGGATTTCTGGTCCCAGGCGATGCGGCGAAGCAGCGCCTGCAGGCGGGCAACCAGCTCGCGGGGATTGCAGGGTTTCGGGATGTAATCATCGGCGCCCACCTCAAAACCGACAATACGGTCGGTCTCGTCGCCCCGGGCGGTCAGCAGAATCACCGGCAGGTGGGTTTGCCCACGCAGCTCGCGCAGTACATCCAGGCCATTGATGTCTGGCAACATGATATCCAGAACCACAATATCGCAATCCTGCCCCAGGGCCAGGGCCAGGCCATCCCGGCCATTGGCCGCTTCCCGTACAGTGAATCCTTGATTGGTCAGGTATCTGGCCAGCAGTTCTCTCAGCTCGTCATCGTCTTCGATCAACAATACCCGGTTCTGCATGCTGTTCTCTCTTCTGTTGTCCGGCCACAGTCTAGCACGGCCGCCAGAGGGTTCTGATCTACCACGTTTTTTCTTTACCGAACCTTTACAACGACCTGACACCACCTGACACGGGCCCGGCTTACCATGGCAGTCATCCGAGAACGCCTGACAGGCAAAACCGAACCCACGAGGTAATCACCATGAAAGCAAAAACATCCCTGCTCACCGCCGGCGTACTGATGGCTGCAATGTTTGCCGCCAGCCCGGTTGCCATGGCCGACCATCACGGCAAAAAGCACAAGTCCGGACAGTGGGACAAACAGGAAATGTGTGAAAACTTCCGCGAGGGCAAAGGCCCGTTCAGCGAAGAAATGCGGGAGAAGTACCAGGAGAAGCGGGAAAAGCGCCAGCAAAAGATGCAAGAGCACCGTGCAGAAATGGCCGATCGCCTGAAACTGAACGAAGAACAGCGCCAGATCTGGAGCGAAATCCATCAGGAACGCCAGGAAAAGTATCAAAACCGCCGAGGTAGCTGGCAGGAAAAAATGGAAAAGCACTGCGCCGACACCCAGGAGTGATCACCAGCGGGGTTCTGTCGTATGGTATAGGGTCACCTAAACAAGCTTGATCCGACCCCATGACCGAACCCGCTGTTCCTGAAATCACACTAAGCACCTGCGCCAGCATTGCCGATATCCCGGAGCGGGACTGGCAACGGCTGGCCGGGTGCAATAACCCGTTCCTGCGCCATGAATTCTATCAGGCACTGGAGCTCTCGGGCTGCACCTGCACCGAAACCGGCTGGACACCCAGTCATCTGGTATTCCGGGCTAACGGCAGGATCTGCGGCCTCGCCCCGGCCTACCTGAAAAGCCACTCCATGGGCGAGTATGTGTTCGACTTTAGCTGGGCGGAAGCCTATCAGCGCTACAGTCTGCCCTATTACCCGAAGTTGCTGATAGCCGTGCCCTTCACTCCTTCCCAGGGCCCCAGACTGTTGTTAAGCGACGAACTACGCGCCCAACTGACACCGGATTTACTAGACACCCTGTTAACCAACCTGACCGAACAACTTGGGGCCCACTCCTGGCACCTGCTATTTCCGAACACCGCCGACCAGGCGCTACTTCAGCATGAGGACGAACTGCACCGAATCGGTTGCCAGTTTCACTGGCACGACCATGGCTATCGGGGCTTTGAGGATTTCCTGGCAGCACTCACCTCCCGCAAACGCAAGTCCATCCGCAAAGAGCGCCGTCAGGTGGCCGAGCAAGGCATCCGTTTTCAACGTTTTCACGGGAGGGATATCTCAGACCAGGTACTGTATGCCTTTTACGTGTTCTATCAGGCCACCTACCTCAAGCGTGGCCGCCCTCCCTACCTGAACAAAGCGTTCTTCGAGCAATTGCGGGAGACCATGCCAGAGCACCTGCACCTGATCATGGCGGTTCGTGACGGCCAACTGATTGCCGGCGCCCTGTTTCTGGCCAGCGACACGACCCTCTATGGCCGCTACTGGGGATGCCTGGAAGAGTACAACCACCTGCACTTTGAAACCTGTTACTACCAGGGTATTGAACTTGCCCTGAGCCTAGGACTAAAGCACTTTGACGCAGGGGCCCAGGGGGAACACAAGCTGGTGCGAGGCTTTGAACCCACCATCACCCACTCCTGGCACGGCATCCTGCACCCGGGGTTTCGGGAGGCTATCCAAAGCTTCACACATGAAGAAGCAGAGCATGTGATAAGTTACTTTAACGACGCTCAATCCGCCCTGCCATTCCGACAGCAGGACCCGGATTAGCCTCTATACTGTAACCTCAGTACGGGAATTCGACGGAGGTCGAACGCCATGGACACGGGCCAACTGGGCACTTTTCTCTCATCAGATCATCTGCCGTTACTGCTCTCGGCTGCAGCCATACTGCTTGCCTTGGGCACCATCCTGTTCACCGCCAGCGCCCGGCGCCGGCACAGGGAGGAGTTAACAACCCTGCGTGAGCGGGCCGACACCCTCTGGCGGGAGGTCGACGAGTTTCGGGTAGCGCAGTTCAACCGCACGGGCGAGTCCGGTTCATCACCACATATGTCCTCTTCGTTTGACGAAGCCCGGTACCAAACTGAAAAAGAGGCCTATGACAAACTCTGGCCACAGGTGTGGCACCTGTACGAGCGCCTGGGCATGTTCCTCAGGGCCGTTGAAGCCGGTGAGGCATCGGGGGAATTGCGGCTGGAAGCCCGGCACGCCGCCCTCGAAGCCCGCAATTTCCTGAACAGAAACCGCCCGTTCTGCAGTGAAGTGGTCGACGGACTCGCCACCAGACTGATTGACACCGAAATCAAGGCCCACCTGGCCGCCTGCCAGCACCTTGACCTGCTGAAAGATGTTTCCAACAGCTCTTCCAGCCATGACCGACGGGTACTTCAGGATAAATGCCACAGCCTGCACGAGGGCGATGCCCGGGACCTGATCAACCAGCTGGCATCAACCATCCGCGAGCGAAGCATACGAAACTCCTAGAGCTCAATCCGGGTTATAGTGCGCTGACCAAGGGTGATCCGGAACTTATTTGCCCGGGTAAAGTCTTTGAAACCTCCCCATAACGGACACGCCTATGACACGACTATTGAAGTACTCAGGCTGGTTTCTTGGCGCGCTGCTGTTGCTGTTCTCCGGCCCTATCCTGCTGGCAGCCACCGGCACCCAGCCAGAACGAAATGCCTGGCAAACCGCCAGCCGTGACAGCGCCGGTATAGCGCCGGCGGCGGCAGACACCACCGAGGCCATTGTCCAGGTATACGGCGCCCGGGCCTGGAGCTGGCGCGGCTATTTCGCGGTACACACCTGGGTGGCCACCAAGGAGGAAGGCGCCGATCACTACAAGGTGCATGAGGTCATTGGCTGGCGCCAGCACGTTGTTAGCTCCCGCCCGGATGATCCGGACCGCCACTGGTTCGGAGCCCGACCAGAGTTGTATGCAGATATTCGGGGAGAGCAAGCCAAGGCACTGATTCCCGACATCTACAAGGCGGTGGAGTCATACCCGTACATCAACGAATACAAAGCCTGGCCCGGCCCCAACAGCAACACCTTCGTGGCCTGGGTTATCCGGGAAACCCCGGGGCTGAACGTGGCGTTACCCAATCACGCCATCGGCAAGGATTACCTTGGTAGTCGTGTGGGGGCAGCAACGCCCGGCGGTGCCGGCTACCAGCTTTCGCTGGGAGGCTATGTTGGTGTTCTGGCGGGTGTCCGGGAGGGCGTAGAGCTGAACATTCTTGGATTGTCGCTGGGTGTTAATCCCTTGGCGCTGGGGATCAAGTTACCTGGGATTGGTGAGCTGGCATTGAGAAATCCCAATCCTATGCCCGAGGCTACGCCTTAGTGTGGGAGACGGCCGGGGAGCGGATATGCCTGATCGCATAAAGCAGGCTACTCCGTTGCTTGAAAGAGCTGGTCGGGTGGACCTTCCCAAAAATGTGCGGAGCCAGGGATGGCGGAGCCAAGCGTACACGGACGTATTCACAGCGTTTTTTGGGAAGGTCCACCCGACCGGCTCTAACTCCCAAGCTCAAAGTCAGAGCCTGGCAAACTCCAAATAACGACTAGCCGCCTGTTTTTTCTCGTCCTGGCTATTGAGCAGTTCCAGCCTCAGCCGATCAATCACCTTCAGATAATCATCAAGCGGGGACTTTTTCTTGCCCTGCGATTGAGAAGCCTCGATAAAGTCCTGTTGCCTCTTGCGAATTTCGTTCAGCTTCTCCAGTGCATTCTGAATAGCTTCGATACGGGCGCTTACCGGACCACTACCGTTAGAGTTCCCATTTCCGTTGCCATTGGCCGCTTCGTTGCCGCCGCGCACACCAAGGAAGGTGTTCTCTGCCGGCGCGGACTCAGTGTTCTGCTCCGCCAGGTCCAGCTCTTCCAGGGTACGCACCTCACCGTCTGTGGTCAGGTAAATTCCAGAAGCCTTGATCTGGCCCAGGGGAACGCCCTGAGGGTTGGTCAAGGTAAACTGATCCTCTACGCTGCCGACATAGAGCGCCTGAACGCCCACCTCTTCCAATGACCGCAACGCCTGGCCGCCATCGGCGG
This sequence comes from Marinobacter sp. THAF197a, assembly GCF_009363275.1. Classification (NCBI taxonomy): domain Bacteria; kingdom Pseudomonadati; phylum Pseudomonadota; class Gammaproteobacteria; order Pseudomonadales; family Marinobacteraceae; genus Marinobacter; species Marinobacter sp. THAF197a. The sequence goes on from NZ_CP045324.1 coordinate 3,029,652, forward strand.
TTTGCACCCAGACCGACAGGGATTTGAACACTTCGTCGTTGGCGTCAATCCAGCGGTTGCCGTCGTCGTCAAACTTGGCGAGTTCGCTGAACCCTGAACCCGTCTGGGGACCAAACAATTCAGAGCCGTCGTCCACTTTGCCATTACCGTTGCGGTCGAACACCAGGTAACCGCTGCCAGCACCCAGGCTGGCGAACTGGCTGGTCTGGCCGTCGCCGTTCATGTCGAATTCGAACAACGTGTCGGTCAACCGCGCGGTGGAAGCGCCGAAGTTGATCACCAGCGGGTCAGTCAGCGGGCGTTCCTGGATCTGGATCAGTTCGGAGTATTCGTAGGTGCGTGACTGTGACTGGCGCAGCGACAGCGTGAAGTCGATGGTTTCGCCATTCTGCAGGGTAATGCTGCCGGTGGAGGCAAAGCTGCGATTCTCGCTTTCCGAATAGAACATGTAGCGGCCAGCGGTCACAGACAGGCTGCCCTGGGATTCACCCACAGCCTCGCCACCCAGCGCAGCCCGGCTCACGGTCAGGGCCTGCTGGCCGAGCAGGAACAGGTCGGCGGATTTTTCAATCAGCTCGGCACTGGTGAACGAGGCTGTGCGATTGTCCCCATTGACCTGGCTGGCACTGCTGAACGCAAGCTGTTCCTGGCTGCTATAGCGGTAGGCCGCCTGCCGGAACAAAGACAACTCGGTGGCGCCGGCCTGCAATCCCTGTTGAGGCAAACCCGCGTTCTGCTGGGTAATGCGCAACTGGCTACTGTCCATAGCCTGCACCTGGCGGGTGCTGTTCTGAAACAGGGAAATCTGACTGGATGAAATCATGGTGTTCGTACCTCAACTGACCTGTCAGGGTATCGGCACCACACCAAAAAACTTGAGCAGTTTTTAACCAGACAAAATCAGAGACTTAGTTGAGATACCGCACCAACGCGGCGGCCAGAAGGCCCAGGGTAATGGCCGGCAGAGGTTTGCGGATGGCCAGCATGGCAACGCCGGTGGTCACTAGCGCAGCCAGGGCACCCAGATCGCCAGCCACCGCCATGGGCACAATAATGGCAATCAGCACCGAGCTCGCCATGGTGTTGATGAAACTCTCAACCCGCGGGCTGATGCGCAGGAACGACATGATGAACACCCCGCCAAAGCGGGTTACCAGGGTCACCACTGCCATGATGGCGATTAACGCCAGAACACCCAGGGTTGTGGTTTCAATCACCATGCCGGACCTCCAGGCTATCTTCCCGGCTCTGGGCTCCGGGTTCCAGCCAGAACAGTCCGATCACACCACCGGCCAGTGCACCCACCACCACGTGCATATTGGGCGGCAGCCATTTCCACGCCGCCAGCGAAGCAGCACCTGCCACCAGCCAGGCCACAAGAATGCGGGGCGATTTCTTGCCACCGAGGGCCATGGCCAAAAGAAAGCAGCCCAGTACCATATCCAGACCCAGCGCTCTGGGGTTCTGGAGCAGGCCACCGAAGTACACACCCAACCCGGTACCGATAATCCACGCCAGCCAAAGCACCAGCCCGCCCCCCAGGATCACCTCCAGGTTGCGCCGGCCACTCTGGTACTCCTGCGCCGAGACCGCCCAGTTGGCGTCGGTCAGTAACAGCAGCAAACCGTAGCGCTTGCCTGGAGAAACGTCTCTAAGCATGGGGTACAGCGAGGCCCCCATCAGCAGATGCCGGGAGTTGATGGCGAACACCACCGCAATCATTGGCAGCATCGAGACTTCGGCGCCCCACATGTCCACCGCGGCAAACTGGGACGCACCGGCGAACACGGTGGTGCTCATCAGGATGGATTCAAGCGGCGACAAGCCCTTCTGGATGGCCGCCAGGCCAAAGGCAGCACCAAACGCCACCACGAACAATGAGATGGGAAGTAAACGAAAAAACTCGGCGCGCACCCGGTGCGGCCGAAACTGATAAGGATATGAACTGGCAGACATTAAAAGAAACTAAGCCGGAACCGCCAAAACGCGAATAGGTAATAACCGCTAGCCCGGAATCATTTTTCCTATTTTGCTCAATTAGTTATATGAACAAATCACACTTTTGCGAACTCGGTCGCCCCGCTCGTGTTGACGTGAACGTAAACTTATTCTAGTTTGTTTTTCGTCCAGCCCCAAAAGGGCAACCCGGCCAATCCACCGGGCAGGACTGATGAAATCGAACATCCGGCCAAAAGCCGGGATTACAAAAACAAGACAAACCTACCGCCGCGATCCGGCCAGGTGGGAGAGGATTTCAACATGTCTGATCTTTTACGCTCCCCAAAGGGGCTGCGTCCCGTCAGCCTTGACGATGTCTGGGAAAAAGATGCCGGTTCGGTGTACATGAACGGCAGCCAGGCCCTGGCGAGACTTCCCCTGCTCCAAGCCCAACTCGACCGCAAGAACAACCTGAACACCGCAGGCTTTATCTCTGGCTATCGCGGATCTCCCCTTGGCGGTTTTGACAAGGTTCTGTGGAAAGCCCGGGACCACCTCAAAGAAAACAACATCCATTTTTTACCCGGGGTGAATGAAGACCTTGGCGCTACCGCTGTCTGGGGCAGCCAGCAGGTCAACATCTTTGAAGGTGCCCGTTACGACGGTGTGTTCGCGCTTTGGTATGGCAAAGGTCCTGGTGTGGACCGCACCGGTGATGTGTTCAAGCACGCTAACGCGGCGGGCACCTCCCGATTTGGTGGGGTACTGGCCGTCGCTGGCGACGACCATGCCTGCAAATCTTCCACCCTGCCCCATCAAAGTGATTATGCATTTCTGGATGCGGGTATGCCGGTGCTCAACCCCGCCGGCATTCAGGACATTCTGGATCTGGGCCTCTACGGCTGGGCCATGTCGCGGTTTAGCGGCTGCTGGATTGGCTTCAAAGCCCTGGCCGAGAATATGGACTCGTCCATTTCTGCCAATCTGGACCTCAGCCGAATCAACCTCCGTATCCCCACACAGTTTCCCATGCCGGAAGGTGGTCTGAACTCCCGTTGGCCAGACAAACCCATGTCGCAGGAAGAACGCCTGCACCGCCACAAGCTGGAAGCCGCCAAGGCCTTTTGTCGGGCGAACCGCCTTGACCGCACCGTGCTTTCGGTTGAGCAGCCCCGGTTGGGTATCGTCACCACTGGCAAGGCCTACCTGGATGTTATCCAGGCGCTGGCCGACCTTGGCCTGGGTGATGAGGAACGTGAAGCCATCGGGCTGGCGGTTTACAAGGTCGCCATGCCCTGGCCTCTGGAACCCGAGGGCATTTTTGAGTTTGCCTCCGGCCTGGAGGAGATTCTGGTGGTCGAAGAAAAGCGAGGTTTGATCGAAGAACAGATCAAGACCCAGCTCTACACCTGGCAGGATGGCCGACGCCCCAATGTCATCGGCAAGCGGGATGACCAGGGTAACGACCTGCTACCGACCATCGCTGAACTGACACCGGCCATGGTGGCACGAGCCATCGCCTCCCGCCTGGATGGCCGTTATTGCAACGACAAACTGCAACAGCGCCTCGGTTTCCTGACCGAGAAGGAGAACAGTCTGGCGCAACCCCGGGAGCGCCTGGAACGCACTCCGCACTTCTGCTCTGGCTGCCCCCACAACACCTCTACCCAGGTACCGGAAGGCAGCCGGGCCCTCGGCGGCATTGGCTGTCATTACATGGCGACCTGGATGGAACGAGGTACCGACACCTTCACCCAGATGGGTGGTGAAGGCGTCACCTGGCTTGGCCAGGCACCGTTTACCAACCAGAAACACGTGTTCCAGAACCTGGGCGACGGCACCTACTTTCACTCAGGCGTACTGGCCATTCGCGCGGCCATCGCCTCCGGTGCCAACATCACCTACAAGATTCTCTACAACGACGCCGTGGCCATGACCGGCGGCCAGCCGGTGGATGGCACCCTGACGGTTCAGCAGATCAGCCACCAGCTTTACGGCGAAGGCGTTAGACGCATTGCCGTGGTCAGTGACGATATCGACAAATACCCCTCGCGGGCCGATTTCGCGGACCGCACCACCTTCCATCACCGGGACGACTTGGACGCCCTGCAACGGGAAATGCGTGAGATCGAAGGCTGTTCGGTGATCATCTACGACCAGACCTGCGCGGCCGAAAAGCGCCGGCGACGCAAGCGCGGCACCATGGAAGACCCAAACCAGCGCGTGATGATTCACTCGGACGTGTGTGAAGGCTGCGGCGACTGCGGTATCCAGTCCAATTGCCTGTCGATTTTGCCTAAAGACACAGACGCCGGGCGCAAGCGCACGATTGATCAATCCTCCTGCAACAAGGACTTTTCCTGCGTGCGCGGTTTCTGCCCGAGCTTTGTCACCGTCAAAGGTGGCAAGCTGAAAAAGCCGGCCGGTGTCAGCGCAGACGTGGACTTCCCGGAGCTTCCGGAACCGACCCCCGTCACCGGCAACAATCCCTACGGCATTCTGCTGACCGGCGTCGGCGGCACCGGCGTGGTGACCGTCAGCGCCCTGCTGGGCATGGCGGCTCATCTTGAAGGCAAAGGCGTCTCCGTGCTGGACCAGGCCGGCCTGGCCCAGAAGTTCGGCGCGGTCGTCAGCCACATTCGCATCAGTGACCGGCAAGACAACATCCACGCGGTGCGCATTCCCGCCGGCGAGGCCGACCTGATGATCGCCTTTGATCTGATGGTCGCCGCCACCGACGACGCCCTGGCCAAGCTGGATAACCGATTCTCCCGGGCGGTGGTCAATACCGAGCAGGCCATGCCCGCCGCCTTTACCCGAGACCCGGACATCCAGTTCCCCGGGGAATCCATGGAGCAGACCGTCAAGGAGGCCTGCCGGCCGGATGGCAGCTGGTTCCTCAACGCGGGTGACCTCGCCAAAGCCCTGATGGGTGACGGCATGGCGGTCAACCTGTTCACCGTCGGCTTTGCCTGGCAACAGGGGCTGCTTCCGCTCAGTGCCGCAGCCATCGAGCGGGCCATTGAGCTTAACAACGTGGCGGTCGAGAAAAACAAACAGGCCTTTCTGTGGGGCCGCCGGGCTGCCCATGATCTGGACCGGGTGATGGCCCTGGCGTTCCCGAAACCCAAAGGCACGCCAGTGCAGGTGATGGAAACCACGGATCAACTGATCCAGCGCAACATGGAACACCTGAGCGATTACCAGAACACCGCCCTGGCCAAGCGCTATGAAAGGCTGGTGCGCCAGGCGGAACACACCATCTCCCAGAAACTCGGCCGTGACCCGTTGCTGTTCCGAGCCATCGCCGACAACTACGCCAAGGTACTGGCCTACAAAGACGAGTACGAAGTGGCGCGACTGTTCAGCAATGGCAGCCTGCGCAAGCAGCTGGAGGAGCAGTTCGAGGGCGACATTGAGCTGGAGTTCAATCTGGCACCGCCGCTGCTCAGCCGGAGCAAAAATGGCGAACGCCCTAAGAAACACACCTTTGGTCCCTGGATGGAAACCGTGTTCGCATGGCTGGCGAAAGCCCGAAGCCTGCGAGGCACACCCCTGGACCCCTTCGGATACACCGCGGACCGCCGCCTGGAGCGCAAGATCATCCGGGAGTACGAAACCGATGTGGCCTTCCTGCTCAAACACCTGAGCAAAGACCACGCCGATGCCGCACGAAACCTGGCCAGCCTGCCTGCGAAGATCCGCGGTTACGGCCCGGTCAAAGAAGCGGCCTATCATGCCACCCGAAAAGAACGGGCGCAGTACCGGGCTGAACTGAACCCCGGTGAACGGGCACACCAACAAATCGCCAACGCGGCGGTCTAAAACAAAAACAGCCGCCGCAGGCCCCACAAGGGTAGCGGCCGGCCACGGAACAGAGGTGAAACGCCATGAACGTATTCAGCCATCCGGAGTTCGATCACCACGAACACCTGTCTTTTGTCTGCGACGCCGAAACCGGCCTGAAGGGCATCATTGCCATCCACAATACGTCACGGGGTGCAGCACTCGGCGGTTGCCGAATGTTCCCCTACGCCAGCGATGAGGAAGCGTTGAGGGATGTGTTGCGACTGTCCCGGGGGATGACCTATAAATCTGCCCTGGCCAATCTCGACCTGGGTGGCGGCAAGTCAGTCATCATCGGCGACCCGCGTAAGCACAAGACCGAAGCCTTGCTCGAGGCCATGGGCAGGCACCTGGAAAGCCTCGGCGGCCAGTACATTGCCGCTGAAGATTCCGGCACCAGCGTGCCAGACCTGAAAGTGATGGGCCGCCATACCCGGCACGTGGCCGGCGTCACCACCCGCACCGGGTTTGATGGCCAGCCCAGCACAGGAGACCCTTCGCCGGTAACCGCCTACGGCACCTTTATTGGCCTGAAAGCGGCTGTAAAACACAAGCTCGGCACGGATAACCTGACCGGACTGAAGGTGGCTATCCAGGGCATCGGCAATGTTGGCTACCGCCTGGCCCGCTATCTGAAAGAGGCCGGTGCAGAGCTGTGGGTGACAGACATTCACGCCGACAACCTCCAGCGCGCAGTGGACGAGTTTGATGCAACGCCCGTTGGCTCCGATGACATCCTGAGCCTGCCGGTGGACGTTGTAGCCCCCTGCGCCATGGGCGCTGTCCTGAATGACCAGAGTATTCCGGCCATCCGGGCGGCCATCGTTGCCGGCGCCGCCAACAATCTCCTGGACCGCCCCGAACATGATGCGGCCCTGAAACACCGGGGCATCCTCTACGCTCCGGATTTTGCCATCAACGCCGGCGGTATCATCGATGTGTTCTACGAGCGCACCGGAGGCTCACCCGAGCAAATCCGCGCCCACGTGGACACCATTGGTGACACCCTGGCCGAAATATTCCAGCGCTCTGATCGCACCGGGCTCCCCACCGGTGAGATCGCCAATGAACTTGCAGAAGAGCGCTTCAGAAAGCACGCCGCGGGTGCTGGGCTGGCGCCCAGGCGGCTGGCTTGCGCCGGGTGACCTGACACCGGTGCTTCCCCTTGGGGGCCGCAGGGTTCTGCGGCTCCCCTTTTAACCCCTGAAACAAAAACAACACCTTCGGGAGATCACTATGTCTGTCACTTCATCCGGCTCCGCCACCTATTCGGATGCCCTTGAGGGCTCCAATGCGAAACGAGGGCTATGGTCCTCACGGTTCGCGTTTATTCTGGCTGCCACCGGCTCCGCCGTCGGGCTTGGCAATATCTGGAAATTCCCCTACGTTACCGGCGAAAACGGTGGCGGCGCCTTTGTGCTGGTGTACCTGCTGTGCATCGCCGTTGTCGGCATTCCCATCATGATGGCCGAGGTCATGATCGGCCGCCGGGGTGGTCGCAGCCCGGTCAACAGCATCCGACTGATTACCGAACGGGACAGACTCAAACCGGCCTGGAAACTGGTGGGCGCTATCGGCGTTCTTGCTGGTTTTTTAATACTGTCGTTCTACTCGGTGATTGGTGGTTGGGCAATATCCTACGTGGGTACAACTGCCAGCGGGCAGCTGGCCGGGCAATCCGCCGAAGCTGTAGGAGCCATTTTCTCCGGCTTGCTAAGCAATCCGTCCACCCTGCTGCTTTGGCACACGGTGTTTATGGCCCTGGTGATGGTGGTCGTCGCCCGGGGCGTCCGCTCCGGCCTTGAGCGGGCCGTCAGTATCCTGATGCCAGCGCTGTTCGTATTGTTGCTGCTGGTGGTCGGCTACGCCATGACCACCAGCCACTTCGGCCAGGCCGCGGCCTTCCTGTTCCAGCCGGACTTCTCCAAGCTGACCACCTCCGGCGTGCTGGTCGCCCTTGGCCACGCGTTCTTTACCCTGAGCCTGGGTATGGCGGTAATGATGGCCTACGGCTCTTATCTGCCGAAAAAGATCTCCATCGCCAAAACCTCCATCACCGTCTCCGTGATCGACACCGGCGTAGCGCTACTGGCTGGTCTGGCAATCTTCCCCATTGTGTTCGCCAACGGCCTGGAGCCGGGCGCCGGCCCTGGCCTGATCTTCCAGACACTGCCCCTGGCCTTCGGGCAGATGCCCATGGGCACCCTGTTTGGCACGCTGTTCTTCGTGTTACTGATCTTTGCCGCCTGGACCTCCGGCATCTCCCTGCTGGAGCCCATCGTGGAATGGCTGGAAGAGCAGAAAGGCATGAACCGGACCATCAGCACCATCGCCGCAGGTGGCGTGTGCTGGGCCCTGGGCATTGCCTCCGTGCTGTCACTGAACCTGTGGGCGGACGTTGCCCCGCTGGGCTTCATTCCCATGCTGGAGGGCAAAACCATCTTCGACCTGCTCGACTTCTTCACCGCCAACATCCTGTTGCCGCTGGGTGGCCTGCTGGTCGCACTGTTTGCCGGCTGGGTGATGTCCCGCCAGGCCATGGAGAACGAACTGTCGTTGTCACCGACCATGTTCAACCTGTGGTTTATCACCGTGCGGTTTGTTACCCCGGTGGCCGTTGCCATTGTGTTTATCTACAACCTGATGTAACCCCGATCGCCCGGGCAGCGCGCTGCCCGGGCACCCCCTCCCTGCCTATTCTGGGCACCAACATACCAATTGATAAACATCTGTCCCTTTCTGACCGGACTTTTACGGCTCTTGGCGCGTAATGTGTGATTGTAAGACAAACACAATCGAGGCAGTCGCTATGTCAGCAGTCACAGCATCTTTTCCGGTACGCCGTCAGGACTTTGGTTTTGAGGATGTACCGCGGCACTGGGTCGACAGTGACCCGTTCATGACCCACCTGTTCAACGCCCTCTCCGCACTGTTCCCAGACGGTGAGCGCTTCTTCGTGGACAGTGTTCGGGCAGTCCGTGACCAGATCAACGACCCTCAGTTACAGAAAGACATCAGCGCCTTTATCGGTCAGGAGGCCATGCACGCGAAGGAGCATGGTCACTTCAACGAGGGTGCCATCAATCAGGGTTTCGATATCAAGAAACTGGAAGGCTGGACCCGCGGTTTCCTGTCCGCCAAGAACCTGCCCCTGCTCAACAACAAACGGGCGCACCTGGCCGCTACAGTTGCCCTTGAGCACTTCACCGGCATCCTCTCGGCGCAGCTGCTCAAGCGCGAAGACCTGGTGAATGCCATCGACCCGTCCATGCGCACCCTGTGGGCCTGGCACTGTATCGAAGAAAACGAGCACAAGGCTGTGGCCTTCGACACCTACGAAAAACTCTACGATAAGACCGTAGTGGACTACGCCATCCGCATGGGTGTCATGGCATTGATCACCACGCTGATCATGGTAGCGATCCACTCGTTCATCATTGAGCTGATGCGCGAAGACAAGCAGTTACTGAACCTGAAGTCCTGGGCCAAAGGCCTGAACCGGGTTTGGGGCCGCAAGGGCATGTTCACCGCGATCATTCCGGAATACCTGGATTACTTCAAACCAGACTTCCACCCGTGGCAGCACGACACCGAATTCCTGCTGCACAAGTGGCGCAAGCAGCTGAACTTCGCCTGATGCCAGCGCCTGCTCGCCGGGCTCAGTCCGGCTTGCGGGCCACGTAGACGGTGTTAAACGATTCGCGGTTCTGGAAGGGGTTGTAGAAGCTGACGACGTGGCAGGCTACGTCGGTAAACACTTCCCGCAGAGTCGCCATGAATTCATCGTCCTCACCTTCGTTGGACCACATGGCAAACACGCCTCTGGGCTTGAGTTGCCGGGCCATGAGGCGGAGGTTGTTGGTGGTGTAGAAGCTGGCACTGGAATCGTGCAGCAGCGCTCTGGGCGAGTGGTCGATGTCGAGCAGGATGGCGTCGAACTGTTTGCCCGGTGCTTCCGGGTCAAAGCCGCCGGTTTCGGGGTCGGCGATGGCGAGGTCGAAGAAGCTGCCGTGTATGTAGCGGTTTCGTGGATCGGCGTTGAGGTCTTTGCCGAGGGGCACTTTTTCTTGCTGGTGCCAGCCGATGACGGGTTTCAGGTATTCGACCACGAGCAGTTCGCTGACGCGTTCATGTTTGAGAGCGGCCACGGCGGTGTAGCCAAGGCCGAGTCCGCCCACAACGACGCTGAGGTTGTCGCCTTCGGTTTCACCCAGGCCGATGTCTGAGAGGGCCACTTCGGCGTCGACAAACATGCTGGACATGAGGAATTCTTCGCCCAGTTTCACTTCGTAGATATCCCGGTCACCCAGTGCCGGAATCCTGCGGCGGCGCAGCATGATTTCCCCTATCACCGAGGGCTGGCTGTCAATTTGTTCGAAAAGCAGTCCCACAAGTTTACTCCCTTCAGGTGCTCAGTACCGCGGCTTTGGCGTTAACGCCAGCGGGGTAGGGCTTTCCAAAACACGCTCCTTCGGCACATCCATGTGGCGCTTGGGCTCCGCCATCCATGGCTCCGCACAGTTTTGGAAAGCCCTACCCCGCTGGCTCCTCAAACTACTCAGCTGGATTCGATGCGTGCTCTAAGCAGCTCAGTAAAGTATTCCGCATCTTCTCCGCACCCAGCTCATTCATCAGTGCGATATTCCGATCAGGAATCCCGTCCACATCCGGATGGCTATCAATCGCCGCCTCCAGACTCGCCTCCCGCAACAGGTGCAACATGGGGTACGGAGACCGGTTGGTGTAATTCTCATCAGCCCCCGGTTCGGTGTCAGCGAACTGATAGTCCGGATGGAAACTGGCGATCTGGTAAACGCCCTCCAACTCCAGGTAGGCCAACAACGCATCGGCAGCGTCCAGAAACTCATTGTAGGCGTAGAAATCCTGCAGTACGCCCGGGTGTATCAACAACGTGGTTTCGATTTCCGGTTCGTCTTCCAGGCGCTGCAATTCCGCATGCAGGGCCTGCAGGAGGTCGTCTTCGTTGTTGGCGTCTGTCACCGTAAACCGAACCCGGTTCTTGACCAGTTCCCGTTTGGCGAAGGGGCAGAGGTTGTAGCCAACGACTACGTCTTCGACCCACTTTCGGGTGGCGTTAATAATCTGCGACTCGCTCATATGTTTTCCCATGATGTGTTGGAAGCCCCCTCCAATGTATGAGCGGGCAGTTGGGGATGGCTTTCCAAAACTGTGCGGAGCCAGGGATGGCGGAGCCCAAGCGTCACATGGATGTGCCGCAAGGAGCGTGTTTTGGAAAGCCATCCCCAACTGCCCGCCAGCACCAAGCTCTGGACAGGTAACTCTTAGTCAGAACTCAAACGTAGCCCTGACTGCGCAGATAATCATCATAAGTACCGCTGAAATCGGTAATACCATCCGCCTTCAACTCGATGATCCGGGTCGCCAGCGACGAAACAAACTCCCGGTCATGGCTGACGAAAATCAGCGTGCCCGGATAATTCTCCAACGCCAGGTTCAGCGCCTCGATGGACTCCATATCCAGGTGGTTCGTCGGCTCATCCATCAACATCACATTCGGCTTCTGCAGAATCAGCTTACCAAACAGCATCCGCCCCTGCTCACCACCGGAAATCACCTTCACCGACTTACCAATGTCATCCCCGGAGAACAACATCCGCCCCAACGTACCGCGCACCAGTTGCTCACCACCGGTAGTCCACTGGGCCATCCAATCGGTCAGGGTGTCGTCCCGGGCAAAGTCGGCGGTGTGGTCCTGGGCGAAGTAACCTACCTCGGCACTGTCGGTCCATTTCACCTCGCCTGCATCCGGCTCATAGGCGCCGGCCAGGCACTGCAGTAAGGTGGTTTTACCAATTCCGTTCGGGCCGATGATAGCCACCCGCTCTCCCGCCTCAATCTGCAGATCCAGGTTTTTGAACAGGGGGCCTTCGTCGAAGCCCTTGGTCAGGCCTTTCAGGGTGACCGCCTGACGGTGCAGTTTCTTGCCCTGCTCGAAGCGGATGAACGGGCTCACCCGGCTGGACGGCTTCACTTCCTCCAACTGGATCTTATCGATCTGCCTGGCGCGGGAGGTGGCCTGCTTGGCCTTGGAGGCGTTGGCGGAGAAGCGGCTGACGAACTGCTGCAGTTCGGCAATCTGGGCCTTTTTCTTGGCGTTGTCTGACAACATGCGCTCGCGGGCCTGGGTGGCGGCGGTCATGTATTCGTCGTAATTGCCCGGGAACAGGCGCAGTTCACCGTAATCCAGGTCCGCCATGTGGGTACACACACTGTTCAGGAAGTGGCGGTCGTGGGAGATGATGATCATGGTGCTGTTGCGGGCCACCAGGATGTTTTCCAGCCAGCGGATGGTGTTGATGTCCAGGTGGTTGGTGGGCTCGTCCAGCAGCAGTACGTCCGGGTCGGAGAACAGGGCCTGAGCCAGCAGTACACGCAGTTTCCAGCCCGGGGCCAGGGCGCTCATGGGGCCGTTGTGCTGTTCCAGCGGAATATCCAGGCCCAACAGGAGTTCGCCGGCGCGGGATTCGGCGGTGTAGCCGTCCATTTCGGCGAATTCCACTTCCAGGTCCGCCACCGCCATGCCGTCTTCTTCGCTCATTTCCGGCAGGGAGTAGATGCGGTCCCGCTCTTTCTTCACGCGCCACAGTTCTCCATGGCCCATGATCACGGTGTCCATCACCGTGCAGTCCTCATAGGCGAACTGATCCTGCCGGAGTTTACCGAGGCGGATGTTGGGCTCCAGCATCACCTGACCGGCGGACGGCTCCAGGTCGCCACCGAGAATTTTCATCAGGGTGGACTTGCCGCAGCCATTGGCACCGATCAAACCGTAACGGTTGCCGTTGCCGAACTTGGCGGATACGTTTTCAAACAGGGGCTTGGCCCCGAATTGCATGGTGAGATTGGCGGTGGAGATCAAGAAAAGAACCTGTCAGCGTGAGGGCCGGCAACAAGCCGGCAAATAAAAGCCGGCATTGTACAGGTTTGGGCGCAAGACTGTGAGGCCGCAAAAACACGGATAAAAAGGGCTTGCCAGCAGCACGCTGTGCGGGCAGCATTCGTGTCAGACGTTTCCGTCCATTCCTCCATCCGACAACAGGAACTTGACCATGGCACAAGCAACTGCACGCCACATTCTGGTAGACAGCGAAGCAAAATGTGAAGAACTGAAGAAGGCTATTGAAGGTGGCCAGGATTTCGCCGAAGTGGCGAAACAGCATTCCTCCTGCCCGTCCGGCCGTAACGGCGGCGACCTGGGCTCCTTCGGCCCCGGCCAGATGGTTCCCGAGTTTGACAAGGCCGTGTTCAGCAGCGACCTGAACACCGTGATTGGGCCGATCAAGACCCAATTCGGCTATCACCTCCTGGAAGTAACTTCCCGCAGCTAAGCCAGTGCAACTGCTGTCTGCGCTTGACTGCGCAGACAGCAGGCGTTTGTTATCGGGAGTCGCCTGTCCCGAAATTCCTGAACCGCGCCAATTGGCTACCGATGGTTTCAATAGGGTCCGTAATCGACGCCTGAATGCTCTCTGTGACCACCTCGGTAAAGCGTTTACCCGACTCACTCTCCAGAAAGTCCAGATACAGACCCAGTTCCTGAACACTGATATCCCGGTAGGTGTACAAATAGCTGTCGTATACCTGTTGTCCAACCATGCCCTGCAACATCCCACGTTGGCTCTCCAGGCGCTGACGTAACCGCTCGTAATGCACCGAGTCACTGCTCAGGGCCGCCATGGCCGTTGCCAAACCCAACTGCACGGCAATGGTAGTATCCACTGTGGTTTCCGTTGCGCGGGAAGCCCGGTCAAAACGGTCAAACAGCTTTTCCCGGGTGGTGCCCTTGTAGGCTTCGTTTAGCTCTCCGGCGCGGCTTCGCACCTCTGACCAGGCGGCAGGTGCAGACGCAGCAATCTCCGCACGAGATATCTTCTGTGCGACAGGGGTCTGGTACCAGGCATATACCTCCTCAAGCTGTTTGCTCGTCAGCGACTCGTCCAGGCTGGCCACCAGCTTGCGCTCGATGTCCTCGGCCCTGTAACTGCTGCTGACCACATAACCAATAGTATCGGCCACCATCGGCGGCACCTGGCCGCTCTGTTTGAGACCATCCCGAATACCCTGACTCATCATGGCCGGGTACTGGCCCACGATGTCATCAATGGGCGATGCTGCCAGAACGTCACGGGCATCCGTAGATGCATGGGCCATTCCTGACGATATAAGCCCGGCAACTAAAAGAGGTTTAACTAGGGTGATCAGTCTCATTTCTCTATTATCCTGTTACTGCAATGGCCCTGTTTATGACACGCCTGAAGCCATTACGGCAAGTGCCCCAAGGCCTTTGGAGATGACAGTTTGGTAGGGATGTGGCGCAGAAGAACCCGAAAATCTCGAAATATCCGCAACAAGCGGTTTAATGTATGGCGCTCCCGCCTTGGCTGGTACGGCCTGCCTTTGCTGGGGCTGGTGATCGGCACCTGGGCCACCCTACGATTCAGTCTGCTGGCCCCGGAACCTCCGGCCAACCCGGAAAACATCTGTGAGATCTTCAGGGAACATACGGTGTGGTACGACTACGCCCGGGCCTCCGAGGAGAAATGGGGCACCCCCATCGCCACACAGCTGGCTTTTGTCTATTACGAATCGTCTTTCCGGAGCCATGCCCGGCCGCCCCGCACCCGGCTTTGGGGACTGATTCCCTGGAAGCGCCCCACCACCGCTTACGGTTATGCCCAGGCCCTTGACCCCGCCTGGGGCGAATACCTGGTGGCGAACGACGCATCCTGGCGAACCGTGCGCACCGACATGCAATACGCGCTGGATTTTGTCGGCTGGTACAACCACCTCAGCAACCGCGAGCTGGGCATTCCATTCAGCGCACCCCGGCAGCTTTACCTGGCCTATCATGAAGGCCGGGGCGGCTACGCACGCCGCTCGTTCGAACAGAAACCGGCCATACAGTCCCTGGCCCGAAGGGTTCAGAACCGCGCCTTCCGCTACGACAACCAGTTAAAGCAGTGCGAAGCGGAGTTCCAATGTTGGCGCTGGTACCAGTTCTGGCCGTTCTGCAAGGCCGACGCTTAGGTTCAGAGCGACGCGCTTATCTCAATGGCAGATTCCAGCGCTTTCAGGCGATCAACCAGGAACTCCATAACGATTCGCACCCTGGCCATCTGCTGGGTATCCTGGTTTACATGCAGCCACAAATCCACGCTCTCGCCCTCCAGCGGGTCTGACAGCCTGCGCAGCTCTTTCGCGGCCTCGCCCAGATAACAGGGCAACACCGCCAACCCCGCTCCAGACCTGGCCAGGGTTGCCATGGATTGCAGGCTGTTGCAGCGAATCACCGAGGAGACGTTCTTCAGGTGCTTCCGGTACCAACGCCCGGTCGCCAGATGGCTGAAACTCTCATCCGGCAGTATCCAGGTGCAGTCTTCCGGGTGGTTCTCGATATCCATATTGCGGTGTCGACGGCAGTATCGGGCGGCCCCGTAGACAGCGGAATCCACCGCGGCAATGCGCTCGCCCTCCAGGGTCGCCTGGGGTTTATTCTCCGGCCGCAAGGTCAGGTCTGCCTCCCGGTGGCTGAGGTTCGCCACATCGTTATCGGTCAGCACCTCCAGTTCGATATCCGGATAGGCGTGAACCAGCTCCGCCAGGATCGGTCCGAGCAGTTCATTCATCATGGCATCTTCGGCCGCCACCCGGACCTTACCAACCGGCGCGGCATCGTCACCTACCAGTTTGCGCTCCAGGTTTTCCACATCGGTAGCCAGCCGCTGGGCCTCCCGAAACGCCATTTCGCCAACCGGGGTGAGCTGCAAACCATCCCGGTTGCGCTCGAAAAACTGCACACCCAACGACTCTTCCATCTGATCAAGTCGTCTTAAAACAGTGGTTTGGTGTACACCCAGCAATTCACCGGCTTTCGCCAGCGTTCCACCTATTGCCAGAGCCCGTATATATCGAAGATAATCCCAGTCCATAGTTACTGCATATTCGCAACGTGAGTACGGATTTTAACGTATTCAAACTGCAAATAAGAACTCCTAGAATAGTTGTTAAATTAAAGATAGATCGCTAATTAATCCACCAGACAAAGGAGGAAGGCGCTATGACCAAGAGCCATATCGCAACCGTAAACCCGCTGCCGTCAAGTATCCTCCACAACAGTACCGAGGTCAGGCGCCAGTATACCCGCGCTGCTGCACAGCAGGCGATGCAGTTTTTCAGCCGTAAGGTGCGGATTTTCAACCGCAAAGCCGCTGCGGTCGCCCCAGACATGCCCCAGGTACAGGGCGGTCACTGAGATTACCGGAACCCGGTAACCGAAGCACAAATAAAAACGCCGGCATGTTTCCATGCCGGCGTTTTTATTTGGTGAGTGTTTAACGCCCTGATCAGAACTCCCAGATCACCTTACTCTTCTTACCAAACCACTCGTCCATCTTCTGATTGTAGAAGTCCTCGATCACATTGCGCTTGATCTTCATGGTCGGCGTCAGCATGCCGTTTTCCATGGTCCAGGGCTCCTTAACCACCACCACGAAAGCCACTTTCTCATGGGCTTCGCTCTGGGCGTTAACGGCATCAAGCTCCCGGGCCAGTTCCTGTTCCAGCTCCGCCCGGTCACCACCACGATCCAGTTCATCCCGGGCCTCTTCTGACAACAACACCATCAGGCACGGCTGAGGCTGGTTGGCGCCAGCCACACACACCACTTCGGCTTTCGGGTGATTGAACCGGTTCTCAATTGGCACGGGCACCACGTATTTGCCCTTGGAAGTTTTGAACAGATCCTTCACCCGGCCAGTAATGCGCAGGCAGCCATCCTGGTCGATTTCACCCATATCGCCGGTTTTCAGGAAGCCGTCGTCGGTCAGGTCCTCCTTGGTCTTTTCTTCGTTCTTGTAGTAGCCCAGCATCTGGCCCGGACTCTTCACCTGAACCTCGCCGCCTTCACCAATGCGGTGTGTCACACCAGGGTTCGCCATGCCGACCGTACCCACCTTGGCCTGGCCGGGGCGGTTGGCGTGGGAGTAACCGAAATTCTCCGACATGCCATACACTTCCAGCAGTTCCAGACCAAGACCCCGATACCATCCGATAATCTCTCCAGACAACGGTGCTGCGCCCGTCAGCGCGGCCCGGCAATGGTCCAGGCCCAGTTGCTTGAGGACCTTCTTTTTAACCAGTGAGTTCAGGATCGGAATATTGAACAGGATTTTCTGCTTCTTCGGCGGCAACTTGGCATTCACGCCCAGATAGAACTTCATCCACAGGCGCGGTACCGAGAAGAACAAGGTGGGCCGGGCCCGCTGCAGGTCTTCCTGGAAGGTATCCAGGGAGTTGGCAAAGTACAGGTGGAAACCGTAGTAAAGAGACTGGGTTTCAACCGCTGCCCGCTCCGCCACGTGAGCCAGCGGGAGGTAAGACAGCATGCGTTCGTTGGAGGATACCGGGAACAGTTGCTGCAGGCCATCGGCCACCGAAATCATGGTGCGGAAGCTGTGCATCACGCCCTTGGGCCGGCCGGTACTGCCAGAGGTGTACACGATGGTGGCCAGCGCATCCGGATCAGGCAGTTTTGGCTCCGCCGGTGATTGTTCTTTGATGATCTCCTGCCATTTGGGAGTGTCATCGCGTGGCGACAAAGGCAGAGACACGATGGGCATGTCAGCAGGGATATGATGCTTGATGTCGTTCCAGCCGTCGGCCGTGCCGTCCAGCTTACCCAGGAACAACAGTTTGGCCTCGCTGTGTTCAAGAATGTAAGCGGCTGTTTCACCATTCAGGGTCGGGTAAAGCGGCACGCTGACATGACCGGCTGCCCAAATGGCCAGATCCGACAGTATCCAATGCGCGCTATTCTTGCCCAGGATTCCGATATTGCTGTGCTCCGGCAGACCAAGGCTGTTCAGGTAGGCCGCCATTCGGGAAACCTGGTCAGCGGCCTGCGCCCAGGTAATGTCTTCCACCCGGCCATCCGGGAATGGCTGGGTCAGGTAAACGTTATCGGGAGTGTGCTGGGCCCAGTAGTACAGGCAGTGCAAAGACGTCTGCTTTTGTGGGTCTATAGCCATGGTGGCTCCTTGTTGTTGTTATCTTAGGTTGTCTGGAATCGCTTTTTATTGTTGCATTCATACTAGCCAACTTTCCCGCGTGCTCAATAGCAATAAACATCCCGGGCGTTGACCATTTAGCTCGAAGCTGAGACGCACCTCCCAAAATATTTCGTGACATCCATCAAGTCTGGTCTAGATTGAGAAGTACCGCGTATTGATAACCAATACCACAGGAGACTGTCGCTCTATGAGAACCTCGACTCGCTCTGCTTTGATCTTTCCCGCCTGGGCCGTCATTCTTATCGGTTCTGGCGCCTTTCTTTATACCGCCTATGCGGGTTTTCTTGGTTCCTGAGCGCTGGCTAACGCCGGAACCGGGTCTCAAGCACAACTGCCGAGTTAGTCCGCTCAACCCCTTTCAGGTTCCCTATGTCATCCAATACACGGCTCAACTCCTCCAGAGATTGGGCCTGGACGATGGCAATCAAGTCGTACTCACCACTGACCGAAAACAACTGGCAAACCTGAGTAATCTGCTCCAGTTCAGCGTTGGTGCGAGCGGTAAGTTTCTGGTGCACTTTGACCGACACATGGGCCTCCACCTGGTTGGCGGCGTACTCACCGCCCAGCTGAACGGTATAGCCGCGGATGATTCCCTGCACCTCCAGTTTCGCCAACCTGTTTTGTACGGTGGAACGGGAAACATGCAGCCCCTTGGCCAGGTCAGTCACACTGGCGCGAGCATTCTGCCGAAGCAGTCCCAACAGTTTCTGGTCTTGCATACTAATCATTTTGATTACCTGGTTCGTCAATATGGCTAAATTATAGGCCATATTGACCAATTTGAATCTACAGATCGGCATAACCAGCCGCCATACTGGACCTAAACAACGTTCAGGATGTCGGCTATGTTGATCCGCACTATCACGCTTCGGGATCTTGATTCCCTTTATCAGATTGCCGTTGAATCCGGACCGGGATTCACATCCCTGATGCCAGACCGGGACGCGCTGGCACAGAAGATCGAGCATTCCATGAAGAGCTTTGAGCGGCGCGTAGACAATCCCACAAACGAGCAGTATCTGTTTGTACTTGAGGATGAGCACAACCATGAGATCATGGGCACAACTGGCATCCAGGCCAGTGTTGGGCTCGACCGGCCGTTGCACCACTTCAAACGCGACAGAACAACCGGGCCAGCAGGCCTCGCGAGGGAAACCCTGACCCGTTGCGAGCACTACGCGGGCTGCACCGAGATCTGTTCGCTGTACCTTCGCCCGGACTATCGCCAGGCCAATGCCGGCAAACTCCTCTCGAAAGTCCGGTTTCTGTTTATGGCACTGCACCCCAAGCGTTTCGCAAACACCGTGATAGCAGAGATGCGGGGGGTGTCTGACACTCATGGCCACTCGCCTTTCTGGAACTGGCTGAGACATCAGGTGGTCGATCTGGATTTTTCCACGGTAACGCAACTCTCCGCCCAGAGTGACGCTCGCTTTCTGGAACAACTTGTTCCCCCTGGCCCGTTCGACATTGCAGCCATGACCATTGAAGCTCAGGCAGTCATCGGCCAGGTTCACCCGGACACCCGCCCGGCGCTACACTTGCTGGAACAGGAAGGATTCCGGCATCGTGGACTGGTGGATCTTTTCGACGCCGGGCCGACCGTTGAGTGCGCACGGGATGCCATCACCAGTGTTCGCAACAGCGGACTATACCGGGGTTTATATGGCGGCACCCGGATGACCGCCCACACAGGGTTCCCCTTGATTGTCGCCAACGGCCAGTGTTCCGGATTCCGTGCGACGATCATCGATTCGATACCAGGGGGAGACGAGCCGGAGCAAGTTCCCCTACCGACTGGCATTCAGCGGAAGCTGGGCTTGAATGGTGGAGACCCGGTGTGCGCACTACCCCTGGTCAAAAACCGCCCCACACTGAACACAAGTGATGAGATGAGTGCTCACCAGGAGTTCCGTCATGCACAATGATCTGAACGCGCTTTTTTCCCGGCTCTGGCAATCCTATCGACGGGTGACGCCCTCGGCTGAGCCTATTCATCAGTTGCTGGGCGAACGCGAAAGCCACCCCATCGTGAACGATCACATTGCACTGCGCACTTTTAACCTGGACCCGGTGCGCCTGGACAAACTGGCCGGCCACTTTCTCAAACTGGGCTATCAACCGGGTGGCGAATATCATTTTGAAGCCAAAAAACTCTACGCACGGCATTACGAACACCCTGACCCGGATGTTCCCAAGGTGTTCATCTCTGAGCTACTGGTGGATCAATGTTCCGTGCAACTGCAGGCCATCGTTTCCGACCTTGTGGCCCAAACGAATCCGGGCGCGGTAGATGCCGATGACTTTCTGACGTCCGGCCGCCACTGGAAACTGGATTACGGCACTTACCGTTTACTTCTGGAGGAAAGCGAATACGCCGCATGGGCCGCAGCCTGGGGTTATCGAGCCAACCATTTTACGGTCAGCATCAATCATCTTGAGAGCATCAAAACCGTTCCCGAGATCAATCAACTGCTCAAAGACCACGGCTTCGCCATAAACACCTCCGGGGGTGAGGTAAAGGGGTCACCGCAGGAACTGCTTGAGCAATCCTCCACCCTGGCAGACCGGGTAGCCCTGGAGTTCACTGATCAGGTGGCCACGGTACCTAGCTGTTTCTATGAGTTCGCCCTGCGCTATCCGAAATCGGATGGCAACCTGTACTCCGGCTTTGTGGCGGCGTCTGCAGACAAGATCTTCGAGAGCACCCATGCGTCAAACTGACTTCGGCGCCGCCTGGCACCGAAGTCAGGACCATCCCTGCTCGCCCAACAGGGGCACGAACCGGACATCACCGAAGTCTTCGCGCTCGAAGTCGGCATCCGTCAGGCGGGTAATACACACCAGCCGCTGCACGGAATGTTCCGACCCCACCGGAATAATCAACCGGCCACCGATGGCAAGCTGCTGCTTAAGGGTCTCAGGCACGGCGGGAGCGCCTGCGGCAACGCAGATGCCATCAAATGGCGCAGCCTCCGGCCAACCAAGGGTTCCATCGCCGCAGCGAACATGTACCTGGCTGAACCCCGCCCGCTCCAGGTTCTTCCTGGCCTGCTCTGCCAACTCGGGAATCCGCTCAATACTGAAGACCTCCAGGGCGAGGCTGGCCAAAACGGCTGCGGCATAACCCGATCCAGTACCAATATCCAACACCCTTTCCCGCCCCTCCAACTGAAGCGCCTGCGCCATCAGCGCCACGATATAGGGCTGGGAAATTGTCTGCCCCCAACCAATCGGCAAGGGGTAATCTTCGTAGGCTTCGCCGGCCAGATGCTCGGGAATAAAGCGTTCTCTGGGCACCCTGTCCATGGCTTCCAGCACTCTTGAATCGAATATCCCCCTGCCGGCAAGCTGATACTGAACCATGTCCGCGCGCAGGTTGCTGAAATCCGGAACCCGTTCATTCATCACCGGCCCCTCCCTGATTACCCGTCGTTACAAAGCCATAACGCTTTTACAACAGCGCAAACTTTAACCACTGCCTACTTTTTACCCACAGGTTACTCCTCTGCACGGATGAGGAGAACCAAAAACAAAAATAACGGCGAGGGTTTAACCCTCACGCTCAGGGAGATAATCATGTCTACATCTGTCGACCACCTGATGGAACGCACCCAGGATGCCAGCGATCTGCTCACCGATATCGTGCCATCAGCCATAACCCTGGCAACCATGCTCCGACATCGCCAGATGGCAGCCTGGCTAAGGGCTGAGTTTGATGGATACCCCGATATAGACAAAGCACCACCTTATCGGCTCGACCTGCCCGGACACATCGTTGCCAAATCCCCCCAGTATGGCTGGATTCCTGCACCGGTGAATGACACCCAAACCAGGGAGTTCGGGCACCTGAACCTGATGGAAGGGGTAAAAGAACTCGAACATACCTGTTTAAGCTGCAAGAAAGGCAATGGCAATCGAGTGTTGCTGGATAAAGAGGCCATGTCAGACCTGCAAAAGCAGATTAATCTCAGTGCCGAACTGGCCATCAACCTTAGCCGGGAGGTTTACTGCCGGCTTCTCCGAACCCTTCGGGCAGCGCTCTATCTGTGGGCCGAGCAGCTGATGGACGCTGGTATCTCTGGAGATCACAACCACTATAGTCCGGAGGAACGAAAGCTGGTCTCGCATCTTGATAGCCCAGAGACCTTCTGGCGCAAAGCCATGCAGGAACTGGACACTGTGCCGGTGGCAGATGTTCGGGAGCTTGGCTTTCTGGAACGCATGTTTGGCCGGGCCGGCTAAGTCAAGAAAGCCACATAAAGACCAAAAGGCTATACTGGAGGACACGCAAACCGATTGAATCGTCTATAAAGGAGCCAGGAGCGCCACTATGAGAGACGCAGGATGGAAATATCTCAGATCACGCGGCCTGGCTCTGATTCTTCTACTGGCATGCCCCCCCGTCTTCAGTGACGATAGCATCATCAACCGCATAGAAGCTCTGCAGGCCGGGCATCCTGTCACGGTTCTCGACGCACCAATACTTGCAAAGGAAGCCCTGACCCGTTTCTACGAGCTCAGGGAATTTGACCTGGCCTGGGATTCCTACAGTGCACGACGTCAACTGGCCCAGGCCATCAGTGAGGTGGCTGATCAGGGTTTAAACCCGCTGGATTATCACCACGAAACGATTGCCGCCCTGGCCCTACAACCGACGGATCAGGTCGAGGAAGAAGTGCGGGCCGATCTGGACCTAGTACTGTCAGATGCATTCCTGTTGCTTTCCTCCCATTTGCAGGCGGGGAAAGTTAACCCGAGGACCATTCACGCTGAATGGACCGCCAATCGCCAGGATCTGGAAACCCACACGGTGCTTGCACAAGCGCTGGACACCAATTCCGTTTACCAGACCCTGCAACAGCTAAAACCTTCAGCGCCAGCCTACCAGAAACTGGTCACGGCGCGCCGCACCCTGACCGCATTGCTGGGACAGCCCTGGCACGAACTCGCCGCCACTCCCACACTCCGGCCGGGGGACAAAGACCCGCGCATCCCCGAGATACGTCGTCGGCTCACCCTTCTTGGCGACATCCCGAGTGCCGACCATGATCGCCAGGATGCCTACGATGCGTCGGTCGAAAGTGATATCTACGACGACGAGCTGTTGATCGCCCTTCCCGCGTTCCAGGCCCGGCATGGCCTTGAACCGGATGGAATCATCGGGCGCCAGACTTTTGCTGCCCTGAATAGATTACCTGTCGAGCGCATCCGCCAACTGGATGCCAGCCTGGAGCGTTGGCGTTGGTTGCCGGACGATCTTGGTGACACCTACGTACTGGTCAACATCGCCGGCTTCGAGATGACCATGGTACGATCCGGTGAGGAAATCCTCCGCCAGCGGGTGATCGTCGGGCGCCCATACCGCCAGACGCCTGTCTTCAGCGATCGCATTCGCTACCTGGTATTCAACCCCACCTGGACGGTTCCGAGAAAGTTGATGGTTCAGGACCAACTACCACTCATCCGCAACGATCCCGGCTATCTGCAGCGCATGAATTTCAAAGTCTACCGTGGTTGGGGCGCTGATCGCGTTGAAGTGGACCCTTCCACCATCGACTGGCAAAGGTTGTCGGCCAATAACTTCCCATACCAGCTGGTTCAGGAACCGGGGCCGATGAATGCACTGGGGCAAATCAAATTCATGTTCCCGAACCAGCACGATATCTACCTGCACGACACACCGGGTCAGGCACTGTTTGGGCGCGCTGAACGGACGTTCAGTTCTGGCTGTATCCGGGTTGAGCGGCCCTTTGAACTGGCCGAACGCCTGTTGGAGAGCAACAGTAACTGGTCCAGAGCGAATATAGACCGAGCCATTGAACTCAGGGACCCGGTAAACGCGATGCTGAGAACGCCGATACCGGTTCACCTGCAATACTGGACGGTATGGGTGGACCATTCCGGAACCATCCAGTTCCGGAGCGACATCTATGGACGAGATCAGCGGCTGATCGACGCGCTCCGTTCGGACCCCCAGGGCGCGCTGATGCCAACACCACGGAGGCCTTGATGACGAGAGTAGCTTTACTGACTGCCCTTTTGCTAATCCTGACAGCCTGCCAGAATCTGCCGGATCGCCAGGAGGGTCTGGACAGCGACGTAGCGTTTCTCAAAGCTCACCACTGCCTTGAGGAATCCGTGGACGACGTCAACCGCATTCACTTCGGCCCTTGCCTGAAAGTTATTGAAATCAACGGTCAGGCACCGCTGGTCAGGGACGACGACTTTATCGAGCTACCCCTTCGACAGGCGCTGACCATAGGGACAAGTTGCGTTTATCGGCACGCCGATGGCACACCCATACCCGCCACCGTTGAAACTGCCGACTTTCAGGTGCGAGCGGACACCTTCACCCGTGGCGGCCAGAGGTGGTACCTGCATGCCCACAAGCAGGCCCGCAGGGTGATTGGCTGCGAGCCCACGCTATCTCGCTCAGTTCACCCCACCCGGAGCACAGACTGAACTGCCCATCGGCCTGCCCCAACCAAGGATCATTCGTACCGGGCAACAATGGCGTCCAGCTCACCCTCACTGCGGGCGCTGTCCAGCGCTTTCTGAAGATCCTCCACAATGCCCGGACTGGTTTCCAGACTGATGGCCAGATACATCGGGGTTTCCCGGAAAACCAACACAGGCTTAAGGCCGGTAATGCCATGTTCGTCTTCAGCAACCAATGGCCCCACAAGGCCATCCGTTACCCACAGATCGGCCTGGCCCAGCGCCAGACGGCGGGGATTTACATCGCCCGATGTATTCATGATCACGTTAAACCCCTGATCCACCAGGTACTGCGACATGACATCGCCCCGGTAGCCGGCAATTCTCAGGTCTTTGGCATCATCCAGAGTGGATAGTGTTATATCGGAGTCTGGAGCCGCAAACAGGGTCCATTCGATGGATGCCAACGGGCCCACCCACTGGAACAGCTGCTCTCGTTCATCGGTACGCGCCGTACAGAACAGACCGTGGTTTTCACGACCCTGCACCCAGTCGTAGGCGTAGCTCCACGCTCGCATTTTCATCTGCACATCGTAATCTACCCTTGCCAGCATGGCTTTCACCATATCGGTGCAGATACCGGTGATCTGGTCCTCGTTGTGGGCAAAGCCCTCACCTGAAACAGAGGCGTTATAAGGAGGATAATGTTCGGTAAAGATATAAAGCCGCTCAGAAGCTGAACCGTGGCGCTTGAAGCCGCGAGCGTTAATCCGACGAATAATGCCCTCGTGACGTTTCGCAGGGCATTTCTGGCTGATGCGATGACAACGTGCATGTTTTTTTCCTTTTGGCTGGCAATCGTTGGTATGACGCAAAAATAGGCAGAGTTGGAAGTTTGTGCCAATCGATCTGGCAGTTTATGACAGCATAACTCCGTAGTCCGTATCCGGCATTGAAAGTTCCGTGACAGAACGTATCTGGAAATTACGGCAGCCTAGTCGCCGGGACCACAGACACCCTAGCCAAACCTGTATCCGGAATTACCATTTCTCAACAGAGCAGCTGTTTCGTTGCGCATTCCTTAGCCATGTGCCACGTTGGAAGGGAACCGTAAAAAGGAGGATAGGAAATGCTCTATTGGGCGGTAGTGTGTCTTGTTATTGCAATTGTTGCGGGCGTTCTGGGTTTCGGAGGCATCGCCGGAACGGCTGCGGGTTTTGCCAAGATCCTGTTTTTCATCTTTCTGGTCTTGTTGGTTGTTTCACTCCTCGCCAACGCGTTACGCGGTCGGGGCCCAAAAATCTGACTAGGCAGACCTGGCTTTTCGTGGCCCTGAAGCAACAACCAGGGCCACGCCAGCCACCGCAACAATCCCGCCGGCCATGGCCATCGGCCCCAAGCGCTCATCAAACAGGATAAACGCCTCCAGTGCCGTTACCGGTGGCACCAGGTAGAACAAACTCGCCACCTGAGAGGCTGCGCCGCGTCGAATCAACCACATCAAAAGCAAAATGGCACTGACCGACAGGCCAAACACCAGCCAGCCAAGGGCCAGCTTGAACTGCAGCGACCATTCCACACTTCGGGACTCCAGCACCATCGCACCAACACCAAACAAAACGGCCGCTGCGGTGTACTGAATCATGGTGCCGGATACCAGATCAACCGACGTGCCAAACCGTTTCTGGTAAACGGTGCCAAGGGAGATTCCGATCAGCGCCAGCCCTGCCCAGACCAGTGTCAGCCCGGGTAGCCCTGTATCGCCGGAGCTGGTTCCTCCAAACTTTTCTGCGATCACCAGAGCAACACCCGCAAGCCCCAAAACCAATCCCGCCCACTGCTTTCCCGAAACCGCCTCACGTAGAAACACCACAGCAGCCAGCGCTGTTACCAACGGCTGCAAGCCCACAATGAGCGACACCAATCCTGACGACATACCCTGATCAATGGCGTAGAACACCCCTCCCAGGTAGCAGCCATGCACCAGAATACCGGTGACTGCCACGTGACCAGCGCTGCGCCAGCCCGGCCATCGGGCACGCATGACGATGGCCAAGACTGCCAGCGGTATTAACGTGAGCAACATCCGGATAAACAACAACGTAAAAGGCTCGGCATACGGCAGGCCGTACTTGGCACCAATGAAACCGGTGCTCCAGAGCCAGACAAACAGGGCAGGAACAAAAAAGGAAAAGAAAACCGGGGGCATGGATCAAGGCTCGGGTGATTTGAATCCTGGCAGGAGACTATACCCTGCCAGAATCCGGCCAGACAGGCACAGAAAACGGTCGACCGACCGGTACAGTCAACTGCCGGCCAGCATAGACTGCAACTTCTGGGTAAACTCCACCGCCTCACAACCGAGTGGCGTCAGATAACCACCGTCTTTCTGGCTGATCAGCCCCTTTGCATACAACGACTCCGCAGCGCTCACCGTTTCCGGCGCCGCCGTATGGGCGTGTACCTTGATACCTTCCTGGGTGGAAATGGAAGGAAATTGCAGCAACAGGTTCAGCTCAGCAAGATGGCTCGGAGAGAACGGCATAAAAGCTCCTGATCGTTGGAATTATCTGCAGTTTAGCTCAAATACCCGAGCGCCATAGTTGAATCGCGAAGAAATTGATCCAGATGCATCTTTTACCCAAATATCCTATTGTTACACCCACTGTTCCGCTACTTACAGTACAAGCCACCGACACCGCACTATCAAAAACACGGACACGTTGATCATGGATAGCACGCCGGGCCAGACAGCCAACAATACACCCCGCCCCCTGCGCCACCTGAGCGTCTACCTGGCCACACTGGTCAAAGGCAGGCTCTGGCTCAAGGTACTTATTGGCATGGGACTGGGCCTGGTAGTGGGCACCCTCCTCGGCCCCTCTGTTGGCCTGGTTGAACCGGAAACCGGCACGCTGATTGGCAACTGGCTGGCTTTTCCCGGGCAACTGTTCCTCGCCACCATCCAGATGATTGTGATACCGCTGGTGATAGCCTCTGTGGTAAGAGGCTTGGCCGCCAGCGACAACCTGGAACAACTGCGCAAAATGGGTATGCGGGTCACCTTGTTCTTTGTGGTGACTACCGCGATTGCAGCCACGATTGGTCTTTGGGTGGGCGGTCTGGTTAACCCGGGTGACCTGATGACCGGCCTTACCGCACCACCGGCCGATACCGTGCCTGTGCCCGCAGACATCCCCGGCCTGGACGCCATTCCCCAGACACTGATCGGCCTTCTGCCCGGCAACCCCCTCGATGCCATGGTGGAAGGGCAAATGCTGCAAGTGGTGATTTTCTCCATCATCATCGGCGTTGCGCTGGTCAGTATGTCGGGAGACAAAGCCAAGCCGATGCTGGACCTGCTCGACTCCCTGCAGCAAATCTGCATGACGGTGGTTCGTTGGGCGATGCGCCTGGCGCCCTATGCAGTCTTCGGATTGATGGCGCAACTGACCACCACGCTCGGGTTCCGTGCCATGCTGGGCATGGCCTCCTACGTCGCTACGGTGCTGCTCGGCCTCGCCGTTTTGATGGTTTTCTACCTCGCCCTTCTCAAGCTCCTCGCAGGGGTGCGACCACTTCAGTTTCTGAAAGACACCCGCGATGTGTTGCTGCTGGCCTTTTCAACCTCCAGCTCTGCCGCCGTCATGCCGCTGTCTATCCGCACCGCGGAAGACAAACTGGGTGTGCGGCCTTCCGTTTCACAGTTTGTCATTCCCCTGGGGGCCACCATCAACATGAACGGTACCGCGCTCTACCAGGCTGTGGCCACGGTCTTCCTGGCACAGGTGTATGGCATTGATCTAAGTGTGGGCAGTATGGCCCTGGTGGTTGCCATGGCCGTGGGTGCGTCTATTGGTTCACCGGCAACACCGGGGGTCGGTATTGTAATTCTCGCGATGGTGCTTCAATCGGTGGGTGTACCGGCCGCAGGCATTGCCTTGATTATGGGCGTGGACCGGATTCTTGATATGTGCCGCACCGCCATCAACGTAACCGGCGACCTGGTCGCTTGCCGGCTGATGGAAAACTGGTCGGGCAAGCGACTACCAGACCAACCCGACCCTGTGCCCGGAGAGGCCTGAAGCCCGGGACCAGTTTGTGACCCCATGAACAATCGGTATCATCAAGGCACGAAACTCCTACACTTACAGGGGCATCTACCGCGATAATATCGGCAGATTGTCATGCAGAATAAACGTATCGGGTCTTTGATGAATTTAAGCGGTATCTCTCTACTGGCCAGAATAATGATCGCCTTTGTCACCGGATTCGTTCTGGCGACCGGCATGGCCCATGCCGACAGCATCCAGCGCATTGTCCATCCGGATGGCCGGGTAGAATTCACCAACGTGAAAAGCCCGAGCCAGCCCCGGGCTTCAACCCGCAACGAAACCGTGTACCGATACACCGATGAGCACGGTGTGGTCGCGTACAGCAGCCAACGGCCCAGCACAGAAGACGTCGAGGTTATCCGGTTTCACTGCTACGCCTGCGACCCGGGTTCCAAAGTGGACTGGCACAAAACCCCTCTGTTCGTGAGTCCGTTCCGGGATGAAATCCTGACAGCCGCGCAAGAGTTTGATGTCGACCCGGCTCTGGTTCGAGCGGTCATTCATGCCGAATCTGCGTTCAACCCGAAGGCCGTGTCGCCAGTCGGCGCCCAGGGCCTGATGCAGTTGATGCCCGGCACCGCAGATGAACTGGGCGTGAGAGACCCATTTGCCATTGAAGACAATATACGTGGTGGGGTCGATTACCTTGCCCGCATGCTCAAACGCTTCAATGGCGATGTCCGACTGGCAACCGCCGCTTACAACGCTGGCCCTGGCGCCGTCGGGCGCTTCAATGGCATCCCACCCTACGCGGAAACCAAGGCCTACGTTGAACGGGTCGGCATTCTGCACCAACGCTACGCCAGCAACTGATGGGCACGATTATCAAGCGCCCTGAAATCAAGGGCGATATCGTGCATGTGGCAAGCGACCCCCATGGCAACATCCTGGTGATCGACGACCGCAAACACCGGATTCTGAGCTTTGATTCGGTGTTTGAGCAAAGCAAGATCTTGCGCGCATCCCCCAACGTGCCAGTGCATGAATACAACCGCGCCATGCTACTGCCAATCGCTTTTGCCTCACCCAGCCGGGTAACAGTCCTGGGCCTGGGTGGTGGCGTGCTGGCCCATGGTCTGTTCACGCTGCTGCCGGACAGCATCATTGATGTGTATGAACTTCGGCAAAAGGTTGCGGAAATCGCAAAGGACTGGTTTGCACTACCCGAATCAGAACGGCTAAGGGTGCATATTGCCGACGCCCGCCTGGCCGTGGACCAGCTACCCGAAGCCAGCGCGGATATGATCCTGACGGACCTGTACAGTGCTGACCGAATGAGCCCGGCGCAAAGCCAGCGGCAGTTTATAAAAGCCTGCAGCAGGGCATTATCCTCTACCGGCTGGTTGGTGCTTAACTACCACCGAATGCCGGAACCAGATGGCAATCTGATGCGGGAACTCAAGCGCCAGTTCCCGTTACTTCTGGTGTTCAAAAGCCGGACCAACAACTGGGTGATCTACGGGCGCAAACAGGACTTTGACCCCTGGTCCATCGATAAATCCCGCTTGAACGCGCTGGAAGAGCGCCTGCCCATTGGCTGGCGGAAACTGATCAAGAAGCTGAGCCGGCTGGTGCCGGCCGTTACCCCAAGCGAGCCATGAAGCTCTCCCGTATTATCAGTAACCAGAACGGTGTCAGTCGTCGCCATGCAAGACAGCTTCTGGCTTCTGCCCGGGTGAGCGTGGACGGCCGGAGGTGTCAGGACGGCGCAGAGGAGGTTTCCCGGTTTCAGGAAGTCAGAATTGACCAGGACATCATCCAGCAAGCCGAACCCGCTTATTACCTGATGCTCCACAAACCCGCCGGCTACCTCAGCGCCACTCAGGATGACCAACACCCGACCGTCATGGAACTGATTACGCCGGAAATACGGGAGCACTTGCACATCGGCGGCCGCCTGGACCGGGCCAGCACCGGGCTTCTGATTCTGAGCAGTGACGGGCTATGGTCACGCCGGCTTACCGAGCCTGCCATCAAACTACCGAAAACCTACCGGGTCACAACCGCTTCCCCCATCAGCCCGGAAACGGCCACGCGCTTTGCCGAGGGCATCTGGTTTGAGTACGAACAGCTGAGAACCTCCCCCGCCCAGTTGGAGCAACTGAATGACCGTGAGGCTCGGGTAACCATCTTTGAGGGGCGATATCACCAGGTAAAGCGCATGTTCCACGCGGTCGGCAATCGGATTACATCGCTGCACAGGGAAAGCATGGGCAGTCTGGTACTGGACCCGGAACTTCCAGTTGGCGGGTATCGTCACCTCAGCGTTGACGAAATCAGCTCCGTCGGCGGACGGAGCTGATCAAAACATCAGGCGCGGCTGAGGAACTTACGCTCTTCCACGTTCACCTTGATGCGATCACCGGTAGAGATGTGCTCAGGCACCTGAACCACCAGGCCAGTGGTCAAGCGGGCTGGCTTGGTACGAGCCGTTGCCGAACCGCCCTTGATAGACGGGTCGGTTTCTTCAATGGTGAGCTCAACGGTAGGCGGCAGATCAATGGCCACCGGTGTTTCACTGACCAGAATCGCCATCACGCCCTGGGTATCCTCGGTGATGAACAACAGCTCGTCTTCAATGGCGCTTTTGTTCAACATGTACTGGGTGAAGTCTTCGTTATCCATGAACACGTACTCGTCGCCATCGGCGTAGGAGAACATGACCGGACGACGCACCAGATCCGCCAGATTCAGCATGTCAGAGTCTTTAAAGGTCTCATCCAGCTTCTGGTTAGTAACCACATCGTACATGCGCATGCGGTACAAGCTGCCGCCAGCACGACCCTGAGGTACCGAGCGCTCGATATCCTTCACAAAATAGACGCGTCCGTCATATTCAACGGCCTGATTCTTCTTGATCTCACTCGCTTTAGGCATAACATCCGATTCCGATAAAAAGGGTTTTCTGTGGCGCTGATATACCATGACTGGAATCAATAAGCGATAGTCTCTCAGCCATTTGCCTTTGAAAGCGCGTCTCGCGTTCTCAGCCGCCCTTCCCGGCGAATCTCGGCTTTCTCGTAACGACGAATCTGGTCTTTCGTTTCCGGAATCACCGGTGGCACCTCAACAGGCCGATCGTTCTTGTCCAGGGCCACAAAGGTGAAAAATGCGGAAAGGATGTGGCGGGTCTCACCGGTATAGCTGTTCTCGGCCTCTACACGGGCACCAATCTCCATCGACGAGCCCCAGCTGCGGTTCAGAGACAGATTGAATAGCAGTGTGTCATTCCCCTTGGCAGGGGCCCGGAAGTGGATGGAATCCACCGCAGCAGTCACGCAAACATGGGCCGAATGGCGCTCTGCCACCACCAGAGCCAGGCGATCACACTTGGCCATGATCATGCCGCCAAACACTGTGTTGTGTGAGTTCATATCGTTGGGGAAAACCTTGTACACATGCTTGTCGATGGCGGATGCCGCCACCGGCTTACCCGGCTTTTCAGACATTTCACTCGCCCCCTCTCGTGTTTACCCACAAACTCTGCGAAACCGCTTCTGGCCTGGCTGTTCAGAATCAAACCTGCCAGCCAGTTCCAGAAAGAGGTGGGCTCGGGTTAACCCATCAGATCAAAGTGAGCAGCGTCCTGTTCGATGCAGCGGTCCAGCAGCGCCAGGTAATCGCCTTTCACCTTCAGCTTGGTTTGCTTATGCGCATTCAGGTTGAGCTGCTTCATCTGAGTTGCAACCGCTACCGCTCGCTCCATCAGCTGCTCAGGAGCCACCGCCTCATCCAGGAAACCAGCCGCAACGGCGCCTTCCGGGTTAAAGATCTCGGCATTCACCACCGAACGGTAGAAATACGGCGCCGGCATACGGTGGCGGGCAATCTCGATACCAGCGTGGTGCATGGTCATACCGATAGCCACTTCGTTCAGGCCCAGCTTGAAGCCGCCCTCTACGCCAATGCGGTAATCCACAGACAACAGGATAAACGCACCCTTGGCGATGGCATGGCCGCTGCAAGCACCAATCACCGGGAGCGGGAACGCCGCCAGGCGACGGGTCAGGGTTGAGCCCACCTTCACCAGCGCCATTGCTTCTTTCGGGCCTTTCTGCATTTCTTTAAGGTCGTAGCCGCCGGAGAACATACCCGGCTGGCCAGTCAGAATCACAATGGCCTTGTCTTGCTCGGCCTGGTCCAGAGCGGCATTCAGCCCGGCAAACACGTCATGGCTCAGGGCATTGGCTTTGCCGTTGTTAAGGCTGATGGTGGCAATGCCGTCGTTCAGTTCGTAGCTTACGAGTTCAGTCACCTGTGCATCCTCATCTACTGCGTTTTATTAAAGTGAGTGTTTGTTAACATCAGAATCCCAAGATTGTGGGCGATCTGGGGCATCAGGTAAAGCCCTGATCATCGCCATGCCACCGCCGCGCACCAACGGTCATGGCCGAACAATACCGCCCTGGGGCACCAGGCAATTCATCATCGAGATAGAGACATCCCGGAACATCGCCTCGGAGGTCACCCGGTCCGGGAAGTTGTCGTACACAGCCCGGCGGCAGGTGGACGTTCGGGATTGCGCACGCTTCTCGCAATCGTTAACTGCGTCACTGCCGGCAGGCTGCCCTATCGCCTGCGCGCAAACCTCCGGAATCTGGGTAATTGCCCAGTCCACCACGTCACTGCTTTTGGCAGGGTTAGCCTGAAGATTGGCAAAGCGGGCGGGATCGGTCGGATCAGAGGATTCCTGAGTCTGGCCCCAGAACACGTAGACGAGGGCAACAGACACCATGGCAACCGTAACAATGGGGAACTTCATTAACGCTTTCCGTTTATGCGGCGACAACGCCGGGTGATAGACATGCAGGCAGCCTACCCCAAGCGGCTTCGTCATGCATCACCCAAGGTTACGCACAGAATCTGTGGATAACTTTGTGCGTAGCGCAAGGATAGCCGGCCTGAGCCCAATAGAACCGGGGGCTCAAGCAATATGGCCGCAAAATGAACGGGTCAAAACCTATCCACCGGAGAAGCCGTGCACACCGCCAAGACATAACGCATTTTCCGACAGGTAATCGTTACAAAAAAATCCCGGTTCAACGTTTACAAATTCCGAGTCCAACACAACACTTGCCACTGAAGTCGTCAACCAGCAGCTGTAATCTGGTTGTTTGTTTGTACGGAAAGCCATGCATCCACGGTCACCTTGCTTCGATAGCTGGCCGTACGCTGAGGAACTGAACGACAAGGTTGTCTTGCCGCAGGGAAACGTCCAGCGGCACCGGTTGTATTGTCTGCATCGCCCGCCCGGCAGGGGGCCCACCAGGATGCACAATCAACCGAAAGGACACATCATGCCCAATCAACTGTGGTTAAGGATTGAACCCGAAAAGGCCATCAACAGCGCAGACCCTGAATCACTTCAGGTCCGTGTCAGCTACGAGATCTCGATCCAGACCGAAGACAAGCAGAATGATAGTCATCCTGCCAGCGACATTATCAGGCTCGATCGCCATGCCAGTGCAGAAAGCAAACTCGAACCCGTCCTCCTGAGCAAGCCCATTCACGCGCGACTGGAAAGCCGACAGGGCCAGGAGCTGGCAGACCTGGGCGAGATTGATACCGGGCCCGGCAAGAAAGGGGAGCCCGTCACCCTCGTCATTCCTGCAGAGTCCCTGAAGCATGCCCTTGAGCGCAACAACCCGGAGCAGCAACCGGTGCTGGAACGATCCGGTCGTTTTGTCACGCTTGGCCAGGTCGACCGCAGGTTCGATGACTATTCACTGAGTGTCGACCTGATCGATACCGAGGCAAAACATCAGGCAATTTCCAGTCTGCTGGCACAAAACGCTGACAACGGCACCAACGCCCGTTCAGCCGAAGTGGCACTGGATACCCACACGGCAGGCCATCTCGGGGCACTGTCACTGACAGGCGCAGATCTCAAATTCGATGGCAGTTTTCATATAAAGCGTCCCTTCAACGTCGGCACCGAAGCCAATGGCTGGATCTGGGTGTTGAACGGGCCAAAGCTGATTGTCGGTTACCAGTCCGACGGCTCCGTTTATACCCCTTTGCGGGACCTCCGCATTATGCTGCCCTGGCAAGATCCGGTGAGCGATGGCCAGGAGCACGGTAAGGGTTCGTGCTGCGATAATGGTCATCCGCCCCTGAACATGGACGAAGACAGCCTGCTGAACGATCCGGACCTGTTCAGCGACGACCCCGGCTCATTTTGTCGGCCTTTCAGCAACCCGGCCCGCATTCTGGGTGAACGCCGTTTCCAGACCGTCTTCCGGGTGGAACAGCCTGAGATCGAATCCACCTCCAACACCAAACCGGACTACCGGGGACTGATCGCCCCCAGGGATGCCAATGAGTTCCGAATGATGTCCACCGCCATGGTGGCCAGCGAACAACCGGACAGTGAGGCCGCCAGCGTTACCGGGGCCAGGTTCGCCATTGACACTGCCAGCCTGCAGCGTTTCCTGCCCAAAACCCCCGGCGTATTCATGCCGCCCATTAAAGCCATTGATTTCCTGCCACTGCCCAAACTCCCCTGGCTGAACAAGCGGCAACCTGTGAGCGCCCGAAACCCCATCGACTGGGACGGCGACACCACCAAATATCAGGCTCTTTCCGTGGCGGGTGGCCACATCATGGAATGGCGGGTGCAATGGCGATCCAACGGCTATTCCCTGGGCGATGTGGCGCATACCCTTACCCTGGCACCACGGCAAACCCGCCGGATTGTGAAACTGGATTGGCGACGCCGCGAAGCGAGCATCCGGCGCGAGACCAGCCAGTTTGCGGAAGAGGTTTCCCAAAGCACGTTCAGCGACCGGGATTACCACAACGCCGTTCGCTCCAACCTGAACGAATGGAGCAAGGGCGGCAGCAGTTCCAAAACCACCGGTGTGGCAGGTGGCATCGGATTTGCGCTCGGCCCGGTGGTGATTGGTGGTGGTGCCGCCCACGGCCGGGCCAGTTCCAACAGCTGGCAACAGGGTGGCCGCAGCGTGTCGGCAGCAGAGGAACAAAGCCTGAGAGACGCCATCCGCCAGTTCGGTGACTCGTTGCGCCAATACGAATCCACAGTGGTGAACGAAGTCAGTCAGGACGAATCGATTGAAGGCGTTTCGGAGGTGGTCCGCAACCCCAACTACTGTCACTCCCTGACCGTCATTTACCATGAGATTCTCCGACATATCCGCGTAGACACTGTACTCGCCGGCGTGCGCGAATGCCTGTTTGTGCCCTTCGCGATTCGGCCCTTTACCTTTTCCCGTGTGATTCGCTGGCGCGATGTGTTCGAGCGTTACCTGCAAAAGCGCGACCTGCGTTGGGCCTTGAAATACACCGAAGACATTCAGAACCACTGGCAAGGCTCCGATGTTCCAGCCGGCCCCCGCAAGGCCCAACCCCTGGAAAGCCTGACCGGAACCATCTACATCAAATTGGGCATTGAGCGCCCCCGGGACGAGGTGGTATCAGATCAGATCGACGACCAGCTAAGCGAGGAAGGCGCTGTCGGCGAAAAAATCACCACCCGTGTCTGGCAGGCTTACGCCAATATCCTCCCCATTCCAGTGGGACAGATTGTGGCCCGTATCCGTGGCTTCTCTGCCGCCCAGCGGGATGCCTATTTTCAGAGGGAAATCGCACCGGCGATGGCGCGGCGATGGGTCGACCGACTGCGCCTGGACAGCCAGAACGGCGAACTCGAAGGCACCGATTTTACCCTGGTGGGCGAATACCGGTTCAACCGCACGGTGCGAGTTGACTTCAACGTGCCATCGGAGGCCCTGGCCGGGAACAAACGGGAGGACATCGCCAAGCTGATTCTGTCCGCCACCGAGCACCTACCCAAAGGTTCCGTGGCAAATGTGACCAGTGCGAACATTCATTTTCACACCAGCCATTACGAGCGGCGTGTCAGTTCACCACGGGGTACGGATGACCTGATCTCCCCTCCCGCCTGGGATGACAACGAAACCGATCGCCCGGCCCCGAGCGAGAGCGCCACGCTGTCTTTCCGGCCGTCTAACTGGGAAGAGCAGAATATGCGGCTGGAAGCCGAGAAAGCGAACCGCAAGTTACTGGAACACATTAACGACAACCTGCACTACTACCACAAGGTGATCTGGTGGACCATGGACAGGGACGAGCTGTACATGCTCCTGGACGGCTTCGCCATATCCCCCAGCGATGGTCGCTCGATCGCCTCGGTGGTTGAACGTGAACCCATTGCCATCATGGGCAACACACTGGTGTTCAAGGTGGCTGCTGGCGCATTCCTGGGCATCAACGGCCATGAAAGCTATGAAGATGCCTTCCGCTACTACAAGGGCGAAGGCGCGCCGGCCATGCCCATGCGAATCAGCCTGCCCACCGATGGCCTGTACGCGCAGGCCATCATGGACGAGTGCAACGCCTGTGAAGAGCATGAAGGCTCAACCGACTGGGTGCTGAAAGATGAAGACCCGGCCCTGGCCGACTTCCCGGGCAACTTCTTTGATTCTCGCCGCAGCCAACCGCAAGACATGACCCCCACCAACATGCCGGATTCCATCATTAACCTGCAGAATGCGCCTGCCGCACCAGCCCCTCAGGGATTTGGCGACATTCTGGGAGCCGTGGCAAACAGCAACGCCTTCCGCGACATGGCTGGCCTTGAGGGCACCCAGAAGAACGCTTTGGGTGCGCTGAATTCGGCGGCCAACCTGGCCGGTCAGTTCGGCGGCTTTGCATTACAGACCCGCCTGGCGGAACTGCAGGCCGAAAAGGACGCAGGCGCAAACTTTGACAAGAAACGCGCCGCCATAG
The DNA here is from genome assembly GCF_009363275.1 of Marinobacter sp. THAF197a. Classification (NCBI taxonomy): domain Bacteria; kingdom Pseudomonadati; phylum Pseudomonadota; class Gammaproteobacteria; order Pseudomonadales; family Marinobacteraceae; genus Marinobacter; species Marinobacter sp. THAF197a. Next base: position 3,066,874 of record NZ_CP045324.1, read on the forward strand.
ACCGAGCCGTTGAAAAGGGTTCCATGTCAAAACAGGATGGCGAAGCGGCCTTGCGCAAACAGGCAGAGCAAATGGGGCAGAAAGCCGCCGATGGCGTCTCTGACCGCGCCAAATCCATCGTTGAGCAATTCGGTAAAGATCGGGATGTGTCTGTCACCGAGCAAGACGCTGGCGGCATTCGCACGGTGAGTGTGGGCAAGGGTTTGCAGCTCGCATCGTTCCGGCCAGATGCTGACGTTGAAGCCCTCGAACGGTCTCTGGCGAACCAAAAGATTATTGAGCGCTATAACCGCGGCACCGCCTGGAAACGGGACATCGTTGCCAACGCGGAAGCGGAGGAAACCGCCTGGACCAACGACGACGGAACCAAGAAGCAAGAAGGTACTGAATTGGCGAAGCTCCAGGATTACTTCGGAGCCATTGGCCAGTGGGCCGTGGATCAGTTCGCGGAGGACTCGCGAGACAATGAAGCCGCCTGGAGTGCCGCGTTTATTTCCTACGTCGTCAAGAACGCCGGGGTAACGCCCAGCCATGGGTTCAGTCCCAGCATCCGGCACATGACTTACATTGTCGAGGCACTGGTGAACCGAAAGAACCGGGATCTGGACAGGCCGTTCTGGCTTTACAAAGCAGAAGACCTGTCACCTCAGGTCGGCGACATCCTCTGCAAGCCCTGGAACGAGACCCCTTGCGCCAATCTCACATTGGCCGGGCTGGAGAGCCAGTTCATCGAAAAGAAAGCCAGCGGCGAATACGCCATCAAAGGAACACCAACCGGGCATTCCCACACCGATGTGGTCGTCCGGCGTTTCTCTGATGACGGGACCGATTACATCGAAACCCTTGGTGGCAACACCCGTGATCTGTCTGGCGTAGCTCACACCGTTGGCCGCCGACGTTGGCGCCTCAATGCGAATGGCCGGGTAGACGCATGCGTCGATCGCAATAACGAGGTAATCGAAGACTGCCCGCCATTTGCGTTCATCCGGATTGTCCACCCGACAACGCAGCAACTACTCGACGCAGCCGCCGATGAGGAGGGAGGAGTCAGTGTCTAATTCCGTGTAACACCGGGATACGCCTTCCTCGCCTCTGGCCGCCGGAGGCTTGCGAAGGCGTCAATCTCCCACGGCCGCACGGCCATCAGCAAGCTGACTCCGAAACGCTGTTCTAATGGCAGGGCCAGGTCTTCCTCATGGCAATGACGAAACTCAAGAGCCAGGCGTTTCAGTTTCTGTTGCACGGATTCGTTCGATTGGGGCGACAGCATACCGCTTACAAACAGCCGTATCTCACCCGGCTGATGGAATCGACATTTCAGGAAATCCTGCTGAACTTCCGTTTCAAAAAAACGCTGGATTGGCCCCCGGGGTTGCCAGGCGAAGTCGTGGCTGACCAGTAATTTGATTCGGTTACCGGGCAACAGCTCCACCAGTCCCATGCGATCAAGCCGGGCCAGATAGCGGATTAACTCCGGCTCCTCTATCTGATAGTTCTGGAGTATCTCGCCAAACTGCCAGCGGTTCATGGCACACACCGCCACCAGCAACAGGCGCAAGTCAGACACCAGCTCCCGTTCCTGTTCTTCGCTCAGCTGCTCAACCCGGGGCTCGGGGGCCAGCTTGCGGACCAGATCGGTGATTTCCATCCCCATCAGCCCGCATATCTGGTCCAGGCGCTTCAAAGAGAACTGGCGGTCTGAAAACAACCGTTTCACACTGGCCTCTGACAGCGTCAGCGCCTGCGCCACATCCTGGTAGGTCAACCCGTGTGCCCTGAGCTGGCGTTTCAATTCACTGACAATCGCGCTGGTTTGCGCCATAACCGCCTCCTTTCTTACCAGCCATTCAGCCAAACGTATCAATATACGATACCTGATGTATAGGGAAGCACTACCTTTATAGAAAACCTCGCCTGCCCTCCCGGGTTCACGCACAGTGGAGCCGTTCCAACAACAACGTCATCAGGAGTTAATCATGGACAGCGAACTCAAAAGCAATTCCGCCGGGTGGGTATTCTTTGTGAAGGTTTCCTTTGCTATCGCACTCTTTGCAGCTGCCGCCGGCGTGGTGTTGGCACCGGTGGATCTGGTGCTCAAGGGCTACATGGCCATCAGCGCCCTGTTTCTGGTCAGCACCACCATCACGCTTTCAAAAACCATCCGCGACGAACACGAGCACCAGCGCATCGTCAACCGCATCTCCGAGGCACGCACCCATCAACTGCTGAAAGAATACGGGGAGTAACACCATGAGCATCTGGCGCAAACTGGACACCCTGTTCCGGGCATCGGCCCAGGAGCCGGTAGCAAAACTGGTGGATGCCAACGGCATCCGGATATTCGAACAGGAGCTGCGCGATGCAGAACAGGCCATCGCCCGCTCCAAGCGGGAACTCGCCTGCCTGATGGCGGAAAAAACCCGGCTGGCCAGGGACAACGAACACCTGAGGGCCACCATCGACAAACGGGAGCATCAGGTAACCGAAGCGCTGGAGAAGAACGAGGAAGAGCTGGCGCTGGAACTGGCCAACCTGATCGCCGAAGATGAACCACTTCTTGAGCGCCAGCAACAGCAGCACGACAAACTGCAGCAGCAGGAAAACCGGTTGCGCAAACAGCTGCGGGACTCTGGCCGGGCGCTCAAGCATTTCCACAGTGAACTCCGGCTGGCCAGGGCCAACCGCCACGCAGAGCAGGTTAACCGCCAACTCCGCGGACACGCACGGGGGCTGAGCAGTCACATGGAAGACCTCAACCAATCCGTCTCCCGCATTCAGGCAAGACAGGTCGAAGCGGAAGATATCGAGGCGGCGTTGACAGAGCTGGACCGGGAACAGGAGGACGACACCCTGGATTCGAAACTGAAAGCCGCCGGCATCAGCAACGGAAAGAGCAGTGGCGAACAGGTTCTCGCGAGGATTCGTTCGCGGTCCTATGCAAACGCCAAAGAATGACCTCACCTCGCCCGCGACAAGACCCCTATAAGCAGGAATTCATCACTCCTGCTTATAGCTAACCTTCAATAAAATTCATTTGCCTCATCATTGCCCGCTTCCTAGGATGGAGACATCCAAAAACCAGAACAATAACCTGTCTCCGGGATGAAGCGCCATGACGTTCAGATCTGTCCTAATCGCCAACCGCGGTGAAATAGCCATTCGCATTGCCCGCGCCTGCTGCGAGCTGAACATACGGACCGTTGGCGTGTTTGCTGAGGACGATTCAAGCGGCCTGCATACCCGCCAGTCAGACGAATCCGTGCCCCTGAAAGGCCGCGGTGTGAAAGCCTATCTGGACATGGAACAACTGATTACCGTGGCCAAGGCCCACGAGTGCGACGCCATTCACCCCGGTTACGGATTTCTGGCGGAAAACGCCGAGTTCGCTCGCCAATGTGAGCAGGCAGGGTTGGTGTTCATCGGACCGGCGCCGGATGTGCTGGAATTGTTCGGTAATAAATCCTCTGCCAGGGCCCTGGCAGAGCGCTGTCAGGTGCCCTTGGTCAACGGTATCAACAGCCCGGTTAGCCAGGAGGCGGCTGAAGCCTTTCTGGCCCAGCATGGCGCTCTGATGCTCAAGGCGGTTGCCGGTGGCGGCGGGCGCGGCATTCGCGCGGTGACCAGCAAGGACGAGTTGGAACAAGCCTTCAGCCGCTGCCGGTCTGAAGCACAAGCTGCCTTTGGCAATGGTGATCTGTATGTTGAACAACTGATTGCCCGCGCCCGCCATATTGAAATCCAGATTCTTGGGGATGGCACCGGCGCGGTCTCCCACCTGTGGGAACGGGACTGCAGCATCCAGCGGCGCAACCAGAAACTCATCGAACTGGCCCCGAGTCCGGGCCTCGACCCGGTGCTCCGGGACGAGATGATCAACTGCGCCCTGGTGATGGCAAAAGCGGTTAACTATCGGGGCCTGGGCACCTTCGAATTCCTGGTGGACGAAAGTCAGCCCGGTCGGTTCTACTTCATGGAAGCAAACCCGAGGGTTCAGGTAGAGCATACGGTCACCGAGGAAGTCACCGGCATTGACCTGGTCCAGACCCAGCTGAAGCTTCTGTCTGGCCAAACCTTGTCTGGACTGGCCCGGGACACCCCGCCGGCCGTGCGCGGCGTGGCCATTCAGGCCCGGATCAACGCCGAAACCCTTCGATCCGATGGCACCACCATGCCCGCAGCCGGCACGCTCACGGCCTATGAGCCGCCAACAGGGCCTGGCCTGCGGGTGGATGGTTCAGGTTATACAGGCTACGCGATCAATCCCGCCTATGACTCCCTGCTCGCGAAGCTGATCGCCCACGGCCGGGATTACCCATCGGCTATTCGACGGCTTTATCGTGCTCTGTGTGAATTCCGACTGGACGGCGTGGCCAACAACATCGGACTGCTACAAAACCTGCTGCACCACCCGGCGGTCGAAGCCTGGCAAGTCAACACACGATTCGTGGAAACCCAGCTTTCAGAGCTTGCCCCCTCGACGTCTGAAGGCAGGCACCCGAGGCATCACTTCGACAGAACAGAAGCGACGCACGGCACAAAACTAAACACACCATCGCTCCCTGCCGGCGCCGTCAGCATCGCAGCGCCCAGTGCAGGCACCCTCGTCAGTGTTGAAGTCCGGGAAGGCGACAGCATTACGGCGGGCCAAACCGTTGCCGTTCTCGAAGCGATGAAGATGGAATTCATCGTGCAAGCCGGCCAATCCGGCATCGTTCAAACCCTTCTCGCGGTGTCAGGCTCAACGGTAACTGAGGGTGAAGCTTTGCTGATCCTGGAACCCTCAGAGGTCAGCGATGACGCCATTGAAACCGAGCAGACCATCGACCTTAACTACATCCGGGCTGATCTGGCCGAGGTCTTCCAGCGCCACGATGCATTAACCGATGGGCATCGCCCCGACGCGGTCGCAAAGCGCCGCCGTACCAGTCAGCGAACCGCCCGTGAGAACGTCGAGGATCTGCTCGACCCAGGCAGCTACAACGAATACGGGGCACTGGCGCTGGCTGCCCAACGGCGTCGCCGGTCGGTGGACACATTGATTGAATTAAGTCCCGCAGACGGGCTGATCACCGCCATCGGTACCGTCAACGCCGAGCGCTTCGGCACCGCAGCCGCCAGTTGCGCCACAATGGCTTACGATTACACCGTGTTTGCCGGCACCCAGGGACTGGCAAACCACCGGAAAACGGACCGGCTACTTGCCCTGGCAGAACAGTGGCGAATTCCGCTGGTATTGTTTGCCGAGGGCGGAGGTGGCCGCCCATCCGATACCGACACTAACGGTGTGTCACACCTGGACTGTCAGAGCTTTGTCAGCATGGCTCGGCTCTCCGGCAAGGTGCCAACCGTCGGGATTGTTTCCGGCCGTTGCTTTGCCGGCAACGCGGCTCTGCTAGGATGTTGCGACACCATTATCGCCACCCGAAATGCCAACCTGGGCATGGCCGGCCCGGCAATGATAGAAGGCGGCGGCCTGGGCCGATATGCCCCCGAGGAGATCGGGCCGGTCTCCGTGATGGGGCCCAACGGCGTGATTGATGTGGTGGTCGAAGACGAGGCCGAAGCTGTCGCCGTGGCCAAGCAGTATCTGTCCTATTTTCAGGGCTCCCTCGCGGAATGGACCTGCGCAGATCAGCGCAGGCTTCGCCATCTGATTCCCGAGAACCGCATGCGCGTTTACGACATCCGGGAAGTCATCCAAACGCTCGCTGATGACGACAGCGTTCTGGAGCTCCGCCGCCAATTTGCGCCCGGGTTAATTACTGCGTTCATTCGAATTGAAGGCCGCCCCATGGGCCTGATCGCCAACAACCCTATGCATCTGGGAGGCGCCGTCGATGCTGCAGCGGGCGATAAGGCAAGTCGGTTCATGGAACTCTGTAACGCTCATCACCTACCTATTCTGTCGTTGTGTGATACCCCGGGGTTTATGGTTGGGCCTGAGGCGGAAACACAGGGCACCGTCCGTCGCGTCTCCAACATGTTCCTGGCCGCTGCCAAACTATCGGTGCCCTTCTACACCGTGGTTCTGCGCAAGGCTTACGGACTCGGCGCACAAGCCATGGCCGCCGGCAGCCTGCTGACGCCCTTTTTCGCGGCCGCGTGGCCAAGCGGAGAGTTCGGCCCCATGGGGCTTGAAGGGGCGGTGCGCCTCGGGTTTGCCAAGGAGCTGGCAGCCCAACCAGATGACGCAGCTCGCGAGAAGATGTTCGATTACCTGGTCGCCAAGGCTTACGAACAGGGCAAAGCCATCAACGTCGCCAGTTATCTGGAAATCGATGCGGTCATAGATCCCAAGGACACCCGCGCATGGCTGGCAAGAGGGATCTCAGCGGCCGGACATTGAAACTGGGAATACCCGGAAAAGACTGCTATTTTCTAAGTTAATCGCCTGCTTCCTGGCCTACGGTTATTCGCGGGCCGCTCCCGGAGCCTAAAAATGAAACGATACCTGACCATGCTGCTGGTATCGCTGTTTACATGGATTGAGGCAGTCACCGCAGATGATACACAACACCTGAGCATAGCGGTTGGTGACTGGCCGCCGTATTTTGATCAGGAGGCACCCGATCAGGGGATTGTCGCCCAATTGCTGAGGGACGTGTTTGCCGAAGAAGGCTTTACGGTCTCCTACCACTTCCTCCCCTGGAAACGAGCTTACTATGAAGCCGCAATGGGCAAACACGATGCCACAGCGGTATGGATGCATGCGGAGGAACGTGAGCAGGACTTCACCTTCAGCGACCCGGTCCTCAAAGAGCGGTTCGTGGTTTTTCACCTGAAAGACCAGCCGGTCAGTTGGTCCAGGGTGGAAGACCTGTCTGACCTCAGACTCGGCGGCAGTATTGGTTACAGTTACGGTTCGGCTTTCGATCAAGCCGTAGAGGATAATCTGCTTAGTATTGAATGGGTCGCCAGTACCGTGCTGAATTTCCGCAGGCTCCTGTTCGACCGCATCGATGCGTTCCCCGAAGAGATCAACGTGGGCTATCACATTCTGCGTCGTGAACTTGACCCCGAGGAAGCCAGCCGCATTACCCACCACCCCCGCCCTCTTCTCGAGAACGAAAGTTTCGTGTTGTTTCCAAAAACTCGACCAGACACCGCACAACTGACAGACCGCTTCAATGAACGACTGCAGGCGTTCCGTGATAGTGGCCGTTATAATCAATACTTCGAGTCCCACCGCCAGGCCTCTGCTGGGTCAAACTGAAAATGTAAAGCCGGGGATTCCACAGTACCCGACTGGCTACACCTGCCATAACCTACCGCGCTCCAGAATTTCTCCCCCATAAGATGGAGCGTGTTCATGAAAGGGAAAATCGGGCTAATTGTTGCCCTCATGCTGACCTCAGGCTGCGCAACGGCCAACGAAGAACTCCGGATTTACACAGAACAATACCCCCCTTACAACATGACCACGAATGGTCAACCGTTTGCACACTCGGAACGGGATATCACAGGACTATGCACTGATGTCCTCAAGGCGGTACTCGAACAAAGCAGCCTGAAATACAGCATCAAGCTGCGGGACCTGAGCTACGGACTTAACCGAAGCGAGCAGCATCCCAATCACGGCATCTACTGCGTTTCCAAGACCGATGAGCGGGAGCCTGCGTTTGACTGGGTAGGGCCATTAGCCAGTATCCAATGGACACTCTTCGCGAAAGCCGGCACCACTATTCGACTGAGCAAACTGGAAGAAGCCAAGAACTATCGCATTGGCGGTTATCGCGGCGATGTAATGACCACATATCTTGAAGAGAAAGGCTTTAATGTGTCCGCCATCAGCACCAACGGCCTGAATGCCCGGCGCCTTGAGCAGGACCAGATCGACCTGTGGGTAGCCGATGGCCTGGCTGGCCCCTACCTTGCCGCCGATGCCTCAGATGTGACAGATCTGGAGCAGGTTCTGGTGTTCCGGGAAACCCCGATGTACCTGGCCGTGAACAAGAACACAGACCCAGACATCCTCAAAGCCCTGAACCAGAGCTTCCAGGCACTGGTCAACTCAGGTGAGATCGAGACGATCTCCCGCGCTTACGGTTTTTGATTCTTCCCTCCCGGTGGCCCGTCTGCCACCGGGAGAGCCACCGTCAACCAGAATCAGAACCGGCTCCGCCCCCGCAGCAACACCTGTAAGGCATCAATGCTGTCATCCCCATCCAGGGGAAATGCCAGATCAAAGTGCAACATTCTCTGTACTTCAACCCTGCTGGATGCCAACCTCAAGCCAACTCCAACATCCCTCAACACACCACCGTCCGGCCCGTTACTCTGACCATCAGCAAACCAGGCGCGGCCAGCATCAACGAACACCACCCCGCCCATCCGAAACAACTTGAAAGGATGCCAGTCGGGGAAGTACCGGCGCTCGAGCGTCCACAAAACCCTTCGGTCCCCTTGCTGGTATTCACTGGGATAGCCACGAAGCCCGTTTTCACCTCCTATCAACAGTTGTTGGTCGGCGGTCAAATTGCGGGCAGCGGTGAACGCAAGACTGGTGTACCAACCAGTCCAACGAACAGAGCCACCGTGAAAGTATTCCAGGCTGAGCGTGCCCAGAAGATTCTCCACGCGGTCTTGATCGAGCCGGTAGGTGCCGCTCTGACTCAGGCCATAGCTGGCGTAGTTGGTTTCCGTCGCCAGCAACGAGTCCTGAAAACTCATGTTCAGAACAACCCGATCTTCCGTTGCCCCCAACCCTGAGCCTGAATAACCCAATTCCGTGCGCCACAAGAAACCATCCCGAACGTCTTCGACCCGCTGTAAACGAGTCAGGTTGGTCATCTCGCGAAAGCGGTTCTGGCGGTAATCAAAACCAATCCATGGATAGCTCAGGGTTCGATCATCCGGCAACACATCCAGAGCAGGCTGATCAGGTAACGGCTGAAATTCGAACGCCTCGTAGCGATACCCCGCCAGCAGGCGAAGTTGCCGCTCGTTGCGCTCGGCCAGGCGCCAGCCGCCGTCAATACTGAAATACTCGCGGCTGCGACGATAATCGGCGATGGCTTGCGCCCCCACGTAACGGGACTCCTCCCGGACATCGTCCACGCCAGCCAAGCCAAAGCGCCAGTTGGTGCGCTCGCTGAAAAACGGCCGTTCCAGATAGGCGCTCCGCCCCCGCCCGTCACTGCGGTCATCGTAGGAAAAGCCTGCCTGCCAATGAGAGCCGATGACATTGGGATCGTCCACAAACACGCTGGTCTCGGAGCGATCCGGATCTTTGGTGTAGGAAATCCCCAGGCTCTTGCCCGAGCCCAGAAAGTTGGGGTCGGAGATACCGGCATTGGTGGTATTGTCACCACCGGACCTTGTAATACCCAAGGTCGGAAGCAGCGTCCAGGTATCCCTGGCCAGAACACTCACCTCTACCTCATCCCCACAAAGGCGGGTAACCCCCACCCAGGCCGCTGTCAGATATTCCCGCTGCCGCAAGACCCGCTCAGACTCTTCCAGCAACCCGGGGCTGTAGATGTCGCCCTCCACAAACACCAACTGGGAACGAAGGGCCGACTCCCAGGTCGGTGTGTTGAGTGTATTGAGGGCGTGGTAAAGGAAGTTATCCTGCTTTGGGTCGCTGGTATCGAAAATGGGGCGCTGAATGATTCGAATGCTGCCAATTTTCGTACCCGGGGGAATCACGAGATTGCTCTGGCGCGCCAGCTGATCCCGCGGTTTGTCCAGATCAATCATTTCCGGCTGGATGTCACTGACAGTGCACGCCTCGTCTGGCGACTCGGCCCCGAATGCAAGACCGGCCAGCATCAGGCCGGCTACCAACAGCCCCCTCCGGCACATGATCACTGCTTTGCTAACTGCCCGTACTGTCATATCCCGCCAATGAAACCGCCAACCTGGCGCAAATTAATAAAAGGATTCATCCGAAGCTATGACAGGATAGAACAACAATCACAAAAAGAGGCCAGACCATGATTGGTTTTCCCATCGCCCTGATCTTTGCCAACGGCTTCGAATGGTACGCCCACAAGTACATCCTGCATGGCACCCCCAGGCCCGGACAGCCGCGCTACAGCCCCATCCCCAAGTCCATGAAGAGCCACTGGCAACACCACAAAATCGTGCGCACCACCGATTACCAGGATGATGGTTACGCGGAAGGCCTGAGCAACTGGCGCACCCGGGATGAAGTGACGTCTCTGCTCAAGCTCACGGCTATCACATCCCTGGCCATGCCGGTAGCGCCGTTTTTTACCCTGGGCACCTACTATGCTGCTGCTCGTTATTTTTACGTGCACCGGCGCTCACACCTGGAGCCTGAGTGGGGCAAAAAAGCGATTCCCTGGCATTACGACCATCACATGAACACCAACCAGGATGCCAACTGGTGCGTAACACGCCCCTGGTTCGACTACATCATGGGCACCCGGGTAATCGCCAACGAGGCCATGGCCGAGTCTAACCCGCTGGGCATTCGTTTACCCGAGATCGTCGAAAAGCCTCTGAACCAAGCCTGCCGAAGGCTCTTTCCAAAGAGCTTCGAAAGGCTGAACCAAGGGCAGCTCGTTTAACTCTTTTTGGCCAATCTCCGGATATCGTCGTACTCCCGAACCTTAATTGCGGTTCGGGAGTTTTCGGCCCCGGTAGACTCGATCAGCTCATTCACCATCGCCTCGGCAACTGTCTCCGCCTCGATGGCCCGATACTTGTGCAGTGGTCCAATCAATGCGCGGTTGGCCAACGGCATTACCGCCATCCCCAACGCTTCACCGGTACGGTGTTCCTTCCTGTCGCCCAGCAACAGGCTTGGGTGGTAAATGGCAAGATAATCGAACCCAAGACCTCGCACCGCATCCTCCAGCTCGCCTTTCACGCGATTGTAGAAAACCGTGGACCGAGACGAGGCCCCGATGGCAGACATCAGGATCAATCGGTTCACGCCCGCCGCCTTGGCTAGTTTGGCCGCCCTATAGGCGTAATCGTAATCGACCTTACGGAATGCTTCTTGCGAGCCCGCTTTCTTGATCGTGGTACCCAGGCAGCAGATCAGGGCATCAACCTTGAAAATAGCAGCACGGGACTCCAGGGTCTCAAAGTCGACCACATGCTCCGCCAGCTTCGGGCTATCAATACCCACTGAACGGCGGACCGGCACCACCACGGATGATACCCCCGAGCGCTTCAGCAGCTTTTCCACCACCAGGCGACCGGTCAGGCCTGTGGCTCCCAATACCAGAACGTTCATGACACACCCCTGAAAATTGATTAGGCTCACCGTAACACCTGAATCCACTTTGTGCAGTTAAATGGAAGCCCATGCTGAAAATCTCCAACGCCGTTGAACTGGCGGACTGGGAAATTGAAATCACCCAGATACGCGCGCAAGGCGCCGGCGGGCAAAACGTCAACAAGGTGGCATCCGCCGTTCACCTCCGCTTCGACATCCTCAACTCCAGCTTGCCGCCTTTCTACAAAGAAAGGCTGATGGCATTATCAGATCAGCGCATCAGTAAAGACGGCATCATCGTGATCAAAGCCCAGTCTTTCCGAACTCTTGAACTGAACAAGGAGGATGCGCTGGAGCGACTGAAAGAGCTCATTCAGGAAGCGGTAAAACAAAAGAAGGCCCGGCGCCCAACCAAGCCTACCAAGGGGTCGCAAAGGCGGCGAGTGGACAGCAAAACGAAAAAGGGCAAAACCAAGGCACTCAGGGGAAAAGTTCAGCTTTGACAGCCTGTTTTACCCACAACATCTGTGGATAACTTTGTTAGGAACGAAAGGATAGGCAGTGCAAACCCTTTAACCACAAGGGCTGGTGGAATGCGTAGGTTATTTGATCAACCGGTTCATCCGCCCGCTTTAAGTGATCAATTTATCCACAGCACAGCAACGGAAGAGCGATGGCATTGCCCTACTTTATTGGCTGCCCTCAATGGCAAGATCCGAACTGGAACAACCAACTGCCACCCGGCGGCACGCCCCTGGCGCGATATGCCCGTGTATTCAACACCGTTGAGGGCAACACCACCTTTTATGCCAGCCCCAGCCGAGAACAGTGTCAGCTATGGCGGCAGCAGGTTCCGGACAACTTTAGATTCCTATTCAAACTGCCCAAAGCCATCACCCACGAACGTTTCCTGAACGGCGCCGGCGATGAACTGGACGCCTTTCTGTCGCTGATTGAGCCGCTTAATGATGTGCTAGGCCCCATGTTGCTGCAACTCCCAGCGGGCTTCGGCCCGGAGCGGCTGGATCAACTCTGGCGCTTTCTGGATACCGCACCGGGGGTTCTGGACTGGACCGTAGAAGTCCGGCACCCGGCGTTCTTTGCCAAGGGTGAGGAGGAGCGTGCCCTGAATCAAGGCTTGCGGGCCCGCAAGCTCGCCCGGGTTGTACTGGATAGCCGGGCGCTGTTCTCGGCAACGCCCGACTGCGAATCAACCGTCGATGCCCAGCGCAAGAAGCCCCGGGTTCCGGTACACATCCTGCCCAGCGACGCACCGCCGGTGATTCGATACATAGGGCACCCAAACCTGGAGGCCAACCGGGCATTTCTCGCACCCTGGGTCCAGCGGGTGGCAGCCTGGGTAGCGGCTGGCACTCAGCCCTATGTCTTCATGCACATGCCCGACAACGGCCACGCAGTGTCACTGGCCTCACTCTGGACGGAGCTTCTGCGGGAAAAGCTTCCGGAGCTGGAGCCTCTGCCAGTGAACGTGTCAACGCCGCAAATCGGGCTGTTCTGACCAAACGCCGACTATGCAGCTACCGCAGTTTCCAGAGCCGGCTCACCAAGGGGTGGCTCGTCCGCCAGCAGCACATCCCGGAATGAGAGGTAATAAGCACCGGTAAGCACTGCCCCCCAAACTATGGCCGCAAGAATCATCGCCACCACCCAGAAACTCATTGATGCCGTTGACGCACTGATCGTGAACAACGGGAAGAAAAAGAGCTGGCTCAGTGCCATGACATTCACGGCAAAGAAAATCAGCACGAACAGGTTCTTGAAACTCGCCCGAAAACTGTGACTAATCGCCGCAAAGACGCCTTCACGAGCAATCACTATCAACGGCACGACATAGCAGAAGAGCGCAGCGAACAGGGTCACAGCCGCCACCACCGAGACGAACACGAAAAGGGCACGCAGCATGAAATTTTGGGTGCCCAAGCCGAAACTCATGGCGTCACCGTAGTAGCCGGTGCCGAACAGCGCACGCTCAAGATCTGCTGCACCCACAATCCAGTAACCGACCAATGCCATAGCCAAGGCGACCAAAGCCATCATCAGCAACATCAGCACAAGGTGAAAGATACTGTGCCCCCCAAACGCAGCAAACAAACTGGTGAATCGAGGGCGCCCTTCAGCTGCAGAGTGAAAAACGGCGATCATCCCGGCGTTCAGTACCAGTGTCAGAACCGCTATCGCAGAAACGATCAGAACCATCGTAAAAAGACTGCCGCGAAACATCAGCTCGAACGAAACCAGCTGAATCAGCACCGGCGCAACAATCACCAGCAGGTAGGCCGGCAGAATCACGCCCCAGTTGTCACGGAGCAGTTTTATAGACCCTGAAATCCAGTTCAGTGGCGGCCCCGCTTTTACTTTGCGCGGTGAAACAGAGACGGGTTGGTCGGAATTACTTTCATGGTGAGTATGCACAGCAGGAAGTCCTTAATTTGCTTTCCAGAAATGATGACCAGCAAGCTGATCTGTCCAAGGCCCGGCACCCTAACAGATCATGTCCTTGATCTGTGTCCAATATCGCCCCCTGCACGTGTGAGACATTGTCCCTTCCCGCCGTTTGCACGTATGGGACATCGCAAATCCACTATGCTTCATTCAAACCACACGTTATCCGAATACAAGGAGAAGAATATGTTCAGCCTGGAAAATCGAGTCGCTCTGGTGACCGGCGGCGAGCATGGTATCGGTAAAGGTATTGCTGAGGTCCTGCACAAAGCCGGCGCCAACATCGTGATTGGCGGTATTGATGAAGCAGCCGGTCAGCAAGTAGCCAAGGAACTTGGTGGACTGTTTATCAAACTGGATGTTACCCGACAGAGCGACTGCCAGGCCGCCATTGCTGAGATTGAAAAGCAGTTCGGACAGCTGGATATTCTGTGTTCAAACGCCGGCATCTTTCCCCAGGCCAATCTGGATGAGATGACCGAAGCCCAGTGGGATCAGGTACACAACGTAAACCTGAAAGGCACCTTCTTCATCGTGCAAGCCGCCATGGCGGCCATGAAGAAGCGGAGTTACGGTCGTATTGTGCTGACGTCATCCATCACCGGTCCGGTCACTGGCTTCCCGGGGTGGAGTCATTACGGCGCCAGCAAGGCAGGCCAACTGGGGTTCATGCGCAGCGCTGCCCTGGAAGTGGCCAATAGCGGCATCACCATCAACGCGGTGATGCCCGGTAACGTGCTGACAGAAGGTCTTCAGGCGCAGGGAGAGGAATACCTCAGCCAGATGCGTGCCGCCATTCCCACCCATACGCTGGGAACCCCGGAAGACATCGGCCACGCCGCCTGCTTCCTGGCCTCCGAGGAGGCCCGCTACATCACCGGGCAGCAAATCATTGTTGATGGTGGACAGGTACTGCCGGAATCTCCGGATGCGATTCCGGGTTGACGTGCTGCATCCAACAACAGGACACTGAAATCCGCTCATATAGCTGATTACAAACGCGATGAACCAATGCAGCTCCAATTGGAGCCGCCTCACTCTGGAGGATACTGATGACTGACGAAGACACCCTGACGGCATTGAAAACCGCGTTCACCTTCATGCCCCAGCCGGTCGAGATTAACCGCTACGAATACGGCGACGATGCCGACCGCATTCTGGCCCAGGTGAACTTCGTCCGGGAGGTACTGGTCAGTCACGGCATTGACCCGGAGGAAGTGGCCGGCGAGATTAATCCGGACACCTCCCCCAACTCCTGTTACTGAACGAGTTATGCCAAGGCTGTTTTTCGGGCTTGAGATTCCCGAGGCCATCAAGACGAGCCTCCTGCAAGTCAAAACACAGGTGGTGGGAGCCCGCTGGCAAAGCCGCGGGCAACTGCACCTGACCCTGGCGTTCCTTGGCCAGGTAGAAGATCAGCAGGTGGCCGTGGCCCGTGATCTGGCGAAGGGAGTTACCCAATCGCCTTTTGAGCTTAATGTGCAGGGGCTGGGGTGTTTCGGTTCTCCGGAAAAGCCCAAGATTCTCTGGGCGGGTGTATCACCAGAGAACGCGCTCAGAGAACTCCAGAAAAACCTGGCAACCGCGTTGACCGACAACGGGTTCACACTCGAAAACCCGAGCTTCAAACCGCATATCACGCTTAGCCGTTTTCGACACCCGGCGGGTTCGGTGGCCTCGCTGCTTGAAAGCCACCAAGGCACCCTGTTTGGATTGATGCCGGTTCAAGACTTCGTACTTTATAAGAGCACACCAGGGCCGGGAGGCTCCGTTTATACCGTTACTGAGCGGTTTACCTTGCAACCCTGATACTGCTTTCAGCGTCGGGGCTTTACCAGAAACCAGCTTGCCACAACCAACGCCCCAAACAGGGTATAGACCAGAATAAAAACCCAGTCCGGCGCGTTGTAGTACAGAATGGTTTCCAGCCAGTACTGAATGAACGAGCCCTCATAACCACCCTGCCCGGCCTTTGCCCGCAATTCCTTTTCCCAGATCGTCAGCGGGCACAGCACGCCAAGCCAGGCCTGAAGCACGACAATACCAATAACCACAAGATGGCTCAGCCGGAACCAGAGATTTCGAACCCAATTCCACTGGCGAAAGTAACCGACCAGGGTAGCCACCAGACCAAAGATGACGAACACAACCAACAGGGTGTGAAACACCAGTAACAAGTCTGCAAATACCAGATACCACTTCGTATCCATAGGCGCCTCAATCTGAGCGGAATACCGCAAATAAAGTGGCTTGTCACCATTGCTCCCAGTGTCCTGCTAATCAGACACCTTGTCCGGAAGTTCGGTCAACACCCATCACTGAATATCTGAATTTCATATAAAAATCAAAAATTTAAAACATGGCACGATATTTCCTTGAGATTCTGAGCCAAAAACAAATCCAATAAGGAGCAGTCAGTTATGCCATTATCCTTCAACTTACGGAGGGCCGACTCGGTATTCCCTGCCATTGTCGCCTCTGCCGCACTTCTTATTCAAAGCGTTCCTGTTACAGCGGGTCAGACGTACTCCTACACTCTGCCCCAACAGGGATACAGCCAATCCCGGGCCCGGGACTACAAGGTTTACGTACCCGAAAACCTCGCCACTCCTGCGCCAATGGTGATGGCCCTGCATGGCTGCAGGCAGACCAATAACGACGTTTTGAACGACTGGGGACTGACCGAAGCCGCCGACGAGTACGGATTTGTCCTGGTGGCACCGTTCATCACCAGTTATGACGGCCTCCGGAACGAAAACTGCTGGGGATTCTGGTTCGAGCACCATCGCCACGAGGGCGCAGGCGAGGTGGAAGACCTGCACCAGATCGCCAAGGCGGTGGAAGCCAGTTTCAGCATCGACCCCAACCGACGATTCATCACCGGCCTATCCTCAGGTGGCGCAATGACGACGGTGGCCGCCGTTACCCATAACGAATACTGGGCAGCTGCCGCGCCGGCAGCGGGATTACCTTATGGCGAGGATGCCGCCTCTGTCTCGTTATCCGGACAGTGTCCGGGCAGCGCGACATTTAACAGTGTCTCACGGGTTGTTTCAGACATGCAGAGCGAACTGGATGATAGCTATCCAATTCCACTGCTTGTGCTACAGAATGAGAACGATTGTACGGTACTGAAAACAGCAGCCGATAATACCCGCGATGCTCACCTGCAGGTTTTTGGCACCTCAGGCCTTGATACACCAGCCACCACCCAAGCGTCTGTAACGGCTTGCTCGCCCTACTTCCAGAACAACTACGACTGCATCCATACCCGCCACACACAGGATGGCACCCTCGGTTCAAGATCGATTGTAGAGACTGTCTACCTGGATGGCCCGCTGTCCACTCCGAACCTGCAAGACACCGATCACGGTCACTATTGGGTTGGAGGGGCGAACGGTAATAACGGGAAATGGTCGGTGCGGGTTGGCCCGAGCTATCCCGACATCATCTGGGACTTTTTCAACCGCCATAGCCGAGACGGTTCGGAACCTGAGGGCTCCCCCATTATTACCCTGATTGGCGACGACCCTATGGTTGTGGACATCCACACACCGTTTACAGATCCGGGCGCTACCGCCGAAGATGCTGAAGACGGTTCGCTGGTGGTCAACGCCGACTGTTCCGACGTGAATACCGCAGTTGCTGGCCAGTACGAGTGCGCTTACACGGCGACCGACAGTGACAATAACACCACCATAAAAAAACGGGGCGTAACGGTTGTAGACCCGAACGTTCCGTCTGAAACCTGTGCACAGGCAACCACCTCACCCAGTGCCCATATTACGGCAGGCAGGGCTTATGCCGGGGGAACATCCGACTTGAGAGCGCTGACCACGGGTGACAATGCCGATATTGGCGGCTCCTTCGATACCTGGAGCAGCGTCACCCTCCATGAGGGTGACCCCGGCCTCTGGTTTGCGACAGAGCCCGCAGCCTGCAGCGAAACCGGTGGCGGTGATGACGAAGGTGGTGGTGAGTTCACCTGCCAGAACTGGAACGATACCAACCTGAATCATGACCTTGCAGGGAGAGCTTACTACGCCAGTGGATACTATACCGTTGGTGGCGATGAGTCCCTGGGCGCCGTCTCCGGGATATACACCTGGGTAAGAGAAACCTCTGATGGCTTCTTCCAGGCGGGCTCCTGCGACTGATGCCGCGCTCACTGGCAAACTGCGTCGGGACGCCCCGGCGCAGTTTGCATCCGCTTCACCTTATCAGGTTATCAACCCGTCTCCACAAACCGCGACAACCGGCAGAAGATTTCTCTAGAATAACCTTCTAAATACCATGACATGAGAACCCCATGCCGCTGGACGCTTTTGACCGGGTTTTACCCGGTGCCCGCAAAGCCAACAAACGCCATATACTTCGCTGCGCGCTGACCTGTTTTCTTGAGCACGGCCTTGAATCCACCACCATTGATATCATCCGCCAGCATTCCGGGGCCAGTGTCGGCACCCTGTACCACCATTTTCACAACAAAGAGGGCTTGGCCGCAGCGCTGTTTTTCACAGCCCTGGACGATCACAGGGCAAACGTATGGCCAGAGATAGAAGCCGCAGGTACCACTCGACAGGTTATTGAAGCGCTGGTTACCCGTTATATGGACTGGGTTACCAACGAACCGGAACTTGCTCGCTTCATGTTTCTGGCGCGGGCCAGTGTGGCAGCAGGCCCCTACCGAGAGGAACTGACGCAAAGGAACCGTGAGCAATACGGTGTGATACACCGTTGGCTGGCCGAGGGCCAAAGCCAGGGCGACATTCGATCCCTGCCACGGGAAACCTATGCCTCCCTACTTCTTGGGCAAGCTGAGAACTACTGTCGGGCCTGGCTGGCCGGGCGGGTACCAACGCCGCCGTCGGAACATGCCATGCTCTTTGCAGAGGCCGCCTGGCGAGTCCTGTCAAAAAGCTAGAATATTATTCTAGAAATAAATTCCAAATGTTGGCACTATCTCCTGACCGCCCTTTTCTAGCGCAGGAGAATGCATTATGAATGTTGTCAGCCTCTACAACCGGCTTAGCCGTCTGCCCATGGGCAAAACCCTGTTCAGCCGCGCGGTCTGCCAGACCGCACCTTACTTTTCCAGCATCTCACCAACGGTGGAGACTCTCGCCCCGGGCCGTTGCGTGGTCACCATGAAAAAACGCCGAAAGGTCACCAATCATCTGAAAACCGTTCATGCGATTGCCATGTGCAACATGGCGGAACTGGCCGGCGGGTTGCTCACGGACGCCTCGATTCCCAAGGGGGCACGCTGGATTCCCTCTGGCATGACCGTCAAATATCTCAAGAAGGCCAAAACAGACCTCACCGCGACCGCTGATGGCTCCACCCTCGACTGGTCTGAGGAGGGGACAATCAGGGTGCCTGTCTCTGTAACGGATACCTCTGGCCAGGAGGTGTTTCATGCCCTGATCGATATGAACATCAAACATACCCGCTGAGCGTTACACAGCACAGGAGGAACCCGCCATGGGCGAGCTTTTCGAATTTGGCAAACAAATCCTGGCACAACAACCGTTCAGTGTTCTATTGGGCACTGAATTGAAAGCATTCGAGCCGGGCAAAGCGGAACTGAGCCTGATTTTGAAAGAAGAGCTCAAGCAACAGCACGGTTTTGTCCACGGCGGAGTGGTCAGCTACCTCGCTGATAATGCGCTGACCTATGCCGGAGGTTCGGTTTTGGGGGATTCAGTCACATCCGAATACAAGATCAACTACCTTCGCCCTGCCATTGGGGAACGATTAATCGCCAAGGCTCGGGTACTCTCCTCTGGCAAGCGCCAGGCTGTGTGCCAGTGCGAGATCGTCGCAACGAACAACGGCGAAGAGAGGATGATCGCCGTGGCTCAAGGTACCATTACCAAGGTGGCGAGCTGACGCCAAAGGTTTATCAACTCGTAGTTCGCGCATAGGTGACTATACTATCCAGGTCTGTCGGGAATAGGACGCTTCACAGAGAGCGGGTGAAGCGTTCGAAAGGCTAAGGAGAGGAAAGCCTATGACAACATTGATACTGGGACTGGTCCTGTTTCTGGGCGTTCACTCATTGTCTATCGTGAATGAACCGCTGCGGGACCGACTGCATGCGTCTCTGGGGGAGGCGGCATTCAAGGGGCTCTACTCCCTCGCCTCTCTCGCCGGCCTGCTGCTGATCATATGGGGTTACGGCGCTGCCCGGCTTGATCCCAGCGTCCTTTACGTGCCGCCCACCTGGCTAAGGCACGTGTCGCTGCTGCTCCTGATCCCCGTTTTCCCACTACTTCTCGCAACTTACTTTCCCGGCCGGATCAAGGCGAAGATCGGCCACCCGATGCTCGTTGCGGTCAAACTCTGGGCGCTGGCCCACCTTCTGGCCAACGGCATGCTGCATGATGTTCTTCTGTTCGGCTCTTTCCTTGCCTGGGCGATTGCGGACCGAATCTCCATGAAACGCAGAACACAGCGGCCTATCGCAACCCTTCCTGCCACCAAAGCAAACGACGCTATAGCCGTGGTCGGTGGTCTTTCCGCGTATGTTGTGATGGTGCTTTGGGTGCATCAATGGGCCTTCGGCGTCGCACCGGTTTAGTGGGGAAAACTATCGGCTTGGTGGTGCAGCTCAACCTAGTGTGTATTACCTAATTCCCTCCCATAGACTTCTCACGCCTGCTTGCCAAGCCAATCCAAGAACAACATCGCTTCCGTGAGCGCAGTAACCCATGGACATCTATTGATACAACGGAGTGTTGTTCTATGCGCACTATTGCACGAAAGAAAACCCTTACCCTTCTGTTCTCCCTCGTTCTGATCGCCGCCTGTACCGCAACCATCAAGCCCGAGTGGACCGCCCTGTATAACCACAAAGCCAACGTCGAACCTGATCGCCTGACCTGGCTGGAGGATCTTTCGGTCAACAGTTTTGGTGATGTGATGGTTGCTGGTACAACCATTCGCACCGGTCTCGCCAATCGAGTGCAGGATATTCTGCTTGTCCGTTATTCCGATAACGGCCAGCGACTCTGGGCGGTCGATTTCGATCTGGCCACCGGTGATTACCGCAGTGACGACAGCGCCCTTGCCATGGTTATTGATGGCCAGGACAACGTGTACATCCTCGCCAATCAGTTCAAGGTTCTCGATGAAAATACGTCGTCCGCCGGCGCCTGGCTGATCAGTGCTGATGCCAATGGCAACGAACGCTGGCGCTATAAGCTCAGTGACAGCAGCGAAATGCGCGCGTTGGCTCTTAACAATGACAAGCTTTACGTAACCGGGCCCAACACCCAGGTATTCAACCTGGAAGGCACGCCGCTTCTGGGCGTCGAGCATCCGGAGCATACCGCGCACTCGGTAACCGCCAGTGCCAACGGTAATTTCGTCATTGCCAGCGGCCAGGCTGTCAGCCTGTTCAACGCAAACGGAGAGCAACTTTGGCAGCAAACCGGTGTAACCGGTGAGTACCCGGCCGGCGAAGTCATCTTCACCATGAATGGCGACATCGTGGCCACCAATCTGTTGGCAGACAACGGCGGTGCTCGCATCACCCGCTACACGCCGGCAGGCGACAAGCTATGGACCAGAACCTTCGGCGCGGCTTACAAGAGTTACGGCTTGCCCGGACCAGCCCTGGTGTTTGAGGACTATCGTGGCGACCTGCTGCTGACGGCCTCCAACGCTGACGGCCATCGCATCGTCAAACTCGACAGTGCCGGCCGGACCGTCTGGAATAAAACATCGCGCAACGGGATCATTAAAGATGCGGCCTTGAAAGGATCGGACCTGTTTATCGTCGGTGGTGGCTTCAATGCCAAGTACGAAAGCGATGGCAGCCGCGTGGCGGAATCAAAAGTAGATCGCAACGTACAGATTACCACCGGCAGCGTTGCCATTGATGGCAACAAGCTTTACGCCGGCTACAGTGCAGAGAGCAACGGTAGCTTTGCACTCCACCTGTCACAGTACCTGGACCGGTAAAAATTGCAGGGACTGATTAGCCGACTGCGATGCAGCCGGCTATTACAGCCCCTCAAGATACCGCAGCCCGGAAAGCTGGGCCATTTGCCGTTGAATCCAGTCGACCCTTTCCTGCACATAGGCCGACGGAGAGTTCACACTCAGAACCTTCGGGTTTGGTAAAACAGCGGCCAGGCGTGCAGCCTGGGCCTGGGAAAGATAACGTGCCGGCTTGCCGAAGTAGGCCTGGCTGGCCGCCTCCACACCGTAGATACCCGGGCCGAATTCCGCGATATTCAGATACACCTCAAGCACTCGCTGCTTGGGCCAGAGGCCATCGATGGTCACGGCCAGGCCCGCCTCAATGGCCTTGCGAGCAAAGCTGCGCCCGTTCCACAGAAACAGATTCTTGGCGGTTTGCTGGGTAATTGTGCTGGCGCCCCGCAGCCCCTCCCCCGCCTTGTACTCCGACACAGCCTTACGGATAGCATCCACATCCACGCCACGATGGTGGGGGAACCGTTGATCTTCACTGGCCACCACCGCCAGCGGCATCCACGGAGAGATATCCAACAGCGGCACCCACTCATGCCGTAACGGCCGGGGCGGGTTATCGAGTTGATACGCCAGCATAAACGCCGACGTGGGAGGGTTCACAAAGCGGAACAGCAGAATAGCCAGCAACATCAGTGCGATAACGGCACCGAGCGCCATCGCCACCAGACGCAACGATTTGCGAACAAAAGACCTCTTGGCCATAACCAGAACCTACCCACCGCCATTGGCTGAACACGAACAAACAGGCCGTACATGTTAGCCGACACGACAGGCTTTGGCGGTTACCATCTGGAAAGCCTGGGAGAGAAGCGCTGAATATCGACGTAGTTAATGTTATGTTATAACATATACATTAACGAGAACCGAAACTCCGACCCTTTCAGGAGAAGACCAATGCCACTCAAAGAAAAACGACTTCCGGTTACTGTTCTATCGGGCTTTCTCGGTGCCGGAAAAACCACGGTACTGAACCACATCCTGAACAATCGCGACGGCAAGAGAGTGGCGGTCATCGTCAACGACATGAGTGAAGTCAACATTGACGCCGCCCAGGTACAACAGGAAGTCACGCTGAACCGCTCGGAAGAGAAGCTGGTTGAGATGAGTAATGGCTGCATTTGCTGCACTCTGCGTGAAGACCTCTTAATCGAAGTGCGCAAGCTGGCCGCAGAAGGTCGCTTTGACTGCCTGGTAATCGAGTCCACAGGAATTTCAGAGCCACTGCCCGTGGCCGAAACCTTCACCTTCGCCGACGAAGACGGCGTCAGCCTGTCGGATATCGCCCGGCTCGACACCATGGTTACCGTAGTGGATGCGGTAAATTTTCTGAAAGACTATGACGAGGCACAATCGTTACAGGAAACCGGAGAAAGTCTTGGCGAAGAAGATGAACGCAGCGTGGCGGACCTGCTGGTAGACCAGGTGGAGTTCAGCGACATTCTGCTGATCAGCAAAACCGATCTGATCTCCCCTGACAATCTGGCCAGGCTAACAGGCGTGCTGCGCAGCCTGAATTCTGAGGCAGAGATCCTTCCCATCAAACAAGGCGCCGTGCCGCTGGATAAAGTGCTTAATACCAATCGCTTCAGCTTTGAACGCGCCCAGCAGGCGCCCGGCTGGCTGAAAGAAATGCGCGGTGAGCATATTCCGGAAACCGAGGAATACGGCATTTCCAGCTTCGTCTACCGGGCCCGCCGCCCGTTCCACCCGGCAAAGTTCTATGATTTCCTGCACCAGGGCGTATCCAGTGGAAAACTGATTCGCTCAAAAGGTTATTTCTGGCTCGCCACCCGCCCGGAGTTTGCCGGCAACTGGAGCCAGGCGGGCGGCATTGCCCGGCACGGGTTTGCCGGAATGTTCTGGAAGGCGGTACCGGAAAACAACTGGCCCGAAGACCCGGAGTATCGCCAGGCAATTATGGAAAGCTGGGTAGAGCCGTTCGGCGATATGCGCCAGGAGCTGGTGTTTATCGGCCAGAATCTCGACCAGGACAGCATCACCCGCCAACTGGACGATTGCCTGCTGGATGAAGAGCAGCTGTTGGCCGGAAAGTCTTTCTGGAAAACGCTGAACGATCCGTTTCCGGCCTGGGACTAATATCAGATGACACTGACAAAAGATGAGTTGTTAAAGGCGCCCGCCGACGAGTACATGAACGAGGCGCAGCTGGCGTTCTTCCGACAGTTACTCGAAGACCTGCGCCAGGAAACCATGGACAACATTGAAGCGGCAAAGCAACAGCTGGCCAGCCCTCCGGAAATGAACGATGAAGCAGACCGGGCCTCATATGAGGAGGAATCCCGGCTGGCCCTACGCATAGTCGACCGCGAGCGCCGCCTGCTACCGAAAATAGATGCCGCGATGAAGCGGATTGCCAACGGTGACTATGGGTACTGCCTGGAATCTGGCGAGCCCATCGGGATACCCAGGCTACTGGCACGCCCCACAGCGGAGTTATGTGCCGAGGTGAAAACCCTGAACGAGCGAAAGGAGCTTAACTTTCGGCACTAACTCCCAACTAAAGCACTTCGCCTGCAAAACTGATCCGGGATTCTCTTACCAGCACATCCAGAAACCGATTGAACCGGTCAACCTCTCGCTGAGGAACGGATTGCTCAGGAATCTCAAGCTCAGTGACGACATCCAGCGTCTGGTTACCACCTCGTTGCACATGGCGCACCATACGTCCGAAATCGTTTGAGTAGTCGAACTCCGGAGTCAGGGTCGTCAGGGACCAGGCTTCACCCACGTCAAACCGATAGGTTGTCTTTACCTGTAACCCCGGGAAGCGTGCAACTCGCGCGTTGTTTTCAAGATAAAGACTATGGATCTCCTGATTCAGCCAGGCACTGTGCTCAAAATATGACATGGCTTCCTCTGGATTCAGAAACGGATCAAATTCCGTATCGGACCGAACGCTGACTTCCGGGGCCAGCGATTCAAAACCAAAGAACTCGAATGACGGCTCCACCGTATCAGCCACCTGCTCTTGATAGTTCTTTACGGCCCACTCCCTTCGACTATCGGAGTCCATTCCGGAGAGGAAGCCACGAAATATACCCGCATACTCTCCGATATAGGTTCGTGTCAGTTGCTCTGTGGCTCCGCCCTGCCTCGTGAAGTTCAACTCGCTATTCACACGAACTTTCCAGCGAAAAGGTGCAACGGCAATCTCATCGGGTTCCGACCCCGGCTCCAGTTTCAACGCCACTTTGCCCTGGATCCAGGCGGGGGTGTGGAGCCAGTCTGTATGGGCATCTGTCGCGTCCAGGCAGTGGGTGTTTCCTTCCAGCTCAAAGCACACCACCATATGGTCAAAATACCGCATACTGGGAACCATAAGCCGGGACGGATTTTTCCTCTCTGTCGCCACCAGAACGGGATAGGCCTCAACACCAATCTGCTTCAATAAATGGTGAAGCACAGCCGATTTGTCTTTGCAGTCTCCATACCGTGAGGTGAGCGTGGAGGCGACAGAATGGGGCGTTACCGCGTGCCCAAGCTCTGACATGGACACGTACCTGATATCTCTGGCTACAAATTCATGAATCCCGGCAATCTGCTCAGGCTGCGTTAGCCCGCCGGTCTCAAGTTCCACCAAAAGTTCGTCGCTACCACGGGTATCAGTCAACGCCTGATTAAACGCCGATCGCGCACGATCGATAACCGCATCCCAGCTTTTAGCTTCGCCGACGATCAGATGGTCGACTTCGTCGGCCCAGCTAACCTCGCCAGCAAACCGAACCGCGGGAATATCCGCACCCGAACACGATAGTCCGTTATCGTCACCCTCGCATGATATCCAGTGCCCGCCAACGTCCCAGTCAACCTGCTCATCCTTCGGCCACTCCACCGTCAGGACCCAGTTACTGACAGGCACCATAATCTGGGACGAGTAGATGTCAGTCCAACCCATCTCCAGGCGCGATCGGTCTGTCACAATCTCGTACTCGAGCATTGCGACGCTGCCCGCTCCCAGCCCAGGCAGCGCTATCACTGCCTGACGCCGGTCTGTAAACGTATTGCCGTTATCTACATTGGTAATTTTCAGGTTATCCGCTTCAAAGGCGTGCAAACGCCCTTTTGCGTCGATAGACGCAGCGAGGTGAATGGTGACTTGATCGGTCTGTTCATCAAAGTAGATGCGATCGGTTCCGTTATTCTGCACATCCGTGCTGGAAGGGTAATACCAAACGTCCCTCACCCGACGGCGAACCGTATCTTTATCGACCTTGATATCGGTTTTGAACTCCAGGCGCGTTAACTCACTCGGGAGGTCGTCCTTACCGCGAAGCTCGGAAGCCAGTTCATGAAGCGCCGAAAATTCGGGAGCATTCCACTGTATGGAGGGCTTGGCCCAGACACCCGCAGAGAGCACCAAAAACGGCGCCAGTAGTAGCCACCTCATAACACTTCAAACTCCTCAGTCATTCGAAGCAGCTCCGGTTTCCGCCGCTGGTACGTCGCGGCAGGAGTCGTCATATGAACGATAAGTTCATAGATGCCGTGATCGCTTTCAACAATTCCAGTGGTCCACATTGAAGGCATGTTCAGGTCCATGCCCGTACAGGTGATGCGGGTTGAAACGTTAAGACTGTTCCCGGAAAACTGTCGAAATTCTTCACAGCCGGCTCTCCTGAGACTGCCATAGAGGGTCTGCCGCCGGTTATGTGCAAGCTCCTCGAGAGACATCCCCTCGTAGTGGTACACAATGGCCCAGATGTCCTCAGACGGCCCACGCATTTCAAGGAGCGCCTCGTCCTGGGTGAACGTGCCCGGACTGACCCGAACCCAGCCATCTGTTGGTACCGGGAACTGAAAGCGTTCTTCGGCATCGACGTACACTTCGCCACCGGGCAATTCGTCGAGGTCATAAACCCCAAGAGCCCCGAGACTCAGGTACGGCAAGGCGATGAAGGTGACACAGACCATGGGCACGGCAATCAACCATTCCCACCACTTATAACCGCGACCAGCATCGCCAACCGGCGGGTTATCAAGGTTTCGCTTCAGGGTGTTGAACCGTGCTTCCAGAATGGTGAACAGAGTCCCCCAGACCAACATAGCAAACACGAATGTCCACAGCGGAGTCGCAATACGTTCCTGAACGTTAAAAAAGGCAGAGACCAGTATTACGCCAGCTATCCATAGGTAGCGACTCGCGCCCCAGCCAGGCACTCCGTTGGCCCGTTCCAACTCCCGGAGATAACGAGTCAGTCTGGGCAATGCAATCAACTGGGCAAGCAGGAAAAGCGGCACGAAAAACCATAGCCAGGGCTTCACATCATGCTGCCCTAAACGACGTACCTCACGGAGTCGCCCCACGAGCCAGAACATGGTGTATAACCCGAACGTGGATGCATGAAGAATGAAATCCCACCACCAGGCTCGGGGGGCTTTCATTGATTGTTCCAGACTGGAACCATGTTGGGGGTACTTCGATACAGCGCCGACTTCCTGACTTCCCTGGCCATCAAACACAGCTGTGTTGCTCCTGAACTAAGGCGTAATCTTGACAATACAGTAACAAAACGCCCCGCGGTTTAATGCCTTTGCTTTACCGTTTTTGAGAACCAGTCACGAAACTTTTAACCGGCTGGAATAAACTTCCCGAACCCCATATCACGCCCCAGCGCTGGCAGGATCTCCTCCTCATCCACCGCCAGCTTGCCGTTGATCAGCACGGTTTTCACGATTCCGGGGTTTCGGTTAACCAGGCGTTGAAGGTCGAAATTCTCCATGTCGCCCCAGTGCACCTGCTCCAGATTCTGGTCAAACCCTGATGGATCCAGCACCACCAGATCCGCCCGGTCACCCTCGCGGATTTTGCCCGCGTCAATGCCAAACCAGTCGGCCTGGTCGCCGGTCAGGCGATGCACCGCCTGCTCCATGGTCATGATCGAGTCGCCTTCCTCGATGGATTCGTGCACCAATTTCAACATGCGTAGCGGCAGGTTGTAGAACGCCATATTGCGGATATGAGCGCCGGCGTCGCTGAAGGTAATCAGCGAACGAGGGTCTTTGACGATGCGCTTGAGCACCTGTTTCCGGTGGTTACCCACGGTGGTGTACCAGCGGATCTTCTTACCGAATTCCACCACCAGATCCAGGAACAGATCGACCACGTGTACACCACGGGCCTTGGCCACTTCCTCGAAGTTCTTGCCGATCAGGGATTGATCCGGGCAGTCGATGATCATGGCGTCACCAAAGTCTCGCTGCCACACCCTTGGGCTCAGTTTTTCGCCATAGAACTTACGGAACTTACGCCGGTACGCTTCGTCTTTCAGGAGTTCGTTGCGCTCAACCGCGTCTTTCAGGTCCAGGGCCATTTCGCCGGCGCCAAACTCTTCAAAAAACACCACATCGATGCCGTCGGCATACACGGTGAACGGCGTGGGCAACACCTGCCAGCGGAAATCCCCTCGCAACGCATTGGTAAACACAGAGGTCAGGCGGGTCAGGTTGGTGAGGTAGGCACTGCCTTTAAGATCCATCTGGCTGATCAACGTGGTCTTCAGGGGCCGGCGCAACCAACCCAGGCATTCGCGCACATACTGCAGAATCTGTAGCGGCGTGGCGGCATTCGGCGCCCCCTGATGCACCCGGTTGTACTGGCGCACCAGCTTGTTCAGGCGCGCCACCTCTTTCCATTTGGCGTAGGTGCTGGGCAAACTCTTGGACCACTCCCGGTCGCCGTCTACCTTGTCCCATTTAAGGCACATAGTAGACAGCCCCAGGAAGCCTTCTTCCAGGGCCTCTTTGAGTAACCGTTCCATGGTTTGCATTTCTTCTTCGGTGGGCTGAATCGCCAGGTCGGTAGCCCGGCTGAGCCCCATCACCCCCACTCGCAGGTCGCTGTGGCCCAGAAAACTGATCACGTTGGGGCCCAGTGGCACTTGCTGGATATGCTCAACCCATTGCTTGGGGGTCGACCAGGTTTTATGTTCCTTCAGGATCGGCAGCACCCGTTCCCGGGGCACGGTTTCCACCCGGGTAAAAATGTCCGATGCGTCCTCATATTCGCTACAAATCATGCTCAGGGAACAACTGCCCACCAGCACCGTGGTCACACCATGGCGCACCGATTCCGACAGGCTGGGGCTGACCAGCAGCTCGGCATCGTAATGGGTATGGGTATCCAGGAATCCCGGCGTCACCCACTTGCCAGAGGCATCAATCACGCGGTCAGCCTCAGCATAATCGATGGCTTCACCAGTGACCCTGGCAACACGGCCATCCTTGATCGCCAGATTGCGGATGGAAGACGGGGCGCCGGTGCCGTCAAAGTACCGGCCACCTTCAATGATGAAGTCGTACTGAGCCATAGCGGTGTTCCCTTTCACTGATCTTGTTATTGTCAGGGCATTGGCCAGAATCAAATGCAATTCTATGTCTGGCCTGAGACTACTCAGGATAGCTCAAGAGCAGGCGATTATCGCCGCAAAACACGCCTCAGAGTATCAACGTTAACCCGCCGGTAAACAGCGCGAGCAGAATCGACAACCCTATCAGCGTCTTCCAGGGGAATGGCGGTGGCGTTGGCTCAACCGCCAACTGCTGTTCCAGGTACGTTCGCAGCAATCCGGTGTTGCGGGTATTGGCTTTGTAGATGGCATCAAAGGCGTCGCCAACCACGGGTAACAGACCGCCCAAAAAATCAATCATCATATTGCGCCGCATGCGTCGCTTTACGGCTTTGCTTGCGCCAACCCGATGCGCTTCGATCAGGACATAACTCGACAACACCAAGCCTACGAAGTCTCCCACCACCGGTATCAGGCCAATGACGGCTTCCACGCCAAACTTGAAGCGGGTAAAAGGAATGCCAATGCTGCTGTCCATCAAACGGCTGAATCGATCCAGCCGTTTCAAGGTGGCCCGTTGCTGGGCTTCAGTGGGTTGCTTCACTGTTTCGCCATCAATCCGACGTAAGCTGCAATGAAGGCGGTTTCCTGGAAGGCTTTCAAACCGGTCTCCTCAAAATGAATCGGCAGTGGGTTGGCGGCGAGCGTAGATTTGATCAACGCAGGAGGGAGCAATCTGACTTCCAGATCCGGGTCTGCAATCAGCTGTATCGTCGCCTCCAGTTTGAAACTGATGGCACCGCCAGCAAACTTGCCTTTGGGCATGCGTTCCTTGATTGCAACACGGGTAACCCCATGCTCGGCCATCAGCTCCGCGAACGCCGCCTGGAACTGCTTCAGGTCTTCGCGAGTGTGGTTTTTAACCAGCGATAGCCTGCGCACTTTGCATTCCGGCAGGCTGATCAGCCCCCGATCCAGTTTCAGCAAACACAGCACTGCGTCGCTCGCGGTAAGTTCAACGCCACAAATAATCATAATATTGCTCTCTTTGCTCGCCGCACCTTCAGCCACAGCACTTTTTGAACTTCAGACCACTACCGCAACTGCACGGGTCGTTACGAGACGGCGTTTTCGTGGTGACGACAGTCGCAACCTTGTTCAGAAGTACCGTCAGCTCGGCGATGGATTCAACCGCTCCCTCCCGGTCGTCTACCGTGATGTTGGCATGCAGCCCGGCCTCGGCCACCTGGGCTTCGATCTCTTGCTTGCGTGCCTCACTGGTTACCACCAGCGTTAGCGGAAATTTCTTGCTGCCGCTTTTCTGACTGGCCTTGGTTTTGAACCCGCCGTAATCGGTGTGGTGCTGGCGAGCATCTTGCCGGCCTTTATAAAAGAACTTGTCTGACATGCTGACATCCTGATGAACGGAAGAGAGCCCGGAAGCCTGGAGAACGCCTGCAGCCGCTGGGCGGAGACGTTTTAGCACGCTTGTGGCGCCGAATATATAGGCAGAAGCGGAAGTCACTCAGTTAAAGCGGCAAATCCAGTGAAGAAGCCCTGCGGACGCTGTGTGAATGCATCAGCCCAAGAGCCGCTCTTTCG
This sequence comes from Marinobacter sp. THAF197a, assembly GCF_009363275.1. NCBI lineage: Bacteria > Pseudomonadati > Pseudomonadota > Gammaproteobacteria > Pseudomonadales > Marinobacteraceae > Marinobacter > Marinobacter sp. THAF197a. The sequence continues at coordinate 3,097,441 of NZ_CP045324.1, forward strand.
CCTCATTGATGCGTGCCGCCAGATAGTTGCTACCTCCACGGTCCGGATGCATTTTCTGCATCATCCGGCGGTGGGCCTGGACAATCTCTTCCTCACTGGCGCCGGGCTCCAGGCCAAGGATATCCAGCGCTTCGGCCTCGGTAAGCGGGCCGCCCGCCCGGGAGGGTTCACCGGATTCACCGCCAGCGGTATCGCCCTGATCATCCGCCCGCCAGGAGTCGCCAAACCGGCGGTCCAGGTAGGTTTCCAGCAATCGGGCAGAGTCTTCATCTTCAGCCCGGCAAAATCGTAACAACTCCAGAAACTCGCTCTCGCTCAGATCCGACAGCGCTCGCCCAGCCATCGGCCCTTTCAGAACCTTGCCGCTCATGAACCCGGAATCGTGGTCCAGACTCATTTCCAGGATATCGCTACTCACCCGGGATTGATTTCCGGTTTTCGCCTGGGCACCGCCGGGCAGGTTGCCGGCCAGCAATGAAGGCAACACCCGGCGCAACAATGGATAAAGGAAGGCCAGTAACGCGAAAAGAAAGTGCAGTCGGCCGGTAACCGCCATCACCAACACCAACCCGATCCCGGCAATCAACGCCAGTTTGATAACCGCCGGTTTGCGTTGACTGGCCGGCTGGCTGCGCAGCCAGACCCACGCAACAACCGTTAAAACAATAACCAACAGCGTTAGTGGCACTCAGATACCCCGGGATTGGTCAGTGGATTCAGCAAGCGCTATCGGATTTGCTGAGTCAGGCGCTTCACTTCCGGAGAGCTACGGCAGGAAAAATCCTCCAGGGCTTTTGCTCCCCCGGAAGCATAGACCGCAACGGCCGCCATAAGATCCTTAAGCACCTGCGGGCTGTTCCGGTCGAAAGGCACGTAGGCGCCACCAGACAACTTGCTGACCTGCTGGAAAACGGCTTTGGCATGAGGGTCGTGCCCTTCATGGAACATGAATACCGGCGTTCGCAACAGGCCCAGCTCGCCTGCGCTGTGGCAAAGCTCATCCACAGACTCCTCGCAACAATCTCCGATAAACACCACGGCTTTGACGGCCTTTGCCCGGGTCTCCTTCACCGCATGGGTCAACACCCGGCCGATCTGGGTACGGCCACCCAGGCAGGACACGCCGTTCATCAAGTTCAGCAGCTGGCCAGTTTCATTCACAAACCCGGTCGCCTTGAACTCACCAAAGCCACGGTAATAACACAGCTGAATGGCCAGGCCACCCAAATCCTTGGTGGCCATAAACAGTTCACTCTGTAAGTGGCAGGCCTGGTCCCAGGTTGCTTCACGGCTGGCGGTGGCATCCAGGGCGAAAATCAGACGGCCCTGGCCACCTCCCTTCGCGGGCAGCGTGCGAACCTGGTGGATAAACTGGTCGATGGCCTGTTTATCGGATTTGGTACGTAGCTCTTTGTCAGTCATCAGCGTCCGCCACCTCCCATGCAAAACTAGAACGAGCTGGACATCACCTCTTGCAGATCACGCTTGAGTTCTTCCGCCGGGGTAATCCACAACTCACCCTCCCCACCGGGGAAGACGCCCACTTCCAGGCCGTCTCGGGTTAAACCCGGCACCCATTTTTTGAAGAAGTCCGGTAGCGACACCGCTTTCGGTGAAAGGTCACCGGAATCCTTGGCGTAATCCGCCGCGAACTCAGTTCCCGGCCAAACCGGTAGATACCCAACACCGTCCTCTTCCGAAACAATTTTCAGAAACTGATTGTCGGCATTGATCAAAATCCAGATTTCGCGCTCCTCGGCGACGGCATCCAGAAAGTAGTCGTACCGTTCCTCGCCATCCATCTCAAGAATCTGGGCCAAGGGGTTATCGCTCATGAGAACTCCATTATAGGGAACCAATCCCGGTTTCACCGCCCGAAGCGGCCATGCGTAAACTGAAGCCTATCAGGAAAGACAACAAGTTGCCTGAACAGGCGCTATGGTTAGTGTACAGCCCGAACGATGGCAGGCCCTATGCTACTCCGCGAATCCAGTGCCCAAACCAGAAATCGCCCCGTAACAGCGCAAGTAGTTGCGACAGCCATACTGTTATTCCCGCTCACGTTGCCCGGCCCGGCCAACGCTACCAGCAGTCTCTACCTGCAGTATCGTCATTACCAGCCATACAGCTGGCCCGTTAACGAGCCCGCCGCCAAAGACGTCAGCCGTTCCCAGCGCGGGCTGGGCTGGCAACACAAGGGCACAACCTCCACCTTGGGCCTCGACTACGATTACCAGCCGCTGCGCATACGCACTGGCACTCCGGCCCATAACGGCCACCTGCACCGGCTGACATTCGGGGGCGAGTGGCAACACAAACTTTATCACCTGGAGACTCAAGTGGGCGTCGCAGGCACCTCCAATATGTTCAAACATCAGGACTTCCACCGCCAGGTACTCAATGGCCGCCTCGCTGTATTCAGAGCCTGGCACGAGGGCTCAGACCTGAGCGTGGGTGTTGGCGGTGATCATCGCTTCGGTTCGTTCCGCTGGCTGCCGCGGTTGAGATGGGCGCAGTCCACTGATAACGGCCACTGGTTGATGGATTTGCCCGTTTTGCTGCAATGGCAAAACGCCGATCATCGCTGGACCATCCGGATGGAGCGCGCGGGCGACCGGTGGGCCACACTCGACAAGTCCCGCGAGGTTGAAAGCGCGCTGTATCTTCGGGAATGGCGGGCGGAACTGAGCTACCGGCTCGACTTTGGCCATGATTCTTGGCCGGCGGTTGTGCTGGGGTTTGGCGCCAGTGTCGATACCCGCGTGCGATACCAGGATCTGGACGCGGGTACCCGGGATATTCGCCTCGGCGATAGTGTCTTCGGCCTAGTTATGCTCAGCTGGTAGGCATTAAAGCTTTGCCAGGGCATCAACCACCGGCGTGTCGCCTGAAACCACATCGAACACCCGGTTGTCGGTGTTATCCGAGTCCAGCACGGCCAGCAGCACCCGGGCCACATCCTGGCGGGGAATCTCTGCGAAAGAGGCCAGTCGTTCACTCACCGCTACCTTGCCGGTGCCGTCTTCGTTGGTCAGTCGCCCAGGCCGCACAATGGTGTAATTCAGGCCGCTGTTCTTCAGGTGTTCATCGGCATTTCGCTTGGCCCGAAGATAGTGCTGGAGTTTCTCCGGCCCCTTCTCGGGCTCTTCGGCACGCATACTGCTCACCATGATAAAACGCTTTATCCCCATGGCCTTGGCCGTATCCACCAGGCGGATAGCACCGTCCTGATCCACATCGATGGTTTTATCCGGGCCGGTGTGGGGGCCAGAACCCGCCGTGAAGATGACTGCATCGCAGCCGCGCATGGCCTCGCTGCAGTCGTGCTCCAGATCCCCCAATACGGTTTCGGTGGCACCCAGCTTCTGCAGTTCCGGCCCCTGATCGGGATGCCGAACCAACGCACGGGCCTCGTGATCGCTGTTTGCCATCTCCTGCAACAGGTGTTGCCCGATTTGCCCGTTGGCTCCGGCTATAAACACATGCATGTAGACCTCCTGTTTCGCTGTTCAGCGTATGTATCCTTTATAGCTGAGTGCACACCCAACGCAATTCAAGGCAGTAAAACGCTTTTGCTTTGAAGCATCATTAAAAATGAATAACACCAGAAGTGAACCAAAAAGCCACTTACACACTATTCTACTACCCGAATATTCTTTTTAACGGGAACGGAGCTTCCGCATGATTACAGTCCACCACCTCAACAATTCCCGCTCACAACGGGTTCTCTGGATGCTCGAAGAACTGGGCGTGCCTTACGAAATCCAGCGTTACGAGCGCGATGCTGAAACCATGCTGGCCCCCGCCAGCCTGAAGAAGGTGCACCCGCTGGGAAAATCGCCGGTGATTACCGACGGTGATCTGGTGGTGGCAGAATCCGGCGCCATCATTGAATACCTGGCCCACACCTACGGCAAAGACACCATGCTGCCCGAAAACGGCGGCCAGCAATGGTTGGACTACACCTACTGGATGCATTACGCCGAGGGTTCACTGATGCCGCCGCTGGTCATGCGCCTGGTGTTTGAAAAAGTGAAAACCAGTCCGATGCCATTTTTCATCCGGCCGGTGGCGAAAGGCATCGCCGACAAGACAAACCAGATATTCATCGGCCCTATGATCAAAACCCATCTGGACTTTGTGGAAGCGCACCTGGCGAAGAACACCTGGTTCCTGGGGGACGAACTGAGCGCAGCCGATATCCAGATGAGCTTCCCGCTGGAAGCCTCAGTGGCACGCGGTATTGTGGGTGCAAGCCGCCCCCACATCTCTGCCTGGGTGGCGCGAGTACATGCCCGGCCGGCTTACCAGCGGGCCCTTGAGAAAGGCGGCGAGTACGACTTCGCCTGAGGATAGCAGCGAGGGCCCGTGGCCCTCGCCTTCAAAACAAAAGGGGGCGGTGCTCAGCCCGCCAGTGCGGCCCGCACCTTCTTGCTCAACTGCCCCATATCCACCCGGCCCGTCACTTTCGGGCGCAGCTCGTTCATCACATTCCCCATATCCTGCATACCTTGGGCACCGGTTGAGCTGATCGCCTCAGCAATCAAGCCGTCCAGTTCTTCCTCGGATAACGCCGCCGGCATGAACTCCTCAATAATCGCCATTTCCGCCCGTTCCTTGTCCGCCAGCTCACCCCGGCCGGCGTCATCGTATTGGCTGGCGGCATCCCGGCGCTGTTTTAGCATCTTGTCCAACACCTTCAGCACATCGTCGTCACTCAGCTCGCGGCGCTCATCAATTTCAATCTGCTTGATGGCAGACTGGGCCATACGCAGAGTAACCAGCCGGTCCTTGTCTTTGCTGCGCATTGCGTCTTTCACCGCATTGCCGAGCTGTTCCTTGAGAGATGCTTGTGCCATGGTTGGGCTCCTGTTTGAAGGAAAAAGAGTGTGGGCATAATATCAAAGAACCAGCCCTGGGCCCTCAAAACCAACTCGACAACCACCGCCATGGAGTTTCAATGCCCTATCAGTTCGAAGACCTCAAAAACGCCTTCCCCAACGAGTGGCGGGATTACATCGAACACAGTTTTGTGCAGCAGCTGGGTAACGGCTCGCTGGCCCCGGATGCTTTCCAGCATTACCTGAAACAGGACTACCTGTTCCTGATCCAGTTTGCCCGGGCCTATGCCCTGGCGGCTTACAAAAGCCCAACCCTGGCTGACCTGTTGCAAGCCAAAGACGGGCTGATGGCCATTCTGGATACCGAGCTGGGGTTACACATCAGCTATTGCAAAAAGTGGGGAATCTCAGAGCAGGAACTTAACAACCTGCCCGAAGCCCGCGCCACCCTCGCCTACACCCGCTACGTGCTGGATACAGGCAATCGCGGCGACCTGCTGGACCTGCACGTGGCCCTATCGCCCTGCATGGTCGGCTACGGCGAGATCGCCAACTGGCTGAACCAGCGCGCAGAAACCCTGCGGGGCGAGGGCAACCCCTACGATGCCTGGATCGCCATGTACGAAAGTGACGAATTCCAAGGCGCCATGCAGGCGGAAATCCGCTGGCTGGATGAACGGCTGGCGGACGTAACCCCGAGCCGATTTGAACAGCTATCCCACATCTTCCGGGATGCCACCCGGCTGGAAATCGACTTCTGGGATATGGGCCTGCATCTGCGCGACTAGGTTTGCGCCCACTACTCCACCGTGATGGTGATTTTCTCAGACATCACCGGCGGCTCATGGGGAATATGCAGGTGATCACCCACCAAAAGCTGGAGCGTGTATTCGCCCGGCTCTAACTCCAGAGTGGTCTGGGTTTGGCCTCCCCCAAAATGAATATGCCGTTCATCCGCAGGGATCGGTTTGTCCATCGGGGGCAGGTCATCCACATTAACCAGCAGATGGTGGTGCCCGGTTTTCTCGCGCTCCACGCCCGCGGGCGCAACGCCCAGGCCCTCCAGGCCAAACCTTACCGTCACCGGAGAGCTCACTGTTTGCCCGTCGAGCGGTGTCACAAAATACACCGCCGCCCCCTCAGGCGCAGGCGTTGCTCCATGGGCACCGGCGACCATCGAAGCGGCAAGGATCAAACCAAACGTGACACGCTGTGTCCTGATCATGGTGTTCATAACCTATTCCTTCAGTGAGTGAACCACTCCCTAATAGTAGGTTAACTTTCCCGGTTATGAAAAACTCAACCACCCTCACCTTTAATCCAGCTGTATACCCGCATGGGCGGAATGTTCAGCAGTTCCAGCGTACAGCTGGTATGAGCCCCCATGACCGGATCGGTAAACCGGGCGACATCTCTCCGGAATTGGTAGGCGATAAACCGCCCGCCCTCTACCAGGTTGTCATTCACCGCCTGTACGACACGATGAGCCACAGCTGCCGGCATCTTTGAGAAGGGAATCCCAGAGATGATCACATCTGGCTGTTGCATATCGTAAACAGCCAGAATCTCGGTGAGATCCTCGGCGCTGCCCAGGTGGTTGCAAAAGCGGGGGTCAACAATGTCGCCAAGCAACTCATGGAAGAAAGGGCTCAGCTCGATTGAGAGAAGCCGTGCGTCTTGCCCCAGGTGACGAAGAAACGCGCGCGTGGTGCCGCCCGTACCGGGGCCCAGCTCTACGACCTGTCGGGCGACAGATAGACCAGACGCCTCAACGATTCGCTGCTCCAGAAATCTTGAACTGGGGATAACAGAGCCCACCTGGCCCGGTTCCCGCAGGAATCCGCGAAAGAAGGCCGCCGGATTCGTCCTCCGGCTCGAATCGGCCTTCGGCTCGCCACTTCCTCCATCCATTTCGCTCGCCCCACTAACGACCTCAACTGTTCATCGAGTATAGCAGTGCGACCCTTAACCCGACTTACCCAGCCGTAAGCAAAGGCTGCAGTGCGCTATCCACGTGGCGTGCCCAATCGTTTGGCGACATTTCCTGGTAACCGTCCTTGTCGGCAAATGCACTGGAAATGACCACATCTGGCTGCAACTCACGCAACATCCGTAAGCTGGCCACCAGAGTGTCACAGTCACTCCAACCCTTTATGAAGCCATTGCTCCATTGCTCTTTTCGGTTTCGATAAACCGTGTCGCCCGTGAAAAGGTAGGTCTTACCAGTCGCCGATCTCACCTGAAAACAAGTACTGCCAGGTGTGTGGCCAGGGGTTGGAATCACCTCGATGTTGCCAGCCAGAGTCTGTCTTCCAGTGAACAGAACATCCGGCTCCAGGATCTCCGCGAAGGATTCCCGCTCAAGTGCATGCCCGCCCAGCTTGGCTCCGTAGCGTTCACGCACCCGCAAGAGCGACTTACCCAATTCATCCTGATGACTCAACAATTGCCAATCAACGCCACCTAGGGTGGCCATGGCATCAATTTCATACTCGTGACCGGTGTTATAGAAGAGCACATTGCCCTCTTCTCTCGTCAGCAGATAGGCGTGGGTGGTAAGTCCGGGGAATGGATTCTCGACGTCAGTTTGCCAAAGGTCTGGAAAAATCTGTTTCATGACATCCTCCTGAATAGTCACTGATTGAACAGTTAGTCACTGCACCGCCAGCCTAATACCTAAAGTTAAGTTGAGGTCAACGAACAGAATCATGGAAAATGGCTATCGGGAGAATAGCCAGACCAAGCCCCTCGGAGGCAATCATGAAGACAGAAAATAACCAGGAGCTGCGAGCCACGCTCAGTGTTGGGGAAGTTGCCAGACGCAGCGGCGTGGCAGTATCGGCCGTCCACTTTTATGAACAAAAGGGGCTGATCAAGAGCTGGCGCAACGCGGGCAACCAGCGGCGCTTCCAGAGAGATGTGTTACGGCGAATCGCCGTGATCAAGGTGGCGCAGCGGCTTGGGATTCCATTGGCCGAGATCGGCGATGCCCTGGCCGCACTGCCAACGGATCGCACTGTTACCGCTGACGACTGGAAACACCTTTCAGAGCTCTGGCGGGCAGACCTGGACCGCCGCATAGACATGCTCACCGGACTGAGGGACCAACTCAGCGACTGCATTGGCTGCGGCTGCCTGTCTATCGACGCCTGCCGGCTAAGGAACCCCTGGGATGAATTGGGCGAGCGAGGCCCCGGGGCTCGGCTCTTGGAGCCGGATGCCGAGTAACCGGGTTACCCCGAGATCATCAATTGCTTTTCAGGTTGATCTGCTTTGTGCCGGTGGAAGTCAGTTGCCCACTTTTACCTTTGCCCACCTGCTCAACACGACCGCCGGACTTTAAAAAGGCTGCAGTCTGCGCTTCAATTTCGGCAGATGTTAAGGTAGCTTTAACAGCTTTCTTACTCATATTGTTTTCCATATCAGGTCTTGGCTTAAGTGCCAGAATCAGCGCTCCCAGTCTATCTGAAACAAAAATATAATGCTGAACTGATTCCAACCGGCGAGCCTAACCCATGACCATCAACCGTGAACGCCTTGCTGCCCTTGCCGCAGAACCCCATTGCCATGGGGGAAGGTATCGAAACCTGGAGCCGGTGCCCCGCCACGGCCTGGGGGATTTCCTGCGCTGGCAATTGGCGCCAGGCCGCCGCTTCCCGCAGGGTAAACGCTTCACGCTGCTACGCCCGGATGGCCATTTGCTGGCAAAGCCACCCCAAAAGCCACAACTGGTCTGGCTGGGGCACTCGTCTTTCCTGTTCCAGCATCGGGGCCTGAACGTGCTGACCGACCCGGTATTGTCAGACCGTGCCAGCCCTTTCCAGTTGATCGGGCCAAAGCGGCACACACCGCCGGCCCTGACCGTAGCAGACATGCCACCAATCCACCTGGTATTGATTTCACACAATCACTACGACCATCTGGACGAAGCAACCGTGCGCCAGTTGCACCGGCGCTTCGGGACACACCTGCGCTTTTGTATTCCCATGGGCTTGCGCCCCTGGTTTGAAAAACGCGGCATCCATAACCTGGTAGAACTGGGCTGGTGGCGGTCTGACCGTATAGCCGACGATCAGGAGGTGTTCTGCCTGCCAGCCCAGCACTTCAGCGGCCGCACCGCAACGGACACCAACACCACGCTCTGGTGTAGCTGGCTTCTGGAAATCGACGATTTCCGTCTCTATTTCGCCGGGGACACCGGCTACGGCGGAATATTCAGGCATATCGGCGAGCTGTTCTCACCCATTGATCTGGCGCTGCTACCGATCGGCGCTTACGACCCGCGCTGGTTCATGGCCCCGGTGCACGTGGCACCGGAAGAGGCGGTCAGGATTCATCAGGACATTGGCGCCCGCCAATCCGTCGCCATGCATTGGGGCACCTTCGTACTCACTGATGAGCCCATGGATGAGCCACCACGGCGACTGCGGCTGGCGCTGGAGAGACAAGGGTTGAGCGAATCGGAGTTTCGGGTAATGCAACATGGAGAAGTCTGGTCGCCAACGTAGCCTCCCTAAGAACCGTCGTCAGCTCTCTGCTGTTTCTGCTCTGCGTCAAGCAACGCTCGCTTTCTCTCCAAGCCCCAACGATACCCACCAAGCCCGCCATCACCCCGCAACACCCTGTGACAGGGAATCAGTACGCCTATCCGGTTTTTGCCGCAGGCAGAGGCCACGGCCCGCACCGCTTTGGGCTTGTCGATCTTCGCGGCCAATTCGCTATAGCTAAGTACATCGCCTTCCTGGATGCTCAACAGGAATTGCCACACCTTCATCTGAAAAGCCGTCCCTCGCATATCCAGCGGCAGATCCGGCCTCGGGGCGCCTTGGCTGATGTGTTGATCCAAAGCCTCCACCCAGGCATCAAGCTCCGGGGCATTCCGGGCCGGTGACGCCCTCACTTCGGCCTTGGGGAATTCTGCTTTCAAACCACTCACCAACGAGGACTCACTGTCACCAAACTGGACAAAACAGACGCCCCTCGCCGTTGCAGCCATCGTCATCAAGCCCAGAGAGGTGGGTCGGCAAGCGTAAACGATGACCTCACCCTCACCCCCAGCCCGATAGGCCCTGGGCGGCATTCCAATATTTCGATGCGCTTCCCCATAAACCCGGCTGACGGACCCAAACCCAGAGGCAAAGATCGCATCCGTGACCTTATCGCCATCTTTCAGGGATTGCTTGAACCGGCGCATCCGCACCGCGTCCTGATAGGCTTTGGGAGAAACGCCAAACGCTTCCTTGAATTGCCTTTGTAACCGCGAGGGAGAAAGCCCAACAATAGCCGCCAAGCCTGCCAGCGTCAGAGGCTCGTCTGCGTGCGTTTCAATATAATGTGCGATTCTTACCAGTCGGGTCATTCGTGAATCCCCCTCCTGGCGGTCGTCCCCGGATTCCAGGACAGCCCGCATCTCCTGCTCCACTGGCAACGGCATGTCATTCCCCTATATTCGCCAAGCACGGGGTTATTACAACGGACATTGCCAGGCGTTTCCATCCGATTCTTGCCCTGTTACTCCTTGCCAAGCCAGCCGACGTTTACTGGCCAGTCCTCTCGCATCGGGAAACAACAAAAATCAGGCTCTTGGGATCGGCATTTCCTGCAGTTGGTGCCAGCATCCGGGAAACGCCTAAACCCGCCTCACTGAATAACCGGCTCCAGTCGTCCAGTGTCCGAACATAAAGAGGAGACGGTTCACCGAAATCGCCGGGCAAGTCGGCCCAGGTGCCTTCCCGCCAACCGCTCTTGGCCACCTCGTTTCCGCTGAACATCATCGGGTGCAGTGTCTGGATAATCAACACGCCGCCTGGGGTCAGCATTTGAGGGACAGACATAACGCATCGGCGCACAGTTTCGTCGCCAAACAGTGAAAAGTTACAGACGACCAAGTCAAATATTCCAAGCCCCAACTTAGCGAGATCAGACTGATCTCCAACCACATAATGCCCCTTGCGATGCTCTTGGGCGTATTCGATCAGCTCGCGGGATGCATCCACGCCGACGGCACGAAAACCGGACCCGGTCAGTAAATCCACTAACCAGCCCTCTCCGCATCCCACATCCAGGACCCGAGAGTTCGGCTGAACATGGTCATTGATTGCGGCAAGCAAAGCGTCACGCGACGCCACGCCCGGCGCACGGATTCCGTGATCCCGAACGGCATCAATCCAGGCCCTCCCGTTCTCATCCCATGCCTGGACAATCAACTTTTCATAGAGATCTGGGGTCTTTTTGAGGGACATCAGGGGCTCCGCAGCGCTTCAAATGCCCCATTGTAACCTGCAGCAACGGCCAGCGGTGCTGCAGTGACGAATGGCAAACAAGCCTCTCTAGCCCTGCCAGATGCCAAGCATCGCTCCTAGTCCCAAAACCAGGCTACCACCCACTTCCCCGAGTATCAGCAGCATCATGAACACCCCAGTCATCCAGGGCGGTAGAAGTCGCTTTCCCAAGCGATGAGGGCGGCGCAGTTGGTTGTCGGTATCCTGAAGCAGGCCATGGAGGATATAGGTGCCGATGGCAAAGGCGAAAAACGCTAAGGCCGAGACAGCCGCCACAACGTTAACCCAGTCCGCAAAAACACTGCGGGCGCTGAACGCAGCCAACAGCAGTGCCGCAAAGCTGTAGAGTAGTGAACTGCGGTGAGCGATGTCGACATAGGTCGGCGACGAAGCGTCCTCGCTTCGGGCCATGTGCCGGTATTTCCAGATGCCAGTGAGAAGCCCCGTCATGAAGAACAGGAACGCCGCTGAAAGACAGATCTTTTCGGCCAGAGACATACATTTACTCCTTGGTTATAGTTGTGAGGCTGAAGTATGCCGGACAAGCTCCGGTACAACTTGTACGTTTGGGCTATTCGATGACACAGGAAAAACGCATCTGGCTGGCGCGTGACCGGGCTCTGTTCCTGGGTGAGCTCCCTCCGGCAAGAATGCACGCACATGCCGCGCCGGTGCTCTTGATTGGCCTGAGTGGCCCCATCACGCTGCATTTCCCGGATGGTCGCCGTGAGACCTGCCACAGCGCCCTGGTGAATGCCGATGTGAAGCACGGGCTGGATAGCGGAGGTGAGTACATAGCCTCCCTCTACCTGGAACCGGATGCGCTGGAGACCCGACTCCTGAAAGCAGGGTGGCTGAGTGATCGCCCGCTGGTGTTCGACCCAATCCCCTCTCCCGCGCGGCCGAGAAGTCTGGAGCGAAGGCTGCAATCCTTTGACATGTCCCAACTCCTCCCCGCGTCGGCGCTTGGGCACCGAGCCGAGCTGGACAACCGCATTGCCCGAAGCCTTGACTACTTGCGGGAAGCGGGAGACCAACCCTTCAACCGCGCCAATCTGGCCAAACAGGTGCACTTATCGGAATCGCGATTCAACCATCTTTTCCGGGAGGAAGTGGGCATCAGTTTCCGGCGTTACCGAAGCTGGTCGCGCCTGCGTTCCGTGTTCTATCACGTAGCGAAGAACCAGTCGCTCACCGAGGCAGCCCTTAGCGCTGGCCTGCACGACTCTGCACACCTCAGCCGGATGTTTCAGGATATGATTGGCATCGCGCCGTCACGGGTGCTTCAGGGCCTGCAAGGGTTGCAGGTTCTGCGTTAACGCCTGAAGAGGAATCTCATTCCTGGAAAAATGGCAGAGTTAACGGCCATCGTAGGGTTGGCACACACCTCGCCGAACTCGCGGGCAACCATGCGCCCCTTTTAAAGCATCACACCTCATTCGCCTTACGATACTGCCCCCGATAATCAAATATCCGCTCCTGCACCTGCCAATAATGCTTCTGCTTGCGGGCAATCACAAAATCCGGTGCCGGCAACAGAGCTTGCAACTCTATTACCTCCTCCGCCTTACCGAAGGTTTTCGGAGCCTGGCCGTTAGCAAATCTGCGGCCGAACAGTTTGTTAAACACGTGGCGCTGTGCCGGCTTGCTGAAATCAAACGACTCGCCAAGCTCCTCCCCATCCTCACCGTGGTAGGTCATCTTCAGCTTGCTTCCGCCAAGGCCCAGGGTGATCCCGGCGCAACGAATCACCATGGCATCTTTGAGTTTCAGGGCATCCCTTAGCTGATCGTCCGGGTCGATAATCGCTTTATGACAGTGCCCGCAATTTCTAGCCGCAATGTCATTCTCGCCACCACAGTGGGGACACTCCTTGAAGCGGAAACGGTAGTCGCATTGCCAGGCACGCGCGCCCTCCCCCTCCACGGGCTCCAGCAGCCCCTGGCAACGGCGCCCATAATGCTCAATCACCCCGCCGTCGCTGTCGGTTTTGCCCCAGAAGATGTTGGCAAAACCACAGCCCGGGCAGAACACCTGCACCGGCTCACTGTCTGGATTCGGTTTCGGCTCCCCAACCTCCGGATGATGCAGATTCACGTGGTTGCCGGCGTAATCCATCACCAGGCAGTCCTTTTTGCCGTCGTCCAGGCGAAGACCACGGCCCACCATCTGCTGATACAGGCTCACCGACTGGGTAGGCCGAAGAATGGCGATCAGGTCCACATGGGGTGCATCAAAGCCGGTGGTGAGCACTGACACATTCACCAGGTACTTTAACTGCCGCTGTTTGAAGCGCTGTATCAGCAGGTCCCGATCTTTCTGGTCGGTGGCGCCGGTCACCAGGGCGGTCTGGTTCTCCGGGAAGTAGCCGGTGATCTCCCGCGCATGCTCCACCGTTGCCGCGAATACCATCACCCCCTGACGTTCAGCGGCCAGCTCCACCACCTGATCAATAATGGCGCGGGTCACCCGCTTGTGTTTGCTCAGCAGCTGGTTGACGTCTTTCTCGGCGTATTCACCAAAGCGGTTCTGAGCCAGCGACGAGAAATCGTATTGCGCCACCGCGGCGTTCACCAACTCCGGCCGGGTGAGATAGCCACGATTGATCATATAGCTCAACGGCAGTTCGTAGATGCAGTGCTGGAAGGGCTTGTCCTCTTCACTACGAACAAAGCCCCGGTAGTGATAGCGATAGATCCAGCCCATGGCCAGGCGATAGGGCGTCGCAGTCAGCCCGAGCACTTTGAGGGAGTCGTTCTGCTGTTTTAACAGGTCAATGATTTGTTGATATTGACTGGTTTCCTCACCGCTGACCCGGTGGCACTCGTCGATGATCACCAACGAGTATTCATCCCGGAACTGATCCAGGTTCGCCGCTACCGACTGCACACTGGCAAAGGTGACCTGATGATGACTTTCCTTGCGCTTAAGCCCGGCGGAGAAGATGCCACCGGCTAACCCATAGCTCTCGTATTTGGCGTGGTTCTGCTCCACCAGCTCTTTGACGTGTGTGAGCACCAGGATCTTACGCCGGGCAAGGCGGGCCAACTCCGCAATCACCAGGCTCTTACCAGCGCCGGTTGGCAGCACGATGACGGCAGATTCGTCCGATTTGCGGAAATGATTCAGCGTGGCATCGACAGCTTCCTGCTGGTAGGGGCGGAGCGTGAAAGGAACTTTGTTTTTGATGGGCGTAGAGTCCTGTGTAGCCGTTCACCGAACACCATTATAGCCAGCAGCGGCACTGAGCTGCACCAGCCCTCGGGGCCCGCTCGGCGCCACAGGCTACTCTCCCGCGGAATATTGACTTCCGACAAGGCAATATGGAAACTCGTAAGGATGTCGTCCAAACGTCGCTACCTGATTTTTATGCTCATCCTATGGCTGCCCTTGCAGGGGCTGGCTGCTGGGCTATTACATTGCGACACTCCCCCGGCGCAGGCTGCTGCAGACGAACATTCTTCCCCACATCAACACCATGCTCCTGTCTCGGCCGAAGTAGACCATGAGCATCACAGCAGTGCGTCAGACGACACCAGCCATCAGCATGGCAGCCATAAATACTCAGACTTGCAACACGCCGAACCTTGCCAGCAGTGTTGCCAGGTTTGCACAACGTTGATTCCCTCCCACGCTCTCACAGCCAGCCCCGCTCTGGCCACGCCGGTTATCTGGCACATAGAGAGTGCTGACAGTTTTATCTCCGACCCGCTGTTCCACCCACCGCAAAGCCTCAGTTAACCACGAGACCTGAACCTGCTGGAGCATTAATCGCTGCGGCATGACCCTTGGTGACTTTGAGGCAATACAACCATGAAAAACCTGATTGGCGGGGCTATAGCCGTCCTGTTTCTGCAGGGCTGCGCCACGATGGCGCCCCCTGATTATTCGAAGCTGGAGGCCGATCTCGACCCCCTTTTGCAGTCCCCCGCACGGGGCCAGATTCACCAGACTCTGGAACTGTCGGAGCAGGAGCGGTTTGAGCGAGTTGATGATCTCTTGTTCGAACCACTCACACCCGGAAACGCGCAGCACCTGGCGCTGGTCAACAGCCCACACATTCGCGCTCACCTGCACCGCTTAGGCATTGTTGAAGCCGAACAGTTGCAGGCACAAATGCTGAGCAACCCCACCCTCGCTGTGTCGGCGATGCGTCCGGATGGCGGTGGTCGCTGGGAGTTGGGACTGGGCCTGAGCCAAAGTCTGTTGGATTTGATGACCCATTCTTTACGAAAGACACTGGCGGAAGAAGCGCTAACCAGCGCCCGGCTTGAACTGCTGGACACCCTGAATCAAGAGTTGTACCAGGTGCAGCAGGATTACTTTCATGCCGTAGGCGCCAGTCACCGTGAAGCTGTCGCCCAGCTGGCCCTGAACGCGGCGGAAACTGCCGTGTTGCTGGCTGAACGCCTGCACGAGGCCGGCAACCTGAAAGAGCTGAGCTTACTGCATCATCGTGACCAGCAGTTGCAGCGCCAGCGTGCCCTGCGCCGCGCCCAGGCCGACGCCCAGCAAGCGCAAACCACACTGGCGCTGCGACTGGGCCTTGAACACCCGGCCATGATGGAGTTGCCGGTCACGCTGCCACAACTGCCAAACGATGAACAGATAGACGTTGCCGACCTGACAGACCGCGCCCTGACACAGCGCCTGGATCTGCGCATCGCACGGCAAGTGCAGGCCGTTGCCGAGCATCGCCAGGCGTTCTATGCGCGCCAGGGCGGGATCACCCAATGGGACATCGGTATCGATGTCGAGCGGGACTCTGACGGCGGTTACAGTGCCGGCCCCTCGATGTCGATTGGCCTGCCCCTGTTCGACCGCAACCAGGCTCGGCGGGCCGGAGCTGGCGCTCAGCTATCGCGCGCCGACGCCCTGGTGAATGCCAGGGAGCTTGAGCTGCGCACGCAACTCCCGGATTTGGCTAACCGGTTAAGGCTGACTCGAACCAACGTTGAGCAACTGGAGCAACAGGTGATCCCGCAATGGCAGCGGCAAGTGGATCTGAGCCTGCGTGAATACAACTTTATGTTGATGGGCGCCTTTGACCTACTCAATGCCAGGGCGCGGGAATTCGATGCCTGGCGCGAGCACGCTGAAACCCTTGAACAGTATTGGATTCAGCGCATACATCTGGCGATGATCAGCGCCACGCCCTTAGACGCCGCTCTGCCTGACGCGGTACAACTGCCCTCCGTCCATGCCGGCGGCCAGGGTCACGACCACCACAATCACTGAGGCAGCCACCATGGTTAATCGTCGTCATTTTATACTGGGCAGTGCTGCGGGTCTGGTCGCCGGTGCCCTGCCAGCACAAGCGTTCGCCGCTGGTAATCGCCACGAAACAACCCACACACCGCTCACCGCCCCGGGCCAGACTGATCAGGGCTATCGCCCGGTGATCACACCCAACGGCCGAACCCTGGGCTATCGCCTGCGCGATGGCGTCAAAGAGTTCCACCTGATCGCCGAAGAAATAGAACACGCCTTCGGCGACGGCACCACCATCAAAGCCTGGGGTTACAACGGCAGTACCCCGGGGCCCACCCTTGAGGCGGTAGAGGGTGACCGGGTAAGAATCTACGTGACCAACCGCCTGAAAGAACCCACCAGCGTGCACTGGCACGGCCTGATACTACCCAACGGCATGGATGGCGTGGCCGGTCTGACCCAGCCCTCCATCCCGCCCGGCAAAACCTTTGTGTATGAGTTTCCGCTGGTGCAACACGGCACCCACATGTACCACCCTCATGCAGATGAAATGGTGCAGATGGCCATGGGCATGATGGGGATGTTCATCATTCATCCCCGCGAGCCAGAAGCCAACCCGGTAGACCGGGACTACGCCATCATGCTGCATAACTGGGCCGTTCATCCGGGCACCTACCGCCCCGACCCATCCATCATGCAAGACTTTGATCTGTGGACCATGAACAGCAAGGTCTTTCCATTTATCGATTCACTGGTGGCACAAACGGGTGAAAGAGTGCGTATTCGCATGGGCAATCTATCCATGTGGAACCACCCCATGCACGTTCACGGCGTCAAGTTCTGGGTCACCGGTGGCGACGGCGGGCGTTGGCCCCAGGCGCAATGGCGCACCGAAGCGACCGAGATTGTCGGCGTCGGCCAGGCCCGAGACATCGAGTTTATTGCCAAACCCGGCGACTGGGCATTCCACTGCCATATGGCCCACCACACCATGAACGCGATGGGGCACGATATCCCCAACACCCTGGGCGTGAATCAGAACGAGGTCGAGCAGCGCATTCAGGCGCTGGTGCCAGGTTACATGGCGATGGGTGAACACGGCATGGGCGAACACCAGACGCATGTCGATGCCGGCCATATGCCCGGCCCTGAGAACACCCTGGCCATGATGATGGGCAAAGGCCAGTTCGGAAATATGGAAATGGGCGGGATGTTTACCGTCATCAAAGTTCGCGATCAACTCGACGGAGACCCCGGCTGGTATCAGCACCCAGCGGGCACCGTTGCCCACGAGACCGATCGTGTTCCCAATGATCTACCAAAATAGCTTCAAACACCGGAGAAAGACCAATGACAAAACACCTGCTTCTGCCCCTGCTAATGATGTTTGTCACCCTCACCAGCGCCAGCCTGGTCAACGCCCACACGGATGTGGTGTATTCGTCACCCGCAAGCGACGAGCATGTGCAAACGTCCCCGGAACACCTGGAACTCCGTTTCGGCGACACCGTAAGACTGATGCGCGTAAACCTGACCGACGGTGCCGGCGAGCGGGTACGAGTGGATTTCCGGCCCAGCCGCGAATCCAAAACCGATTACCGGATTGACCTGCCAACACTTCAAGAAGGGCACTACGAAGTGGAATGGCGCGCCATGGCCGACGACGGCCACACCATGACCGGCGGCTTCAGCTTTCACTTGGGAGAGAGCGCTGAGGCCCATGAGAGTCACCAAGACTCAGCCTCCGGCCAGGATGCACATGAGGGTCACCACTGACCGCCATGGACATCTGGACCCTTCTAACCATCGCCACCAAGGTGCTGATCTATCTCAGCACCGCAGGGGTGATTGGCGGCCTGTTCTGCCTGTGGTTGCTTAAACCTCACGGCATAGAGCAGTCGATGCATAGCTACATTCTTGCGGCAGGAGTGCTGGGGCTGTCAGCTACTGCCGCCAGTTTTCCGGTGCACACAGGGGCAGCATTTGGAGGCGGCATCGCCGGTGCCTTCGACCCGGACATCGCGAACATTATCTGGGAAACCAATGTAGGAGACACCACACGAGCACACCTGCTGGGATTTACGCTCACCCTGGCAGGCCTATGGGTGGCAGTCTGGGGAGGCCGGCGCCTCGGCTACGCTCTGGTAATTGCAGGCGCCGTCAGCCTACTGTTTGCCTTTACGCAAACCGGACATTTACATAACGACAGCCGTGGCGCCGCATTACTAGTCATTCACCTATCGGGGATCTCCCTGTGGCTAGGGTCCCTCTATCCACTGTGGCGGGTTAGCAACGGTCATCAGGTCGCTCAACTGCAGGCCAGTATGCAGCGCTTTGGCCAGACGGCCGTGGCCTTTGTTGGCGCACTGGTGATCTGTGGGGTACTCATGATTCTGCTGCTGGTTCAGCCACTCTCGGGGCTGGTCAACAGCGCCTACGGCTGGCTGTTGCTGATCAAACTATTCTTGGTCTCGTTGCTGCTCGCACTCGGCGCCCTCAACAAGTTCTATCTGGTACCCCGGCTGGCACGGGCGGGATATACGCGGCGGCTTCGCCTGTCTATCACCGCAGAAATGACGCTTGGTATGGCGATCTTAGTTCTGACCGCGGTGCTGACGACGGTGGCGGGGCCAGACTAGCCGGAGCAACCAGCCCAAAGCGCCCAATCAAACCGACCCATGGCCAGAACATGTTTTTATGATACCGTTCCGGGAAAAGGAGAGCCCAACTGATGACCATCCACCTGCCCTTTTCCCAAGCCTGCGAAAACAACAAAGGCCCCATACTGGAAAGACTGCGCGAGGTCTTCAATGCACCGGGCACCGTGCTGGAAATAGGCACCGGCACCGGCCAGCACGCCGTGCATTTCGCAGCAGCCCTGCCCCACATACAGTGGCAGCCAACGGACCACCCCGCGGCCGCGCACCTGGCGATTGGCCGGCTCGAACAGGCTGCGCTGCCAAATATTCTCCCCATGCGAAAGCTGGACGTGGGCAACACCCCTTGGCCCACACTGGATTTCCGATGGGCGTTCTCTGCCAACACCGCCCACATCATGGCCTGGACAGAAGTGGAACAAATGTTCCAGGGCATCGGCGCAAGCCTGCCTGATGACGGCGCGTTTTGCCTGTATGGGCCGTTCAGGCACCAGGGCGAGTTCACCAGTGAAAGCAATCGGGCGTTTGATCAGTCACTCAGATCTCAGGCGCAACACATGGGCATCCGCGATATCGAGGATCTATCTGCGCTGGCCAAGGCGGTGGGGTTGGTACTGCAGGACGATTATGCAATGCCGGCGAACAACGAGATGCTGGTGTTTGTTCCTGTGCATTCGACCGGTACAAGACCGACAGACTGAGGATCAGGGGCTGTATCCGCGAATATGGGTTGTCGCGCGCCTAGTGGCTTGCCTTACTCACGACTTTCGGTGTTGCCGATTTACCGCGTTTACCAGCGAGAATACGATCTGCATCTAGTGAAGCAATCGGCACCCGGGTATCCCTCGGCACGTCACCACTCAGTTGCAATTCCAGATACCGCAACGCACAAACCCGCAGGAAGGATGTGAAATTGCCGAGATCATGGCCCGCATCAATGGACTCGTGGTAAAGCCGGGTGATCATCTGCGGCAGATTCATGCCATCGCGCTCAGCCAGCTCCGACAGCACCTGCCAAAAGGCGTTTTCCATCCGCACACTGGTGACCATGCCGTCAATTCGCAGGGAGTGGGTGCGGCTAACCCAAAGCTCCGAATTGGCGTTGATAAAGAGCTTGCACATAACGGCCTCCCCGAATGTGGTGATGGCGCTTGACGGTACTGAGGGGCCGGCGCCCTGGCCCCTGCTGCGTTACTGATCCAGCAACTTGAAGAACTGCGCAAGCCAGGCCGGATGGGCAGGCCACGCAGGTGCTGTTACCAGATTAGCATCGGTGACCGCCTGATCAACCTCGATACTGGCGAAGGTGCCACCTGCGAGCTCAACCTCTGGTTGGCAGGCCGGATAGGCAGAGCATTTACGGCCCTCCAGAACCCCTGCTGCGGCCAGCAACTGAGCACCGTGGCAGATCGCCGCCACCGGCTTGTTGGCTTCAAAGAAATGGCGAACCAGCTTCTGCACACCCTGGTTAAGCCGCAGGTACTCCGGAGCACGGCCGCCGGGCACCACCAGCGCGTCGTAATCTGCCGGCTTCAGTCCATCAAAATCCGCATTCAAGGCGAACCGGTGGCCAGGCTTTTCGGTGTAGGTCTGGTCACCCTCGAAATCATGAATCGCCGTGGCGACCGTATCGCCCGCTTTCTTGTCCGGGCAGACGGCATGAACCGTATGGCCAACGGCCTGCAGTGCCTGGAACGGCACCATGGTTTCGTAGTCTTCGGTGAAATCACCGGTAATCATCAGAATCTTCTTCCCGCTCATGGCTGTCTCCTTGTGTTTGTATTGCCAGGTCAGGAAACATTAGCAGCGGTGGTGTCGGGGCGGGTATTAAGGGGTTACTACAGGTCTTAAAGCGGCAATCACAGCTCCAGAATCAGATTCCTCACACCAAACGCTGACCTACCTTGTATGGACTGACCAGGGTGTGGTCCAGAACTAACGTACATCGGGATAGCGCGGTTTCTTAACGGACTCGCATTCCTCAAAGGCATACCCCCTGGTACCACCGCCCTTGATCTGGTACTTGCCAAAACACGCCATACTTTCCCTATACCGCTGCATCTCCGCTTCATAATTGGCCATACGCTGCTCACGGGTCAGGCGCCCCTGACCCGGCTTCACCTCCTCCGGCAGGGTAGACACATTCTGCTGCGCCGGTACTTGTTCTGACTCCTCCATGCGCTCTTTTTCCCGTCGCTGCTCACCCAACTCTCCTGCTACGCGTTGCAACGACTCAGCACGAGCTTCAGCCTGGCGCTGATCTTCAGCAGAAGGTATGCGAACTGAAAGGTCGACAGACTCTCCTGACTGCTTGTGTTGTTCCGGAATGCGGTCTCCGAAGTGAACGTTGCCAGCATCATCGACCCATTTATAAACCTCAGCAGAGGCCGGTGGCAAAGGGGCGATAAAGAACACGCAAAGCGGTAACATCGTCCTGCGAAACCACATAACAAAGTTCCTTTTTTGGCTTCTTGATATCTTCACCATAGCAAAAGGGAGATTGCTTAGCGTAACGCCCGCCTACCAGATTAGCGACCGACTTAACTGCTGACGTAAGCAACCGCCCGCTCACAAATACCGCCCACCAGCTCCAATCGCAACCACAATCAACCCAAGAATCAAATTAGTGCCCACCAGCTTTCGAATCTGCCCCACCTGGCGCCCGCCTTCCTGGGGGTTCTGATTGGCCACTGCCTGTTTCAGCCGCCGGAAGGGCGCAAAATAAACGTGGGCGTAGATCAGGATCATCACAATACCCAGCGCCTGCATCACTTGGATATGCCAGCCGGCACCGGCCATGCCGCCGAACACGCTGAAAATCATCCAGTACCCGGTGACCAGCAACAGAATCACCGCCGCCCATACCCATTTAAAAAATCGTGACAAGGTGGCACACCAGAGCGCGCCTCGCTGTGAGGCATCAATCACCTCAACCACTGCCGGGCGCATAGCCATGTAGGCGAAAAACATACCGCCAACCCAGATTACGGCAGATAGGACATGCAGTGCGATGGCCAGACCCATAACGCAACTCCTGGATGAGAAATTCGAGTGATAAGTATAAGTTTAGCCATCGCGAAACAACCCTAAAACAACGGAAGCGGTTGAGGACGATCGAGCCCGCCTATAGAGCATCAAGCTCTGCCCGGATAGTCTGATAAATTTCCTGGTTCCGGGATTCCAAAAACACCGCAAACTCAAAAGCGTTAAAGCCATGATAGTCCTTCCCCGGACTATCAATCGGCAGGCTTGGATCCGCCCCCAACTCCAGAAGGGCGCGGAGATAACCCACATTGGCGTAAAGCACGGCCTCATGCACAGGTGCCAGCCCGCTGTGGTAGCCGTTCAACGGCTCTCCCCTTGCGGCAAAGTGTCGAAGTAACGCATAGCCACGGCGCGTCATGATGGACTCAGCATCGTGCCTATCCAACGAGGCGCCTACGAAATTGACCAAAGGTTGCGAACAGCCACCCATCGCCGTCATCGCTTTACCGCAGCGTTCATAGGGCCAGTCGAAATTGGTGAGAAGCCAGTAGGCCACTGCAGGCCGGATAGCCAGACTATTGAAATCCGAGGGGCTCCAGGGCACTTCTTCGGGGTCAAGAAGCGCTATGACTGTCAGCCCCCAGGCATCGGAACCGAAAGCCCAGGTGCGATAGAACATCGGGTATAGCGTCAGGGCAATCACCAGGCACCCGCCACATAGGGTGAGCGCCTTTTTGTGGCCCAGGAAATATTTGATAAGCACTTTACTCCTCCTTGAGCATTTTTTGTTTTGGGGGTTAGCTCTCTCTGTCAAAGGTATGCTGTGCTACGCACAAGCATTTGGTACGATACCCCCCGCTTGCGTAAGGACTACGCGGCCTGACTGTAAGGGATTATGTATGAAAAGAACTGGCCTTAAATCCAGCATGAATCGGCACCAAAAAGTCCTGTGCGTCATTCTGCTGCCAATGGTCATCCTCTCAGTACCTCAGATATTCGGCCCTAAAAACTTCTTACCCAATCCAGAGGTCGCGACGATTGCTCTATACCTATCGGCATTTGTCGTCATCGTGGTATCGCTTTGGGCCGGGTACCTGCTTCACACGGGAAAGATCACTCCGGATCCCCAATGGCATTCATTTGGCCTTGGCAAAAAATGCCTCACCTTCATAGGTTGCCCCTTGTTGCTCTGGATGATGTGCCACTTATCCTTCGGTTACACGATCCCGCGCATCTGGACGATGCTGAGTAGTGAGACAATAACGGTAGCATACCAAGTCACAAAATACCGTGGCGGTGGTCGCCACTCGTGCACCTATCAACTTGAAAATGATCAACTGGACCGAATGTATTTCCAAATCTGCGTGCCCAGAGATTTCTGGTATCGTTTGCCAGACGGCCCGTTCATCGCAATGTTCAAAGTTGAGCAATCGCCTTTAGGAATGACATTCAAAGGGACTCGGGAAGACTGGATTGAACTAAACTTACCAACACACCCATCCAGCGATCGGTCGGCTCGTATCCAATAGTCAACGCCGAATTGACAGACAATACTCACATGCAAAAACCAAAACGCATCTACCTCGCCGGCCCCGAAGTCTTCTTCCCGGCAGAGGAACACCAGGCCATCGTGGCTGAGAAAAAACGCCTGCTCCGGGACGCCGGATTCGAGGGCGTCGACCCGCTGGACACAGCGCTCGAGTTTTCGGATGAGGAGGTAAAACACGAGCGTGGCCACCGGATATACCAGGCCAACCGCGAACTGATGGACAGCTGCGACGCCATCATTGCCAACCTCACACCGTTTCGCGGTATTAGCGCCGATCCGGGTACTGTGTTCGAGGTGGGTTACATGATCGGCCAGGGCAAGCCCGCCTTCGGGTTCACCCTGGACAACCGGCTGTATCAGCAACGGGCGGGTGCAACCTGCCAGGACGAACTGGGCCACACCATTGAGGATTTCGAGATGAGCGATAACCTGATGATCGAGGGGGGAATCCGCGAATCCGGTGGCCAGCTGTTTTTGGCGCTACGGCCAGGCGAACACCCGTTCTACTCAGCGGAGCTGTTCCACCGCTGTGTGCGGGCGATCGACGATGCCTGACCACCCATTATCTTTGCAGCCGCGTGCTCATGCGCTGCCTCGCGAAAGATAACGGGCACTATCGCTCACAAACCTTCCTTGAGGCCTACATCGGTTTTATGACCGCCGATCCTCCATGCCACCCAGACACCTATGCCGAATCCTACCATCGCGGGTTCTTTGCCAACCTTGAGAAAGGCCTTCCGCCAGAAAAATGCGGCATGATCACCCACGATACCCCCTCGGCTGGCGGCCTGGTAACTATCGCACCGCTGGTATTTTCGGAACGCCTGCGGGGTACGAGCATTCCCTATCTTCAAGCCCTTTGCCGGGAACACTTGACGCTCACCCACCCGGATGAAGGCCTGATGCAAGTGTGCGACCGCTACGTAACCTTATTGTGCGGCCTGATGGAAGGGCCAGGCGAAGACGGCATAAAAGCACTCTTTGAAGACGCCGCCAAAGGTGCGCGGGGACTGGATGTTGCCGCCCTGTTGAAACGAAACCTGCCAGAAAACCAGGTAGTTGGCCGGATGTACTCGCCCGCATGTTACATCTCAGATTCCTGGCCGGTGGTACTGTACCTCGCCTACAAATACCGTCACGATCCATGGCTTGCACTGCGGGTGAACACCAACCTGGGCGGCGATAACGTGCATCGGGGTATGATTATTGGGGCTCTGCTGGGGCTGACCAGTGATAACGTGGCCAACCAGTGGTTTGATCAGCTGGTGAAACACGAGGACATTGACCGGGAAATTGCCGCGCTGATCGATTCAGCAAATGTTTAGAAAAACTCAACAACGCTCACAGACAGCCAAAACAAAAAGAAAGCACCGGCGAGAAGCAACACTGCACCATGAACCGCCAGGTTCCTCCGGATAGTTGGAGCAGGCTTTGGCGGGAAGCTGAAGTATTCCTCACCAAACAACCCAACGCCGCAGCTCTCACAGTAATTCTTAGAGTAAGAAACCCGCAACGCAGATGGCTCAAACTTTTTTCGGCAGCTGTAACAACTGGGTTTAAACATGTCGGGTCCGGGTACGTTCTTATTCAGAGTGGAAATGCCGCTAATTCACCAGAAAACAGATCTGTCCCGGCTTCCCGGAGCTACCGAATCCCGCTCGATTGCAGCCACTGGCTGATCTGCGCCTGATTCATCGCACCGCTCTGACGGGCCACTTCCCGGCCGTTCTGGAACAGGATCATTGTGGGTATGCTGCGAATGCCAAACTGCCCAGCCGGCCCCGGTGATTGTTCGGTGTTCAGCTTTGCAAAGCGCACTTTACCCTGCCAGGTTTTCGCCGCCTGCTCGAACTGTGGCGCCATGGCTTTGCAGGGGCCACACCAACTGGCCCAGAAATCCACCAGTACCGGCACATCGCTGCGCCCGGTGTGTGCCGCAAACGACTGCTCCGTAAGATCCAGCACCTGGTCTGGCCAGAGAGCTTGTTTGCACGCACCGCAGTTGCCACCGGCAGACAGCTTGTCGGCCGGTACGCGATTCACTTTGTGGCAATGGGGACACACCAGGTGTCGAATGTCAGTCATGATTGGTCGGCCTCTGATTTGTCAGATGGTTGAAATAATCGGGTCAAATGGCCGGAAATCAAGCGGCGAGCCGAGACCCTCTACGCCTGCTGTAATTCACGCCAGAAGGATTCGGCTGATGGCATTGATGGAGCAACATGGAAGGCTATGCTCGGGAAGACGATCAAACTATCGCCGAGCGAGTGGCCAAGGTAGTATTGGAACAACCTGCCCATGCCCCACAACAAGGAACAGGATGAGCAAACCTGGCATCATCAAACCCGAAATCCGATACCTCCTGTACTTCGCTGTGTTCTGGGTTGTATTGCTCGCCGCTGTCACGCATTTTTTCGGCAGCTGGGACTCCCAACAAAACAACCCCAACCAGCAACTAGTCAGCCACACCCGCGGCAGCGTCACAGAGATTGAACTGCAGGCCAACCGCCAGGGCCATTATCTGGCGAACGGCACCATCAACAACCAGCGTGTCACCTTCATCCTGGATACCGGCGCCACAACCGTGACAGTCTCAGAATCCCTCGCCCAAAAAGCAGGCCTTAGAAAGGGCCAATCCGGCCGTGCAAATACCGCCGCTGGCACCGTCAATGTGTGGAGCACGACCATTCAGGAACTCCGCCTGGGCGACATGACATTCTACAATGTGCCCGGCACCATCAACCCCGCCATGGACCCCGACATTGTGTTGTTGGGGATGAGCGTGCTTGGGCAGCTGAACTTCTCCCAGCAATCGGGCGTTCTAACCCTGAGCCAGGATAATCGTTGAGATGGGGTGAGGCCTCCACTCAAGCCGCGCGAGGAGATCCGTTATCCTCCCCGGCCTGCAATGTCCAGGTCATCCCCAAAGCCCGCCCCGCTTTCACAAGCGTTGTGATGGTTACACCAGTATCCTTCTCATCAAGAAGGCGGTTAACCACCGTTCGGCTGGTATGCATTTTCTGGGCAAGCTGAGACTTATTCACACCCGTTTGCCCCATCGCCTGCTGAATCTGCCAGACGATCACCCGCTTCAGCGCCTCAGCCTCTACTTGCTCAAGTGTGCCGTCAGCTTCAAGTAGATCATCGAGAGAGCTGCCAACGTGTTTATGCTGTGTCATTTTCTTACTCCCACCAAAACACGGCGTTAACTGTTTTCCTTGTCATACAACCCTTCCTTGGCGCAATCCAAGTGTACCTAAATAGGTACGCTCATGCCAACCTTCCACCCCTGAAGGTTTGTCAGGTAGTACTCAAAATCACGACTGAACTATCAGGGAAACTGCGAAAATAAATCTGTCCCGGCTTCCACACCTCATTTCCGCTACTATCAAAGTAAGCCAGCACTAGAGACACAACCGCTATGGGACTGTCGATACAACAATCGGAATTTACGCCGGAAGAATTTGACCGTTTTGCGGCCAAGGTACGAACGGACCTTACCGCACTCACCCGCCTTCTGGACCGGCCCGGCTTTGGTGAGGGAGACTCTTCCATTGGTGCCGAGGTCGAGTTCTACATCGTAAACCCGGACCTGCGTGTTCAACCGATCAACACAGAAATAGCCGCCAGGGTTCAGGATCCATATCGGTGGCAATGACGTCACCAACCTGGAAGCAGACGACGTCACCATGGAAGGGGCCACCAACTCTGGGACGAAACCCGTATCGCCCTGTTCAAACAATCCGTCGACAGCCGCTCGCCCAACCACAGAACCTGGAAACACCCGCCAAGGGTATATTACGGCAACGGCTGGGCACGCAGCGCCTGGGAGCTGTTTGCAGCCTCGGCATCCTTGTATCCCCCCATCCTGCCATTGATGTCCGAAGACGATCCGATGGCGGTTATCGCTACGCCAAGTGCCCGGCAGGCGTGACCATCACCAACGACGCTGCCCATCAAGCGCTGGCTTCGCTCTTTACCGACCGGCTGATCATGACGGACCTTCGCCTGGGTGCACTGATGGAATATTCCGAGCAGGAGGTGCCCACCGTGACCATCGAGTGTGGCGGGGCCCAGGATGATCACGCGCACCAACTGGCGTACGAAGGGCTTGTTCGGTATGCCTCGCAATCTGACGTGCTATCGCTGGAGAAAGCGGAATGGAACGTTGCTGTTCTGCGCAACCCGATTCGAGTGGAATTGGCACCCGATGCGACCATCGAATACCGGTTAACGCCCAGTGGGCAGGCGGACCTCACCTTTCCGCCCGACATCGAACACCGGAATTTCGGGATTGTGTCGCCGGATGAGCCTCTCGGATGGGTTGGGCAAAAAGGCCTGGACGTGCTCACGGCGATCAGCCACAACCGCGCCGAGAACATGGAACAGGTGCTTCGAATCAAGGATGGGCGAATCTACCCCGCCCAGGCCATCAA
Source organism: Marinobacter sp. THAF197a (assembly GCF_009363275.1). Lineage (NCBI taxonomy): Bacteria > Pseudomonadati > Pseudomonadota > Gammaproteobacteria > Pseudomonadales > Marinobacteraceae > Marinobacter > Marinobacter sp. THAF197a. Next base: position 3,125,401 of record NZ_CP045324.1, read on the forward strand.
GACCTTCATGATCACCACCAACCCGGTGATTGCGAAGAGCGATTGCCTGTTCTATGCGGTCAAAGCCACGGGCGATCCCATTTTTTAGATGCCGGCACCTGTTTCACGTAAAGCCACCCACCGATGGGCCTTATGGGCCATAGCGATAGCAGGTGGCATTGAAAGCGCAACCTATCCCCTCCCAACAGGGACATGGTAAGCTTTTTCAACTCCAGGTATGGCATGTCGAGACATGCGCAAAGGACTGAAGAGCTCGTAAAAATTCTAGGGAGGGTCTGATTAATGCCTGATTTCTTGCCGAATAACTTTATTAGCTCAAAAAAAGCTATTCAAAGGCAATTTAGGCACGATCAGCCCCTCTATTTGTTCATTTTTTGCCCGTTTCCCGCGATTCCGGCGGAAAACAGGCGCACTGGCACTACGCCAGCAGGTATTTTTCACCCATCAGCAGGTTGCTGAACGCGGCCAGCAAGTGTAATCGGTTACTGTTTTTAGCCAGGCCGCGATAGCGAACCTTGCTGTAGCCAAAGACCTGTTTGATGTACCGGAACGGATGTTCCACTTTGGCACGGGCGCTGGCTTTGAGCTTTTCAGCCTTCAACTTTCGGTCGTCCAGTTTTTTACGAGAACCGGGGCGTTTGGCAATGAACCAAGAGACGTTTTTGCGATCCTTATGCTCATCCCGCTTTTGAATGCCAAGATAACCGGCATCACCGAACACGCGCTGCTCGTCACCGTGAAGAAGGTTGCCGGCCGGCACAATGTCGTGGACGTTGGCGGCCGTCGTGTCGATGCTGTGGATCAGTCCGAGCGTGTCATCAACGCCGATGTGCATCTTCATGCCGAAATACCATTGATTGCTCTTCCTGGTTTGGTGCATCTCTGGATCCCGCTGACCACTTTTGTTCTTGGTGGAACTCGGTGCCGAAATAATGCTGGCATCCACAATGCTGCCTTCGCGCAGCATCAGGCCGTTCTTTTCCAAGTGCTTGTTAACTTCTTTGAACAGCACCTTGCCGAGTCCGTGGCGTTCAAGGAAATGGCGGAACTTGAGAATGGTGGTTTCGTCCGGCAGGCGGTCCAGCTTCAGACCAGCGAAGTGCCGCATGGATTCGATCTCGTAAAGAGCGTCTTCCATGGCTGGGTCGCTGAGGTTATAGAACAACTGCATGCAGTGGACTCGCAGCATGGTCGGCAGCGGATACGGTGGTCGGCCGGTCTGGCCCTTGGGATAATATCGGGCTACCTTCTTCTCCAACTGCTTCCACGGAATCAGCTTGTCCATCCGCTCCAAAAAGATCTCGCGGCGGGTCTTGCGCTTCTTGGTCTGGTACTCAGCTTCGGAGAAGGTAATCTGATCCATGGTGGCAACGAATCCTGTGCGGTTGACGGTGACCGTATTATCGCTGATTTTGAGACTTATTCAGAGCCTCCCTAGGAGAATTACTGGTGAGTATCGGAATTGAGGATTTTTACCTGAATCAGTGACTTTGCAGGCCAGTATACTCCGCAAAGCGCCATCGGCGCTAACAGGAGCCATCACTTGGTCAAAAGCAGGTTGATAATGCCGGAACGTGCAGTCTGACGTCGATCAGCGGCCAAATTTGGGCGCGTTTTGATCAACTTCTGGTCGTCAGGCAATAGCGGGTTGCCCCGGGCTGGTTTTCCGGGTGGCTTTAAGGTAGCGGCTGTTGTCGGACTTGCTTAACCGGAGGCGGCAAGGCTTCCATAGAGGTCGCGGTAAACGGCAAAGCCCGGACAGTGCCGACCAAAGCGCAGAATCCACTGCCGGCCGCTGTGCACCAGGCGGCAGGCCATGGTCATCAGTTCCTGCATCACCGTTCTCAGGCGGCGGCGCTTGGCCGGATGGCGCACTGGCGCATCTGGGGCGGTCAGTCTCAGGCCCATCCAGCGCAGCACGTTGTAACCCATGGTGGCGAAGGCCATGACCAGGTTGTTGGTGTCGAACTTGCCGGAGGGCAGGCGCTCCAGGTCCAGGTCGGTCTTGAACTCACTGTGAAACTGTTCGCTGGTGGCGTGGTCGCTATACAGCGCCATGACTTGTTGGTCACTGACCTCGTCGACTGGTAAGGAAGTAATCCAGCCTTCGAGGCTGACCTCCGGCTCCAGGTACAACTGGCCAGCGGCATCACTGGTGCGAACAGTGACCTTCACGATGCGGCGCAGACCGGGTTCGTCCGGAAGGTCTTCTGACAGAACCGCTTCCATCTTGCCGTCGCGCTCCAGTGTCCAGGCCTTCTGGGCCTGAGCCTTGTCCGCCCAGGCCAGGGGGTCCTGCTTGCGAGGGTTCCACTTGATCAGGAAGTCGATCTGGTCCTGCTCGCGCAGGAAGTCGCGATTGTCACGGGCATCGTGTGCACTGTCCAGACGCAGCAGGATGGGCTTGTCCGTCAGTGACCGGGCCCGGGGCAAAACCCGTTTGAGGGTATCCAGAAAACCATTATTGGCGTGCTGGCTGCCAGGGCGTAGCTCGCAACCCAGGCACCAGCCTTCCTGGCCCAGATACGCGGCAATGGGTGCATAGCCGTCGTAACCCTTGTAGGTGTAGCTGACACCCTCTTTATGGGTCTGGCTGTTGTCCATGGGAAAGACATCCATATCCAGGGCAACATGGCCCATCGCCAGTGGTGACACCGGCGCTTCGACGGACTGAAGAAATTCAACGCTGGCATCCTCCAGCAATGGCGTCAGGGCTTGGGCATCTTCATCAAATCGCTGGCGCAAACGGGCTGAAGATGGCGACTGCTTGATGCCCATGGCCGATTTGAAGAACGGATCTGTTCGTACCGGCTCGGCCGCCTCGAAGTCGCTCTTGCCCAGCGTGATCAGGCCCAGGTAGGTGCGGATCAGCTCAATGTTCGGAATACCGTGGCGCTTGGCGACCGTGCGAGCGGTTTTGATAAGCGACGTGTGCCGGTTCAGGCAGTGGCCCACCAGGGCCAGTCCGCCGTGGGGTGTATAGACTTCGGTTCGGGATTGCTGGAGAGTGAAAGTACGCATGAGCCAAATGCACTGACTGGGTGAATGGATGTCAGGTGCTATTATATCGCCCAAGGCCTTGTTATTGCAGGCTTTGGATACAGTTTCAGCCGGTTGAACTCACGGATTCAGGTTTTATGTAGGTGAAGATATTGAGTGCTCAAGAGTATGCGCCATCAGCACTTCCTATCCGAAACACACACATGAAGAGTATATTATTTCTGCAAACCTAAAAGGAACAGAAAGCATTTGGGTTGACAACAAGGATTATATTGTGCCGGCAGGATATGTCACTGTATACAACCCAATGGCGATACAATCCTCACAATTCTGTAGCGATGGCGTCGAATTCGTTAGTCTACATATAAATCCGGACACAATTAAAAAGGTCGCGATAGATAACAATATTGCTCACAGAGACTCTTATCCATTACTGCAACAGGGCGCCCTAAAAAACGAAAAAATCTTTAGGGCTATACAAGAGTGCTATCTAACTGCGCGAAGCTCTTCTGAGTACAAGGAAGAGTCAATTCTCTGGCTGCTAGCCACACTATTAGAAGAAGATGAACCTGTTACCGGGCGCAAAAGGCACTCGGTTAATATGGCAATAAACAACATGAAAGATTGCCTTGATGGTAAGATCGACCTTTCATCCCTCGCATCATCAGTCGGGCTCAGCAAGTACCATTTTGTAAGAGTATTCCGCCAGGAGGTCGGAATCGCGCCAGTGCAATATCATATGCAACTGAGGCTCATTGAGGCCCGAAGAATGATTAGAGACGGAATTAGACCAATCGATGTGATGGCTGATCTAGGATTCTATGACCAAAGTCATTTTATTAATACGTTTAGAAAGGTCATGGCTATGACACCTGACCTTTACTATCGATCACAAGAAATAAAGCTATCCTAGAAACTCTGCATAACCTGTGATAATGACGTACCCCGCAAAATAAGCAAAAATGGCAGCTGAAGCATAGTATGAGTATTTAAGCAGCCTTTCCCCCAGCACCCTTCCTCCTTGACTAGCGACAAAACAGAGTACACCAGCCCAGAATATACCAGCCGCAAAGAAGCCGGTTAGGAAAAGAGAGGCACTTTGTAGGCCTTGATCGCCAGACCGTGAAATAATGACTCCACCCACTGCAGCAAACCACAGTATTGCAGTGGGAGAGGACATAGCCAAGAATACACCTTTCGAAAAATCTTGAAGATAACTTGACGATGTACCGTTTTCCTCAATCTCTACGGAATGACTTTCAACGACGGCAGAGCGAAGCATCTTATATGTGAAGTACAAAAGAATTACCGAGCCTCCGACCCAAAGAGTCCATCGAACAGACTCATACTGCAACAAGGCAGCCATACCGAAAAGAGCCAAAACGGCATAAATTAAATCGCCGATACACGTACCAACACCGAGGGAGAAGCCTTGGAAGTATCCTCGCTGCATGGCTAAGGTAATCATTGCAACATTCGCTATGCCAATATCGAGGCATAAGGAAAGACTCAGCAGGAAGCCATTAAAAAATTCCATTTAGACCTCCCTTATTCTTTGTTCATACTCAATGGTGTCAGTAATCACGCCCAAGTTCGCCATGATATTGGTACAGTTTTCAACATCGTGATGCGGGCAATAGCTACGCATAAAAAGTTCAGCGCTTTCAATGTTGCCCTGAAGAATATTCTCAGTTAGATGCCCAGCCAACCTCAAAACCGCAGGATAGAATCCTGCAAGGTCAGCATGAATTTCACCATTACTCTTTAACTCCAAGCATCCCGATTCGATAAAAAACTTGAGCTGGACGTAGGCGGCGCCCGCATCTGGGAAATCGCACGGTCCTCTTCTCAGGTAACGGAGCATCTCCAACAAATATACTCGGGCCAATTTTTCTTTGTTCAGTTTCAGTTCATTAACTATCGAACTGGTAGTACAAATTAGCAGACCAAAAATGTCTGCCAAGGCTTCCTGTACCACCATTGAGCCCCACCGGTCACACTTGCTCAATGCACGAAAGCTGGTCGTAGGGGTTACGATTGAGTGACCAAGATCGTGCCCCCGAAACCAGGCGATCAGGTAGGTGCTAAGGTTATTATTGGAGGGGAGATCGCTACTGTCCCAACCATAAACTGCGAGACGTTGTGTCGAAATATTCTCAAATAAAGCAGAGTAAACGTTAGCGAACACGATTGTTCTTTTAGTTCCTGCGTACTTGACACCCTCATCTTCAGGCATGAAATATGCGAAATGCTTGGGGTATAAATTGGCCTCACCTGAGGAAGCAAATAGATCTACAATTTTGTATCCACAGAACGGCAGGCATTTGAGCTCTGCGTTTATATTTTTCTTAAGTGTTAAAACAGCCTCATCAATATTCTCATCTACAACATTTGACACATATTGAAGATTTTCATTCGGAGTTGCGTAAAAGGTCGAATAAAAAAGCTCTTTGGACTTTCCCACCCAAGTCGACATAGCACCGGAATAGCACACCAGTTCTTTTTCGTCCATCTGAGCAATTTTCTCGCATAGCTCCTTCTTTGCATTTTGATCATCAAACGTTTGAGCTCTCCATTCTAGCGCCAGCTTAGAGTCCTTGTCATTCAGGTGATTAGAGAGTGATAGAAAGGCAGTTTTAAGCCGTTGCGTCGTTAACGCCGTGATCTGGCTCTGCCAACGATGATCTGTGTTTTGATTGGCTCTGAGCATATCAGTTAAAACAAGAGTTTCATTGATCAAAGCTCTCGCGGTGTTACTAAGAGTTCCCGGAAAATCCAGTGGAAGCACATGAACGTCGTATTTAGTAGCGCGTGGCCAGAAGTTAGTAGCACTCATCTATCAGCTCCATTGAATAGACTTTGAGTACATTCTCCGGAATCAAGTCATAACAGTATTGGAAAAAATTGCTCTTTTTTAGATATTATTTTCTCAGCAGATCAATTATTGATTAGAGTCTAGACCAGTGCTATAAATCCGGAGCAAAAAATTAACTAATGGAGCCTTGGTATGAGCCAAACAGGTAATATTATTGTTTTCTCGGGCAGCCTACGTGATCACTCAATTAACGTTATGCTTGCTAAATCTGTTGTAAATGAATTAGAGAGTGAGGGAGTGTCTTCGACTTTCCTAGACCTGCGTAACTTCGACATTCCTTTATATAATGGAGATAGTGAAGATCGGAATGGATTGCCTAAGGATCTTTGTCTTATACATGAACAAATTAGTACGGCCAGAGGCTTCATTGTCACCTCCCCCGAATACAACGGTTTCTTTACGCCATTACTCAAGAATCTAGTCGATTGGCTTTCACGACCTGTTCCTGACCATCTAGTAGCCGGACCGTTTCGACGTAAGCCGGTGTTATTAATGTCTGCATCGCCAGGTAAGTTAGGTGGAGTACGAGGGCTGCAAGCTTCGAGGCAGTTGTTCTCGAATGTTGGTGCCTTTGTCTCGCCTGACCAACTTTCTATTCCTTTTGCAGAAGATTGTTTCGATGCGGAGGGCTTTCTCACGGCAGACCAACACACAAGGCGGCTGAAAAAGTTAACGCGGCAATTCGTATTGGAATTGGACTGCTTCAGTTTACAAGGTAAATGACGCTGACTGAGCGAAGGCGAAACCCGGGCAGATCTGCTTTTTCTGGATCTTCTTTCCTGAGCCATCAGAGACGTCGCGAAATTAAACCTGTCCCGATTTTCCCATGACGGATCGTCGCCTGGGGACACTAATGGAATACTACGAGCAGGCGGGCTGCTTTTAACCGTAGATGGCCCGCTCCCTCGCATCCCGTTTTCGGTCAGGGTCTTCCTGGCTTCGCGTGGCCGCAATGGCCTCAAGGTAGTCAGCGGGAGCGCCGGTTTCTTTCGCACCAACGATGACGTGATTCAAATACCAGGAGTGAGGCAACAAAGAGGGATCCGTTGACGTTGCGCAGTAGGTAAAAGCATCAACGGCATTCCCAAGAGCATCCGTAACCGTGACCCGCTTTTCCTCGTAACCGAAACCCAACCCCTCAGCCCTGTCCAGCGGGCCTTTTTCGCTGCGCGGTATCTCAAACAGTGCGCCAATGACAACGTCCTCCGGATTTCCGGTAAACAGTGCGTCGCATTTCGCGGATTGGTCTTTCCTGCTCCACTTGTGAAACCGAAGGGCATGCTCAACGAGTGTGAACCTACCGATTCGCTCCGCGCTTGGAACCCGCTCTCTCAACCTGAGGAGTGACATGTTCGAGCCGTAAGCAAAATACTTCATGCTGCCTCTGTGTCTGCGCTATTTACTCAGGAGCCTGGAGTCATAACTGTAGCAAAACCGGGGCAGGTCATCCCCAAAGCCCACCCTGCTTTAATAGGCGTCGTGATAGTTACACCAGGACTGCCCCCTTTCCATCCGCATGTTCAAACAGTAGACTTTCGCCCAAAGGACTGAAAATTCTCCAAAGGAACCGGAACATGAAGCGACTCGGAACAACCGCTTTGGCCCTGCTGCTATGCCTGTCAGCTTCGGCCTGCGCCTCTCCCAAACTCAGTGTGCTTGATCCTGTCGAGCCACGTACAGAGACACCCGGCGTCACCATCAGCCGCAAAGCGCACCCTATCAAGCTCCCCCTTGAATCACTGGCCGGTGCAACCTTCATCGGCAGTGATGGCGAGCTCATTCTGTACAACAAACGCAAAGGTCTTTTTGCCACGGTTGTTACATCCGATGACTGGGGCAATCCCGCCATTCAAATGAATAAGGCGCCCAGCTATATCTTCAATCGCGACCTCAGTGCAGTTCAGAACCCCGAGTTTCGGAAGGAGCTCGAAGGCGTCATCAGAATGACCCTGGAACCGACGGCAGAAAAGGAAACCAGCGTGGTAACCGTGGGCAAGATCACCGCCTATATCGCTTTCAATCCGAAGAAAACCATCATCATGCTCACCTCATCGGATAAGCCGGACCTGTTTACTCAACTGGTACTGGACAACTTCAGTTGGGAAGAAATCGAACACGAAATCCTGAAAGGAATCGGGGGACAGTAATATGCTAACCAGAGAAGAAAGAGATAACCTAGCGACGGTCATCAGCATACTTTTCGACGACAACGAGCTACGCACATTGAAGCACAGCTTCAACGAACGAACGCTTAATACTGTTGAGCTGGCCATGGAAGAGCTCATCAAATGCAACGCCCGCATGAAGGAGTTGGTAACAGGGCTTACCATGGGTATATCGGTTTTTACTCGCGGCTGGCTAAAACAGTCATTGGACAAAATCGCCCAGGCCCTTCGTGACAGGCAGCTGGAGTTCGACGGAATGGCATGCCGCAACCAGGTGAACATCAATTTCCGCATGGAAGTTTACCGCTCTGCCCTCTAGGCTAGTTTCATCCAAGACAGGGAAAGCCCAAACACGATGAACAACAACTACAAAATTGCGCTCCTGATCGACTGCGACAACGTCAGCCATCAATCCATTGAGGGCGTGCTTCAGGAACTTGCCAAGTACGGCGCTGTGAACGTGCGCCATGCCCATGGCAACTGGAATGGTCCTCAATTGGGGGGCTGGATTGAAAAACTGCACGCCAACGCCATTCGGCCAATTCAGCAATTTGCCTACACCACCGGCAAAAACGCGACTGACGCATCCATGATCATAGACGCCATGGATCTGCTCTACAGCGGCAACGTCAACGCTTTCGCGCTGATGACCAGCGATTCCGACTTCACGCCGCTCGTCATGCGTATTCTTGAAGCTGGCCTACCGGTCTTTGGCTTCGGCGAGCGCAAAACACCCATGCCATTCGTCAACGCCTGCTCCCAGTTCATCTATACGGAAAACCTGCGGGAAGACACCGAAGAGCAAGGCGACAATGAAAGCGGCGACACCACGAAACCAACCGCCACGGCAAAGCGCACGCGCAACGAGCTGAGGGGTGACACGGTTCTGGTGCGGACGCTGCGAACGGCCGTGGAACAAACCGCCGATGACGACGGCTGGGCGCACCTGGGCAAGGTTGGGCAGTATATTTCCAACAACAGCTCCTTCTCCCCGGTGAACTATGGGTACAAGAAGCTGAGTGATTTGATTCGTGCGAGTGAATTATTTGAGATGAGTGTTCGGGATAAGAGCGTCTTCTACATCAAAAGCCCCGAAAAATAGGCCTTCCAAAAGCTGTCAGTTAATTGCAGAGCCTGAGTCACCGAAGGCTCTGCAGATGCCACAGATCGGTCTCAAGTCTCAGTGCGTAAGCCGCTTGCTTTCAAAAGATCTCGAATTTCCTGAGCGAGCTGCTCGCCCTCATCATTGAGTTTGAAAATGGCTACCCTAAAGTCATTTGGATCGGGCTCGTAAGAGGCCACTCCGATTCCAGCCTTGCCAGGCCTTGCTCGATCAGTGAGGTTCCTCATGTTTCGGGACGCGCGTGATTTTCCGAGGTTGAAGTAGCTATCAAGGTTGCTCACTGTTGCCTCGCCACGATCCATCAAGTAGAGAAACGCCAGAATCGTACCTATAGGGATATCTTCCTCCTTCTGGCGAAACAAGTTTAATACTTTCATTAAATTGCCGACTTGCATTCAGTTCACCTCCAACAAGATCAAAACCCCGCCGTTAAGGCACGGGAGAAGCCCGGGCATTATCTACGCTTTCGACCGGCGTTCAAGCGCAAATCGGATTGATGAAACTACATGAGTGGGGATGGATTACACGAGTGGTTGCATAATTTCACCCATCACGCCATCGTCATGAACTTTCAGCCTACTCAGCAGAACTTAATGCGGGGCAAATCAGGTGTGAGCACGGTAGAGCCTGAAGGGCTTCGGGGCAGATTCTACTTTGGTTGTCTGCAATTACACCGATCGGCTTACCTGCCCCGGAAATACCGCGGGACCTAGCACCCGACAGCTTTGGCTGGATGATCAAATACCAAAAAACTACCCCACGCGGACTATTCTCTTGTTCGCTTAAAATTATCAATTGCACGGGCGGTGAAGATCGCAGCAGCACATGATGAGATAACCAAAGGGATTAAGTCAGATGGATGTGGGTCATCTACATAGCCATCAAAAAGATCCAACCTGGCGAATTCAAGCAACCCGTCAAGAATTGCAATTGCATCTGAGTACGCCCTGTACAGATACTCGTTATCGTCGATCGGGAACACCGTGTTTTTTAGTCGTCGTTTCTCGCTCTCTAGGGAGCTCAGATGGTTCTCAAGCATTGGCTTGACCTGCTCAAGTTCATCACTGAATCTCCTGAGTTGCCCACCCGGAGACCAGGCATTGATCCATACTCTGCTCCACATATCAGTCCCAACCCTTCTTTCTAACTGATAATACCCCCATCTGAAAGCCGGTGAATCAGATATGCTCTTTTGCCGGTTTGGTGGACCCAAAGTCGACTCAAAATCAACACAAGAGCCATCTGCACGCCTTAGCAAGTGTTCATACTCAGCGTTTGACAGCTTACCCATCCCATTACGGATTACAGAAAAAATATAGTGTCGGGCAGACCGGTATTGCCTGCCATCATCTGAGGAATATCTCTCGAGCATCTCAGCCACATTACTCACCACATGCCGGATAGGGCGCGGGTCTTCACCTCCGGCTTTGCGACAGTCGTACTGTTCGACTTCTCTCGGAAAATCTGTCCATACCGCCATAGCGCTGTGATGCAAATCTACAGTTTGAACGGCAAAGCAGTCGGATACCTCAGAAAGCTTCCGGGCTGCCTCGCTGTGTGCAATCGATAGTGCACTCTTCTCAGCAATCAATTTGGACTCTCGACTGACCTTTAGGGAGTTGAATGCAGCAACTGCAGCCGCAACACCAGCAATGGCAGAAAGCGCAGCAGGTGCGAAATCGAGCCAATGTTTGTAATCCATTCCATGTTCTCCAGTATCTTGCCACCCGTCGCTCAGGAGGGGCGGCCGCTTCAACTCAGACAATGTGTCCTTGGCTTGGACAACTCCAATGCTAATCGACGATTTTACATTTTCTTACTTTAGATTCAGATGAGCAGCGTTAACGCTGCTAAGCTTTAACGGAAACTAAATCTATAAAAAGCATGGAGCTACCCATGGCAGTCCGTCCCGAATTCCTTATCGGCGGAGAACCCGCGCGCCTGATCCCTATTACTGCCGACAGCGTCAGGGAACAAAAGTCCGTCTCCATTATCCTCGCAGGCCTACGCTCCGTACTTGAGCTTCGCCAGTCCCTGCTTAAATCCCTGAACGTGCGAGTCGGAACCAGCGCAACCCTGGAGGCTTGGATAGAGCCGGTATTCCAGAACGAAGACAAGAAAGCCATCAAGAACAAAGATCGCCCAGACGGTCTCCTGATACTTCGCACAGGCAAACGTGAATGGCGGGCACTGATAGAGGCCAAGGTGAACAACGACACCATCGGCGAAGAACAAGTGTCGCGCTACCTGCAACAGGCCAAGACCCACAAACTCGATGCCGTGATCACCATCACCAACCAGTTCGCCGCGCTGCCAACTCACCACCCGGTAAAGCTCCCGAAGACCGCCACCAAATCCGTCGCGCTTTTCCACTGGTCGTGGGCCTTCATTCGCACCCAGTGCCAGCTACTGCTCAAGAACGACGGCGTTGAAGATGAGGACCAGGTATTCATCCTCAGCGAAATACTGCGCTACCTTGAAAGCGACCGCTCCGGAATCAGCCATTTCGACCAGATGAACGCCGAGTGGAAAGACGTCGTCAACAAGGTGAAGAGCAACGCCACGCTGGCGAAAACCAGTGATGAGGTACAGAACACCATCGCCGCCTGGCATCAGGAACAACGGGACCTTTGCCTGATCATGTCCCGGATGACCGGCAGCGACGTTTCCCTGAAACTGAAAAACGACCACCGCCTGGACCCTGCCAAACGCCTGAAAGACGATGCCGACGCATTTTGTAAAACACCCGCCCTGCACTGCGCACTCAACATCATCAACGCAGCGGCGGACCTGGAAGTAACCGCAGACCTCCAGCGACGAATGATTTACTGCTCCATGCGCCTGACGGCACCGAAGGACAAACAGAGCACCAAAGCCAGGGTGAACTGGCTCTTACGCCAACTGAAGAAGACAGAACCCGCCGGATTTTTTATCCGTGCCACCAGACCCGGCAAAGCAGAAACAACCTACAAGCCACTGAAAGACTTACGGGATGCACCGGAGTTGCTGGAATCTGATACCTCCAACACCGCTGCCACGACGCTGGAAGTGGTTTACGAGGTGGATCTGGCCGGGAAGTTCAGCGGGCGGAAGGTTTTTGTTGAGGAGTTGGAGAAAGCGGTGCCACATTTTTATCAAGAGGCGGGGCAGCTGTTGAAGGCTTGGACCCCGCCGCCTCCGAAAATCTCTAAAGCTGAGAGTAATCCGGCACCTCAGGATGAGGACACTGACTCATAAATACAGGTCTGTTTCAGGTTTACTAATCATCAGCCAAATTGACAGCCCGCCGCGTGTTGATGTCACTGCTCCCAATGCTTGTTTTCACTATTCTTTTGCTAATATTATGGTTCATAAACTAAGTCGCAAACACTTAAAGAAATAGAAAGGTCGAAATTTTGTCGCAAATTCAACCGTTAATCGAAGTCCTCGCTTCGTGGGAAATCGTTGCAATAGTTGCTATATTTTGCTTGCGAAAGCCAATAACTTTGCTCATGGAAAGATTGGTTTCCGGACAATCTGGTCGCGCTAAAATAGGACCGATCGAGTTTGAGCTAGGTAAGCTTGCAGAGGATGGACGCCAGGCAATAGACCACCTAAATCGCGTTCATCTAATCGTTGCCGAATCTAGGCTTTTGGAACTTGAAATTACGCAATCACATTTTTCTCATTCCTTCTCCGAGGAACAAAACCGGAAACTATCTGAACTAATTGAAGACCTCAAAGAAAATGTGCAAAAACAACGCGACTGAAACATCAAAAGACGACACGTCAGCTGGCGAGAATGTAGATATAGAGATCAACTTTCAACCATCTCTAGATTGCAAAGTAAAACTATCAATATCAGATAATAATATAAACATTATTATCGAAGCATATGGGAACGTAGAAAAAGAGATTGATCCAGGCTTTGCGATATTTACCAATAACCAGGAGTCAATACATGACCATCTAATAGGGAAGCTACCCAAAACCATATCTAACGAGGCACTAAACAAGCTGGTCAAATTGAAACACCTCCAGCTGACGGCCATAAAGTCATGCGCTGAATCTAATCGAGCACAACAAATGATCTTGAGCAACGAGGCATTGTTTTGGATAGTTTTAGATCGAATCAATAGTGAATCTTGCTATTCCAAGAATTTACTAGAGCGAATTTTTGGCGTAAAAAGAAAAAAACTTACAGCGCTCACACTAAATTCAGAAAAACAAAGAACAGTAAAATTTCTTGAAAAGATCGTTACGTTAAACGGCGAGCGAAACGAGCTCGATTTAATTAAAAAGAAGGCCCGCAACGACCTAACTATATCGAAATTTAAGCACTGGGACACTATACCTATTCAAGCATTATACATAGACGAAAGATACCCAAAGCTTTCCTCTTCCAAAATAGCGTGGAATTGGTGTAAAAAAGACCATCGAAGAATGTCGGACTTCACAAGAAGGCTTAGCAATGTTGATCGACTATTTGAAGACACAATAGAGATGGGAAATCGACTCAATATTAAGAATGCTAGAAACATGTTAATGCAGTGCGAAAATGAAGAAAAACTAAAACTGTTACATGACCACTGGGTAGCATTAACAGTAAGGTCGAACACTAAATTTGATCCTGACATAACATTTAAAGACCCCAATATAGATACTCCAAGCTGGCTTGAGCGGATAGAAAGCGCGAACCAACTGATTGAAGAAGGGAAAGAAATGGAGCATTGCATCGGGACTTACGTAAATAAGGCAATTACAGGGAAGAGCCTATTATTCCGGGTTCACCTAGAGGAGCGAGCCACAATGGAGCTCAAGAGGCGAGGCACTAAGCTGGAAATTGTCGAAATAAAAAAACATAAAAACAAGTGCGTTTCAAACGAAACTAGAGAGACGATTCAGCGATGGCTACATCGCAAGAACCAAGAAGCAGAAAGGCCCTAATCTTAGCCAATATGCAGCCCCAAGCCAACAGGGGAGATTTTATTTCGAGACGCCGCCCGTGAAAGTTACTAGCGTCAACTCTGACACCAAGTCGGTTTCCTGTTTCATAGATGACCTTATTGCTCCCCCCTATATGAGAGCGCAAGTGCTATTTCGCGCCGAGCGAATCAGTCTGAACTGTAACCATACCCTAAAGAAAGCAGCACACCCTAATTAGGACCTCTATAGAAATAACAGGAAATCCTGCTAGAAATCGCCAGATCGTCGCTGGAGGCTCACCCCCTGAACTTTACTAAACTCCAGCGCTGGGTTCTCGTCACTCACAATGCGTTAGACTTGGAACAGTCGGCCCGCGCCCCGATAGCGAGCTGTAGTTGCCCCCGCTCTCTCGCATCCCGTCTGCGATCAGGGTTTTCCTGGCTTGGTGTGGCTGCAATGGCATCCAGTTAGTCAGCGGGAACGCCGGTTTCTTTCGCTCCAACGATAACGTGATTCAAATACCAGGAGTGAAGCAGCAAAGACGGTTCCGTTGGTGTTGCACAGTAGGTGAAACCGGCTAGGGAATTGCCGAGAGCATCCGTAGCGGATGGTGCCATAGAAATTCAGGCCAACCAACCTACGCTGGCGCTCTACGAAAAAATGCAATTCCGTATTTGCATCACCTATATTGACCCAGAGTCATCGCACTACCACATCGTGCAGTTACTACATCAAACTAGATAATAATGTTAGTTCGACATTCTGTTATGCATCTCCAATCAGGGGCATGGTGGACAACCGTTGGTAGGTAGAACGAAATTTACCGGGAATGCTCTTAAAGAGAACAACCTCAGTCACTTTAAACGATTGAAAGCAACGGTCTCTGTTTTTTTCTAAAATGGTGCCCAAGCTCTTCGATCTCTCATTCGAAAATCGGGCAAGAGTTATGTGTGGGTGGTATCGCAAGTGGCTTATGCTCACATTCATATCGGCTAACCGAAGCCGAACGAAGTTGTGAAGAGCATCCAACTCCCCCCAAGGCTCTAAGCCGGCCCATAGGTGTCCAATAGACCCCTCTGCACCGAAAACGCCAACCCCCATGATCGAAACCTCAAACGACGGAATCGCAATCTCCTTAAGGCTACTTCTGATTCTTTCAACTTCCTGAGCCGATACTTCGCCCACGTAGCAAACTGTGACATGCAGTTCTCTTCCAGACTGCCAATGGATCCCTTCTATAGGGACGCTGATGGTCATCAACTCGTCTTTGACAGACTTAGGGAGACAAACACCAAAAAAAACCCGCACTAGCTGCTCCCGTTACGTTTCGGCTAAGAATCAACAACATGACCGAGGAATGTACTACACTGAGACACAGTTTGCGTTGATACTCCAAAAAGATGCAAAATTCGCGTGTCAGCATTTTGAAGATAAAACAATACCATTCAATAGGAGAGCTAGCCACCAGTGGGCAAAGAACATACAGCTCATTACGAGCCAAGCCTCGAAAGCGATTTGATTCGCCGCATTCGTCTACAACGTGGGGTACACGACATCCTAGAAGACAAAACCCAGAATTGGTTGTCTTTCCAAAAAATTGTGAATGTGTGCTCTGGTGCATTTATAACACTAGTTGTCTTCGCGGATTTTGGTCTCATTTCCAAGCTCGCACCTTCCGCGAGCGGATTACCAGTAATGCTATCTGTGGCTGTAACGGCATTATTAGTATTCATAATGAACGCTCTGTATGACGTGTATTCGGTCTCAGAAAAAAATGCAACACATCTCCAAGCAATCCAGCAGTACACGGATCTATTATCAGATTTAAAAAAGGCAAAATATTCGAACCCTCAGAAAAGAATCGACGAAGCAACGTTAATGCATTGTCTTTCTCGCTATCTACAGATAAGCGCCTCCGCGACTAATGCTGGGGGAAATAGCTTTGACAAAGCTCAAGAAAAGTACCTTAAAAGACGTGCATTGCGAAAAGCAAGAGAAGAAATCCCATTTGGAAGTAAAAAAGAGGTAGAACAGCGGGCAAAATCCCTTACGGGCCAATGCAAAGAATCAGAGGGTGAGATTTAAATGAGCATGAACGAGAGCAGTTTAAGGCAACCCGACATCCTTAAAGATAGGAAAGACTACTCAATCAAAAGGCTTGACGAACTAAAGGGTGAGCTTTCAAAACTAAGTGAAACTCGGGCTTATCCAAGATTAACAATAATTGCAGCGGGATCACTTGCGCGACACGAGGCAAGTAAACACTCCGACATTGACATGTTCTTTTTTACTGCAGCAGAGGAAATCGAAGACCCTCGAACAAAAGAGCTCAGACTATTTGGAAAAATTATCGATGTCGTCGACGAACTCGGGTTCCCAAAATTCTCTAGAGACTGCAAGTATCTTAACATAATATCAACTAATGAAATGTTTAAGAACCTCGGTAGCCCTACCGACGATCATCAAAACTTTTTCACCGCAAGAATGCTTCTACTGCTAGAAAGTAAATTTTTATATGGCGAGACCGAATACAACGAACTTATTGATTCAGTAATAGACTATTACTACAAAGACTTTGACCAACATGAAAACAATTTTAAACCAACATTTTTACTAAATGACATATGCAGATATTGGAAAACGATACTGCTGAACTATGAAAATAAACGCACACCGAACTATAATGACGGCCAGATACAAGAAAACTCTCGTGATAGAACCAAACGAAAGGTCCAGAACTATAAGCTGAAATATAGTAGGGTAATAACCTGCTTCGCAACAATCTGCGCCATTGGTTCCTTAGAACCGCCGGTGAGCTCACAAAAAATAAAAGAGTTAATCCGTATGACGCCGAGAGAACGCCTAGAGCAGATAGCAAAGAATCTACCGAACACAGCAGGTTTAATAAACGATATTCTTAAAAAGTATTCTGTGTTTATCGAGAAAACAGGATTATCAGAAGAAGATATAAACAAAGAGTTTGAGAACAAGGAAAGGGTTGAAGCTCTTTTTAAAGGTGCCAATCATTTTGGAGACTTGATGTTTGATCTTCTCGAAAAAATTGACAAAGAGACGTCATCTGACATAAAGCTTATCCGTCATCTGGTGATTTAAATTGGCTAAAGTATTGGTCCTAAATATAGACAATCAAGTCGTAACACCTGCCCTTGATTTGATTAGAAAGCTATCAAACCCAAGATCGACATCCATACCGCACATCACCATTAGATATATCGATAAACTTTCTGAAAGTAATCTTGAGCTTTATGAAAACGCCAAACCTACATATATCGATCTAATGGCGCCGGGTTCCTTTGGAGCCCTTTGTCATGAAGATGATGGCTCCAGAAAGACCGTCTTCATCAAGTGCTCCTCAGATGAACTTGAAATGCTTGCTCATAAACCTCACTACCCTGACAGTGTATTTCATATCACACTGTACGATGGAACATCTGCAGACTATGCGCGTAAACTTCTAAAAACTCTTAACAAATATTCATGGAACATCAGGGCTGATCTATCAGCGAATAGTGAAATCACTGAGATTTCTTTAAACAATAGCAAGAAAAAGTCGTATCAAAAACCCATAGATTATATAGAAGATACTAAAAATTTATTCTTGAGAATAACAGGACAAAATCTTAACCCTGATCTAGTCGAGTCTCTTTCTGACCAAGAAAAGATAGATATAATCGACATGGTTTGTATATGCATTCAGAATGAAACAAAAGGCTACCGGAAGGCTTTAGAGCATATAGAAAGTGCTGTAGCTATGAATCATGCGGAGCCCTCACTGGAGGATCCGGCGTCTTGGAGCAAGTTCCATTCCGAAGAGAACAATAAAACAGGTCTCTATCTTACACCACCGGAATTGGCTACGGAAATAACAAAGAAAGTTATAGCGATTGCGCGAGATAGAAAGCTTGAGATTCACTTCGGCGACCCTGCAATCGGAACAGGAGTATTCTTCTCGATTCTTCAGCATTTACTCGCAGAAGATGAAATAAAGAGCGCAATAGGAATTGAGCTCAACAAAATCAGGGCCAAGAATACCCAGGAACGCTGGAGGCACAAGGGGCTACAAGTATTTCCTGGAGATTACTTACACATCGACAACTTGCCTCATAGATCTCTAATTATAGCCAACCCGCCATATGTCAGATATCAACATATAGATTCTAAATATAGCAAAGAACTTCGAGAGAAGGCGATCTTCGAAAGCGGCATGAATATTAGTGGGCAATCCGGTCTTTACATTTATTTTATTCTAGCAAGCCATGCGTGGATGCAAGAGAACGCCATTTCTGCTTGGCTAGTTCCGTCCGATTTTATGTCATCGAATTACGGGAGCTCGCTTCGAGAATACCTATCAAGTCGAGTAGATCTTGAATTCCTGCATATATATAGCGATGAATCGCCGAAATTCGAGAATGCGCAAGTTTCTCCATGCGTGCTTATTTTTACGAATCGCTCACCAAACATCCATGGGGCCGTCAAAATCAGTTATGGCGGCAGCCTTGAAGATCCAAGCACAAAAAAGCTGCTTAAGATAGAAGATCTCAGATCTATGAAAAAGTGGACTTTTGGTAGTATATTTGAAAACCAGCCTTTATTAGAAGGGCCTTTTCTGGGAGAGCTTTTCAACGTGACGCGCGGTATAGCTACCGGCGCTAACGATTTCTTCCTTATGGAAGAAAAAGATTTGATCCAATACAAAATCCCACGCGAACTTACGAAACCAGTCATTCCGAAAGTACGTTATATAAAGAGCGACACAATTGACTCGCTACCAGACGGTACCCCTGATGTTGAGCCCAGACTTTTTCTCTTTGACACCAGCATTGCGGAGAAAGAGCTCCGAGAACGATTTCCAGAGCTGAACGATTTTCTTGATCTCGCCGATCAGCGTGGAATAAAAGAGCGCTCCCTTGTCAAGTCGAGAAGAGTCTGGACTCAGCAAGAGCGAAGACAACCTGCTCCGTTTTTAGTCACTTACATGGGTAGAGGCAGTGAAGGTGTTGCTCCTATCAGATTCATAAGGAACTGTTCAAAAGCTGTGGCAACAAACAACTATCTTTTATTGTACCCGAAACCTCGTCTTGCGGAGTTACTTGATAGGGATCCAACGCGCTACGACAGTCTATTTGAGCTACTAAAAGATGTAGAAACCAACATCTTAAAGCTGTATTGGCGGAAATATGGTGGGGGCCTTAAAAAGATTGAACCAAAGGATCTGATGAATGCTCAACTTTCTGAGTGTCCACCCTGGCTAGAAGAAGTCGTTGAGTTCAAGCTAGATATATAGGTGCCATCCGATATTCTGCTTTTTGGAGGCCTCGATCCTCAACGAAGCTTGGAGTGTTACCTATTCGTCAGTTCCTCGCCTCGCAAACAATTTATAAGCACCGCTCAGTATTTAGGGCGGTGCTCACTTCTATGCTTCGGGCGCCTATTTCAACTACTTACTATTCCAATATATTGGATATTACTGGTTAAACGGTCAGATGCTTCTTGATCAGTTCATCGTTCAGCCCAGCAATCTCTCCCTCAGCAACCCGCCGTCCACGGTCGAGGATGGCAAACCGATCCGCATACTTCCGAGCAAACGGCAACTTCTGCTCAACCAGCAAAACCGTCAGCCCATCCTCCTCAATCAGTTTGCGAATAACCTCCCCAATCTGCGCCACGATATTCGGCTGAATCCCCTCCCCCGGCTCATCCAGTATCAGCAGCCTCGGCTCAATCACCAGCGCCCGGCCAATGGCCAACTGCTGTTGCTGCCCACCAGAAAGATCACCCCCTCGGCGATGTTTCATTTCCTTCAACACCGGAAACAGCTCATACACCCGCTCGGGGATTTTCTTGCTGCCGTCCTTACGCACGGCCAAACCCGTGCGCAGGTTTTCTTCCACCGTCAGCAGCGGGAATATCTGCCGGCCCTGGGGCACGTAGCCAACACCCAGTCTTGAGCGGTCCTCAATCTTCTTTTTGGTGAGTTCCACGTCCTGGGCAAATTCGATGCTGCCGCTTTTGGTGGTTTCCTCGCCCATGATGCATTTCATCAGGGTGGTCTTGCCCACGCCGTTGCGGCCCATTACGCAGGTGCACTGGCCCTGGGGGATGTCCAGGTCCAGGTCCCAGAGGGTGTGGCTTTCGCCGTAGTATTGGTTCAGCTTCTGGATCTTGAGCATTACGCCTCCTCCCCCAGGTATACCTTGATCACTTCCGGGTCGTTGGAGACCTGGTCCATGGTGCCTTCGGCCAGTACGCTGCCCTGGTGCAGTACGGTCACCTGGCGGGCGATGGAACGCACGAAGCCCATGTCGTGTTCTACCACCACTACGGACTGTTTGCCGGCCAGGCTGGTGAGCAGTTCGGCGGTGCGTTCCATTTCCTGTTCGGTCATGCCGGCGACGGGTTCGTCCACCAGCAGCAGCCGGGGTTTCTGCATCAGCAGCATGCCGATTTCCAGCCACTGTTTCTGCCCATGGGAGAGGATGCCGGCGGGTTTGTCCCGCAGGGTTTTGAGTTTGATCATCTCCAGCACTTCGTCGATTCGGTCCCGGTATTCCGGTTTCATGATGGCGGTCAGCGTCGGGAATATGCGTTTGTCGGTGGCCATGGCCAGTTCCAGGTTTTCGAAAACGGTGAGGGCTTCAAACACCGTGGGTTTCTGGAACTTGCGGCCGATGCCCAGGCTGGCGATGTCCGGCTCGTTCATGGTGAGCAGGTTGTGGCGGCTGCCAAACCACACGGAGCCGGTATCCGGCCGGGTTTTACCGGTGATGATGTCCATCATGGTGGTTTTGCCGGCGCCGTTGGGGCCGATGATGCAGCGCAGCTCGCCGTCGTCGATGGTCAGGTTCAGGTTGTTGATGGCCTTGAAGCCGTCAAAGCTCACGTTCACGTCTTCCAGATACAGGATGGGGCCGTGGCGCACGTCCACCGGGGAGGCGGCGGGGGCCAGGAATTCGAATACCCGGTCGCGGTTCGCCAGTTGTTCGAACATGCTCATGCGGTGGCCTCCTGCCCGGTGGTGGTGTCGTCGTCTTTGGCTTTTTTGCGCTTTTGCAGCAGGCCGGCAATGCCCTTGGGCAGGAACACGGTCACCAGCACAAACAGCGCACCCAGGGCGAACAACCAGGCATCCGGCATTACGCCGGTGAACACGGTTTTGGCGTAGTTCACCAGGATGGCGCCAATCACGGCACCGTACAGCGTTGCGCGGCCACCGAGGGCCACCCACACCACGATTTCGATGGAGAACAGCGGCGAGAATTCGCTGGGGTTGATAATGCCCACTTGCGGCACATACAAGGCCCCGGCCACACCCGCCAGCATGGCGGACACCACAAACACGAACAGCTGCACCCGTTCTACCCGGTATCCCAAAAAGCGGGTGCGGGCTTCCGCGTCCCGGCAGGCCACGCTCACCCGGCCCAGCTTGCTGGTGACAATGCCCCGGCAAATCAGGTAGCCAATGGCCAGTGCGATGCCGGTGGCGATGAACAGCCCCAGGCGGGTGGCGTCGCTGCGCAGGTTAAAGCCGAGGATGTCCCGGAAGTCGGTCAGGCCGTTGTTGCCACCAAAGCCCATTTCGTTGCGGAAGAAGGCCAGCATCAGCGCAAAGGTGAGCGCCTGGGTGATGATCGACAGGTACACCCCGGTTACCCGGGAGCGGAACGCCAGGAAGCCGAACACCAGCGCCAGCAGGCCCGGGGCCAGCAGCACCATGATGAAGGCAAACCAGGCCATGTCGAAGCCTTGCCAGTACCAGGGCAGCGTGTCCCAGCTCAGGAACACCATGAAATCCGGCAGTACCGGGTCGCCGTACACGCCCCGGTCGCCGATCTGGCGCATCAGGTACATGCCCATGGCGTAGCCGCCCAGGGCAAAGAAGGCGCCGTGGCCCAGGCTGAGAATGCCCAGGTAACCCCACACCAGGTCTACCGCCACCGCCAGCAGGGCGTAACACAGGTATTTACCCAGCAGGGTGACCGTGTAGGCACTTACGTGCAGGGCGCTGTCCTGTGGCATGAACAGGTGCAGAAAAGTGACTACTATCAAAGCGCCGAACAGCACGCCCAGGAAGATCTGGGTGGAACGCTCCTGCAGGGGCCGGAGCAGCCAGGTTTGTGATGACGCCATAACTCAGCCCTCCGCCGCACGGCCTTTCTGGGGAAAGAGTCCCCGCGGCCGTTTTTGAATGAACAGGATGATCAGTACCAGCACCATTATCTTGGCCAGTACCGCGCCAGCCCAGGGTTCCAGAATCTGGTTGATGGTGCCCAGGGTCAGCCCGGCTACCAGGGTGCCCCACAGGTTACCCACGCCGCCGAACACCACCACCATGAAGGAATCGATGATGTAGTTCTGGCCCAGGTTGGGCCCCACGTTGGTGATCTGGGACAACGCCACACCCGCCAGCCCGGCCACGCCGGAGCCCAGGGCGAAGGTCATGATGTCCACCTTGGTGGCCTTGATGCCCATGGAGCGGGCCATGGCGCGGTTTTGGGTAACGGCGCGCACTTCCAGGCCCAGGCGGGTTCTGCGCATGATCAGCATCAGCCCGGCGAACACCACCAGGGCAAAGCCGATCACGTACAGGCGGTTGAGGGTGAGGGACAATGCCTCGTTGATCATGATGGAGCCGCTCATCCATTCCGGGGTAACCACGGTGCGGTTGAGCGGGGAAATCACAGTGCGCACCAGTTGCTGCAGAATCAGGCTGATGCCAAAGGTGGCAAGCAGGGTTTCCAGCGGGCGGCCTTTGAGGTGTTGGATCACGCTGCGCTCGATGATGATGCCCGCCAGCGCGGCCACCATGAACCCGGCGGGGATGGACAGAATCAGCGCCAGGCCCGGTTGGCCGGGAAACAGTTGCTGCATGCCCCAGGTGGTGTAGGCACCCAGCATGATCAGTTCACCATGGGCCATGTTGATTACGCCCATCACCCCGAAGGTGATGGCCAGGCCGATGGCGGCCAGTACCAGTACGGAACCAAGGGAGAGGCCGAAGTACAGGGTTTCGGCGGCGCGGTTCATTTTCAGCTTCTGTTCAATGCTGGCCAGGGCTTTTTCGGCGGCCGCGGCGATGGCCGGGTCGTCACTGCTGGCCGCGTTATTCAAAGCAGCCCGCACGCGGGAGTTCAGGCTGCCAGAGAGTTGTTCGATGGCGTTGATGTCGCCTTGTTCCAGTTGGTGGATGGCCAGGGCGTTGGCCAACAAATCGCGCACCCGATCGTTTTCTTCCACCTCAAGCCGTTCTTCAATCAACGGCGCGGTTACCGCATCCACCCGGCCCAGCAAATGGCGGGCGGCGGCGCGGCGGGTGCGGTGGTCGGCTACCGTCAGGTCTACCACCGAGAGAATGCCTTCCACCTGGCTGCGCAGGGCGTTGTTCACCCGAATGCTGTCCAGCTCCCGGCGAGACATCTCACCCATGCTGTCACCGGTCACGGCGCTGGCCACTTGCCAGTTGCGCCCGGTGTTGCTGGTAACCAGCACCACATCACCGGAGGATTTCACCGTGGCCAGGCGGCCGCCGGCAAAGGCTTCCAGCCAGCTGCGGGCCCGTTCGTCGCCGCTTTCTGCAATCTGTTTCAGTACTTTGCTTTTCTCGGCGTTGTTGGCTTCTGCGAGCCGTTGCAACAGCGTTTGGGCGGTGTCGTCCTGCACCTGGGCAGTGGCCACCGCCGGCCCCAGGGCCAGGCACCAGGCCAAAGCGAGCCCGGCGAGCAGTCGGAAGATGCTCATGGTTCATTCCTGTTGGCGTTGAAATGAGAGTGGAAAAGCCGGGCAGGCAGGCTCACCTGCCCGGTTGGTTCGCTTAGTTGGAAGCCACTTCCGCAGAGCCACCGCACTTGCCGGTTACGACGTTGAAGTTGCCGCAACGCAGCGGGGCGCGCCAGTCACTGATCAGGTCTTTGGAACCCGGCAGGAAGTCAGACCAGGCATCGCCAGCTACGGTAGACGGCGTTTCCCAGACCACGGAGAACTGGCCGTTGTCCTGGATCTCGCCAATCAGTACCGGCTTGGTGATGTGGTGGTTGGGCATCATGGTGGCAATGCCGCCGGTGAGGTTGGGCACGGCTACGCCGATGATCGCGTCTTTGATGGCGTCGACATCGGTGGTGCCGGCTTTCTTCACCGCCTCGATGTACATGTTGAAGCCAATGTAGTGGGCTTCCATCGGGTCGTTGGTGACGGCTTTTTCGTCGCCTTTGAACTCAACCCAGGCGTCGATGAAGTCGTAGTTGGCGTCGTTATCCACGCTCATGAAGTAGTTCCAGGCGGCCAGGTGGCCCACCAGCGGCGCGGTGTCGATGCCGGAAAGCTCCTGCTCACCCACGGAGAAGGCCACCACCGGAATGTCGCCGGCGGAAACACCCTGGTTACCCAGTTCCCGGTAGAAAGGCACGTTGGCATCACCGTTGATGGTGGAAACCACGGCGGTTTTCTTGCCGGCGCTGCCAAAGCTCTTGATGTCGGAAACGATGGACTGCCAGTCGGAATGCCCAAACGGGGTGTAGTTGATCATGATGTCCGCATCGGCCACGCCCTGGTCTTTCAGGTAGGTCTCCAGGATGCGGTTGGTGGTGCGCGGGTAAACGTAATCAGTGCCCGCCAGAACCCAGCGTTCAACGCCTAGTTCGTTCTTCAGGTAATCCACCGCCGGAATGGCCTGCTGGTTGGGCGCAGCGCCGGTGTAGAAGACATTTTCAGAAGATTCCTCACCCTCGTACTGCACCGGGTAGAACAGCAGGCCGTTCAGTTCTTCCACCACCGGCAGCACGGATTTACGGGAAACCGAGGTCCAGTTGCCGAAAATCACGTCTACTTTTTCTTTTTCCAGCAGTTCCCGTGCCCGCTCAGCGAACAGCGGCCAGTTGGAGGCGGGGTCTACCACTACCGGCTCCAGTTTGCGGCCCAGTACACCGCCTTCGGCGTTCTGCTTTTCGATCAGCATCAGCATGGTGTCTTTCAGTGCGGTTTCACTGATGGCCATGGTGCCGGAGAGGGAATGCAGAATGCCCACTTTGATGGGGTCTTCCGCCGCCATGGCGTGGAAGGAGACAGACAGTGCCAGTGCAGACAGGCCCATTTTCACGTGTTTTTTGATGCTCATGTTGTGCGTCCTTTTCGTTGGGTTATAAGTCGTCAAACGCAACGGGGTGATTGCATCTGCCGTTCCAACTCCTACAAAAAGCATTACACAACAACAAGTTATCTAGTATACAAGCTATCAACTCGCCACTAATGCCCGTCATTTACCCGGTTTAAGGCCTGATTTTGGTGCCTTCTGGTGTGATTCTGCGCCGTACTGGTGCGCACCGGTTTTACCCAGCTTCCACACAAAAACCATTAACCAACTGTTTTTATTGAAATAGTGACGTTTATCCGATGTCTGGCACGCAGCTTGCCATTGCTCATGTATACAAGTTTGACCACACATGAGGACGACATCCCATGCCAACCACCCTTGGATGGACGATCACAGACTGGCAACAGGCCTATAGAGAAGGGGCAGAACCGGAAGCCCTGATCAGCAAACTGCTGGATTACCTGAAAGGTGACGACTGCGCCTGGATCTCCCGGTTGGGCGCAGAAGGCTTCCACCAGGCCATGGCGGAACTGGCTGACAAGCTGGAGGGCGTCGACGGTGACCTGGAACAGTTACCGCTTTACGGCATTCCCTTCGCAGTGAAAGACAACATTGATGCCGCCGGCTTTGAGACCACCGCCGCCTGCCCCGCCTTTGCCTACGCCCCCGAACACGACGCCACCGTGGTGCGCAAACTGAAAGCCGCCGGTGCGGTGGTGATTGGCAAAACCAACCTCGACCAATTCGCCACCGGGCTGGTGGGCACCCGGTCCCCTTACGGTGCCGTGCCCAACAGTTTTAACCCGAAGGTGATCAGTGGCGGCTCCAGCTCCGGCTCTGCCTCGGTGGTGGCCCGGGGCCTGGTGCCCTTTGCCCTGGGCACCGACACCGCCGGTTCCGGCCGGGTGCCGGCGGGGCTGAATAACCTGGTGGGGCTGAAACCCACCAAGGGCCTGTTCAGCATTAATGGTGTTGTACCGGCCTGCCGGTCGCTGGATTGTGTATCGGTATTCGGCCTGACCATTGCCGATGCCGCACGGGTGGCTGAGGTGATGGCGGGCTTTGATAAAGCCGATGCCTTTTCCCGGAAAGCGCCCAGCGCCCTGCCTTTGGATGCGCCCGCCATTCGCCGCCCTGGCCCGGTGCAGCGCCTGGCCATTCCCGAGCAACCGGAGTTCTTTGGTGACCAGCAGGCGGAAGCGGCCTGGCATACCACGTTGAGCCAATGGCGCCAGTTGGATACCGCCGGTGTGGAACTGGTGCCCCTGGATTTCAGCCCGCTGCTGGAACTGGCCGCCCTGCTCTATGAAGGCCCGTGGGTGGCCGAGCGCCATGCGGCGGTGCAAGGGTTTATGGCAGACCATGCCAGCGATATGAACGAGACCGTGCGTTCAATCATCAGCAAGGCCGGGAACTTCACCGCCACCGATACCTTTAACGCCCAGTACCGCAAGGAAGAACTGCTGCGGCAGATCGATACGCTGCTGGCTGAGGTGGACGGCCTGCTGGTGCCCACTGCCCCCATCGCGCCCACCATTGAAGCCGTGAATGCTGACCCGGTCGCACTGAACAGCCAGCTGGGCACCTACACCAATTTTGTGAACCTGGCGGATTTGTGCGCCCTGGCGGTGCCCGCCGGGTTCCGGGACGACGGCCTGCCCTTCGGCGTTACGCTGATTTCCGGTGCCTGGAAAGACCGGGAGCTGCAAACCCTCGCCAGCCAGTGGCTGAACGCCCACCCAACACCCCTGGGCGCTTCAGATAAGGCCCGGCCGGAGGAAGTGGTTACTTACCAACCAGCCGTTCCCACCATTCAGGTGGCGGTAGTGGGCGCCCATTTATCCGGCATGCCCCTGAATACCCAGCTCACCGAACGCAAAGCCCGTTTGCTGGAGCAAACCACCACTACCCCCAACTACCGCCTGTACGCCCTGCCCAACACCACCCCGCCCAAACCGGGCCTGCAGCGGGTGGCTGAGCACGGCAAGCCGATTGTGCTGGAAGTCTGGGAAATGGCCGCCTCGGAGTTCGGCTCCTTCGTAGACCTGATCCCCGCCCCCCTCGGCATCGGCAACGTCGAGCTGGCCGATGGCCGCTGGGTGAACGGCTTTATCTGCGAAGGCTACGGCTTCACCGGCGCCCGCGACGTCACCGACTTCGGCGGCTGGCGCGCTTTCATTAAATCCAGGGCCTGATCCACCTACTCCGGAGACCAAACAACATGTTCAAGAAAGTCCTGATCGCCAACCGAGGCGAAATCGCCGTTCGCACCATCCGCACCCTGAAAGCCATGGGCATCGGCAGCGTTGCCGTTCACTCCCATGAAGACCGCCACAGCCTGCACGTCACCACCGCCGATGAAGCCGTGGCGCTGGTGGGCAAAGGTGCCAGCGAAACCTACCTGGACAAGGCCCAGATTCTGGCGGCGGCCAAACAAACCGGCGCGGAAGCCATCATTCCCGGTTACGGCTTTTTGTCCGAGAACGCCGACTTCGCCGAAACCTGCGAGGCCGAAGGCATTGTGTTCATCGGCCCCACCCCGGAACAGATGCGCGAATTCGGCCTGAAACACCGGGCCCGGGAACTGGCGGAAGCCGCTGGCGTGCCCCTGGCCCCGGGCAGCGGCCTGCTGGAAACCCTGGACGAAGCCCTGCAAACCGCCGAGCGCCTGGGCTACCCGGTAATGCTGAAAAGCACCGCGGGCGGTGGCGGCATCGGCCTGACCCGCTGCAACAGCGACAGCGAACTGCGGGATGCCTTCGAAACCGTGCGCCGCCAGGGCCAGAGCTTCTTTAACGACAGCGGCGTGTTCCTGGAGCGCTTCATTGCCCGAGCCCGCCATGTGGAAGTGCAGATGTTCGGCGATGGCCAGGGCAATGTGGTGGCCCTGGGCGAACGGGACTGCTCCCTGCAGCGGCGCAACCAGAAGGTGGTGGAGGAAACCCCGGCGCCGAACCTGCCGGCCGCCACGCGCCAGGCCATGCTGGATGCCGCCGTCTCCCTCGGGCAGTCGGTGAATTACCGCTCTGCCGGTACCGTGGAATACATTTACGACGCCGACCGGGACGAATTCTATTTCCTGGAAGTAAACACCCGCTTACAGGTAGAGCACCCGGTGACCGAGTCTGTCACCGGCCTGGACCTGATCGAGTGGATGCTGAAGATCGCCGCCGGCGAAAGCCCGGACCTGGCCAGCTTCGAACCCACGTTGAACGGCGCGTCCATGGAAGTGCGCATCTACGCCGAAGACCCCCTCAAGGATTTCCAACCCTCACCCGGTGAACTGACGGATGTGTACTGGCCGGAAGACGGCGTGCGGGTAGATACCTGGGTGGAGAATGGCAGTGAAGTCTCCGCCCACTACGACCCGATGATCGCCAAGCTGATTGTGCACGGCACCAACCGGGCCGACGCCCTGGCCAAACTGCGCCAGGCGCTTGCGGAAACCCGGTTGATGGGCATCGCCACCAACCTGGATTACCTGCGCCAGGTGGTGGCCCAGCAAAGTTTTGAGGATGGCATTGTCTCCACCCGCGCGTTGGAGAGCTTTGAGTTCAAGCCGTCAGTGGCCGAGGTGCTGAAACCCGGCACCTACACCACCGTGCAGGATTACCCTGGCCGTGTGGGTTACTGGAACATCGGCGTACCGCCCAGTGGCCCGATGGACGACTACGCCTTCCGCATTGCCAACCGGATTGTCGGCAACCACAACGACGCCGCCGGCCTGGAGTCCACACTGATCGGCCCCAGCCTGAAGTTCCACAAGGATTCCGTAGTAGCGCTGACCGGTGCCCTTACAGACGCGACCCTGGACGGCAAAACGGTGGAATTCTGGAAACCCATTACCGTCAAAGCCGGCCAGGTACTGGCCGTGGGCAAGGCCATCAAAGGTTGCCGTACCTATCTGGCGGTACGCGGCGGTTTTGATGTGCCGGTGTACCTGGGCAGCCGCTCTACCTTCGCCCTGGGCCAGTTTGGCGGCCACGGCGGCCGGCCCCTGCGCCCCGGCGACATGCTCGGCATCAGCCAGCTGGAGCTGCCCGCCTGCACCACCCCGGGGCCAACCCACGACCCCGCCCCGGCAGACCCGGACCTGATTCCGGATTACCCCAACCACTGGGAAATCGGCGTGCTCTATGGCCCCCACGGCGCCCCGGATTTCTTCTCGGAAAAATCCATTGAGAAGTTCTTCGAGCAGGATTGGGAAGTACACTACAACTCCAACCGCCTGGGCATTCGCCTGAACGGCCCGAAACCGGAATTCACCCGTGAAGACGGCGGCGAGGCGGGCCTGCACCCGTCCAACATCCACGACACCGAATACGCCATCGGCTCCATCAACTTTACCGGCGACATGCCTGTTATCCTCACCAAGGATGGCCCCAGCCTGGGCGGCTTTGTGTGCCCCGTGACCATCGCCAAAGCTGAGTTGTGGAAAGTCGGCCAGGTAAAACCCGGCGACACCATCCGGTTTGTAGCGATTGATAACGACACGGCGGTGCAACTGGCCGAACGCCAGGAACTGGCCATCAAGAGCCTGATGGCCCCGCCGGCGGTCACCCTGGTGGCGCCTGACCTGGCACCATTGAATGGTTTGTCTGCCACCATCCTGGCGCACCTGGACGAAACCGACGGCCGCCCGGAAGTGACCTACCGCCAGGCCGGAGACCAGTACATCCTGCTGGAATACGGCGCCAACGTGCTGGACTTGGGTGCACGCATGCGCATCCACGCCCTGATGGAGGCGATCGCCGATGTACAACCCAACGGCCTGCTGGAACTGTCCCCCGGCGTGCGCTCCCTGCAGCTGAGGTACGACGCCCGCCTGCTGTCCCAGGAAGCGCTGATGACCTACCTGCTGGACCTGGAAGCCACCCTGCCGCCCACAGACGAACTGAAAGTGCGCAGCCGGGTTATCCACCTGCCCATGGCCTTCGAAGACAGCGCCACCCTGGAAGCCGTGGAGAAATACCGCCAGTCCGTCCGCGACACCGCGCCCTGGCTACCCAACAACGTCGACTTCATGCAACGCATCAACGGCCTGCCCAGCCGGGACGACGTCAAAGACGTGCTCTTCTCCGCCCGCTACCTGGTACTGGGCCTGGGCGACGTCTACCTCGGCGCCCCCTGCGCCGTGCCCCTGGACCCACGCCACCGGTTGCTCACCTCCAAGTACAACCCGGCCCGAACCTACACCGCCGAAGGCACCGTAGGCATCGGCGGCATCTACATGTGCATCTACGGCATGGACTCCCCCGGCGGCTACCAGCTGGTGGGGCGTACCCTGCCGATCTGGAACAAATACCTGAAAAACAAACAATTCGCCGAAGGCGCACCCTGGCTGCTACGGTTCTTCGACCAGGTGTGCTACTACCCGGTCACCGAAGACGAACTGACTGAAATGCGAGACCAGTTCCGCGCCGGCAAGCTGGAGATCAAAATCGAAGAGGAAACCTTCGATCTGAAATCCCACCAGGCCTTCCTGGACGCCAACGAAAATTCCATTGCCGAGTTCCGCAAACTGCAGCAGGCGGCCTACGCTAAAGAGGTGGCTTTGTGGAAGGAAAGCGAAGCCGAAGAACTCGACCGCCTGGCCAAGGCCCCGCCAAAACCGGATACCTCAGACCTGGAGCGATTTGGTGAGCTGGTGAGCGCGGAGATTGCCGGGAATATCTGGAAGTGCCTGGTGAAGCCGGGGGATACGGTAGCGGAGGGTGATCCGTTGGTGATCGTAGAGGCTATGAAGATGGAGTTCGAGGTGAGTGCGACGTTGTCTGGCACCATCAGTGCTATGCATGTGGAGCCTGGTAAGTCGGTTACTCCCGGTGAGCCTCTGCTTAGCATCGAAGTTTGATTACGGTTGCTGGTTTCGGGTTTGGGAGATCGGCGCTTTTGGTGCTGGCCTGCTATTTGGGTGGCGGCGCCGCTGTGCGGGACACCCTCCACAGACACGCCGTGAACCCATCCATGGGGGCTTGAGCGCAGCATCCCTGCTGCGCACAGTCTGTGGAGGGGTTCCCGCACATCGGCTTGGCTGGCTCCTGTGATTGCGGCTATCACCTCTCGCAGGCTTAGGGAGTCGGGTTTGGGGATTGGGGAGGCCTTTCAAAAGTGTGTGCGACAGGGATGTCGCACTCAAGCCTACATGGACGTATTCACGGCGTCTTTTGAAAGGCCTCCCCAATCCCCAAAACCCAGCGCCAAACTCCAAAACAAGAGGCCCCCCCCAAAAGAGGGCAAACTCCGAAAATGAAAACGACCACCAAAAGAAAGGCCTCCATGGCAGACAGGGTTTACGAAGCCCTGAAGGACGATATTTTTGAGTTCCGCCTGATTCCCGGGGACAAGTTCAGCGAGGGCGACGTGGGTGCCCGCCTGAACGCTAGCCGGACACCGGTGCGCGAGGCCCTGTACCGGTTGCAGCGGGAAGGCTACGTCGACGTCCTGTTTCGCAGTGGCTGGCAGGTTAAGCCCTTTGACTTTCAGCAGGTGGAAGAACTCTACGACTTGCGGATTACCCTCGAACGGGCCGCCATGCACAAAATCTGCGCCCTGCCCGAGGAACCTCAAACCCTGCGCACCCTGATTGCCATCTGGAACCCGGACCACCCCTCCGAACGGGCCGTGGGCAGCACCGTGCGGGCGCTGGACGAGAGCTTTCATTGCGACCTGGTAGCCGCCGCCGGCAATCGGGAGATGACCCGCATTCACCGGGAGATTACCGACCGCCTGCGGATTATCCGGCGGCTGGATTTCACGCGGGATGACCGGGTGGATGCCACCTACATAGAACATTCACAGATTCTGGACGCGCTGCGCACCGGCCATGCCACCGATGCCGCCGACCGGCTCACCCGGCATATCCGCTCCAGCCAGAAAGCGGTGCGGGAAATCACCATGGAGAAGATAAAAGAGGCCGCCGAAGCTCATCGTGGCGGGCAAGAAATTGCCCAGAAAAGCCCCGTGAAACAATGAACTTAGGTTCACCGGCAATCTCACAGCGCTGTAGGAAATATCGCACACACCAACAGGCAGATGTCCGATTCTTAATGATCCGGCCAGGCGTAGAATGAGCATTGTCAGGGATGACAAGCCAGCACGGACGTTGGCTCAGGGATGGAAACTCCACGGAACCGGAGTTGCCCGATGGAACAGGGCTTACAGGGACGAACGCAAGGACGAAGTGCTCAGGATGATGCGCGCCTGATGGATCAGGCAGGGGTCAGCCACGGAATTTGGGGACTACACGGACTGTGGTCCCGTTCCGTGCACTTACACAGCCTACCGTTTTACCGTTTCTCTCATCGCTCCAACCCATTACCCACACCCCACACTGCGGTTTGTTACTCCTGACGTCTCATAACAACGTCTTTAAAAAGGAGTTCTCCGATGAAACACACAGGCATTCTGGCTACCCTCGTTCTGCTGTTCTCCCTGGCCACAGGCTTCGCCCACGCTGAACAGCCAGCCACCATCAATATCAATCAGGCGGACGTTGCCACGCTGGCCACCCTGAATGGCATTGGCGAGAGCAAGGCCGAGGCCATTGTGGCTTACCGCAGTGAAAATGGCCCCTTCCAGTCTGTGGAAGACCTGGCCAATGTGAAAGGCATCGGCGCACGGACCGTTGAGCGCAATGCTGATCGGCTGTCTGCCGAGTAAGCGTTAAAGCCTTCCGGGCAGCCCTGGCTGCCCGTTCTTTCCCCTATAGCGCCAACTGCCAGCCACTGTTACCCTTTTTGGCTTTACATTCATTGCGTTGGCCACTTTCATGATTCATGGCGCTTTACTCATCGCGTTTGCGGCCCTGCTGTGGGGCACCACTGGCATAGTTGCCAAATTCCTGTTTACCGGCACCGAGTTGACCGGCATTACGCTTGCGCTATTGCGCCTGGTGGTTGCGTTGCCGTTTTTCTACCTGCTGATGCGGCGGGAACAGCAACAGCTGGAATTACAGCATCCCGGCCAGAAGGTCGCCGGTAGCTCATTGCGCGGGCTCAGCGCCAAGGCCCTATTGCCATTAGCGGCAATGGGGTTGTTCCAGGCGTTTTATCAGGGCAGTTATCTGGTGGCAGTGGATTTGACCGGAGCCGGTATTGCTACGCTCATCTCACTGTGCCTGCCGCCGGTTCTGGTGGCCATTCTGGCGGCACCCATGTTAGGCGAGAAGCCCGGCCCGCTGACACTGGCGGCGGCGTTTGCGGCCATCCTCGGCACTGGCATGCTGGTGGCCAGTGATATGGACACGGCCGGTACCTTGCGGCTTGCGGGTATTCTGATGGCGTTGCTTGCCGCCGCCGTATACACCGGCTTTACCCTCACCAGCCGCTACAATTCCGCCGGCACCCCGGTGTTCACCACCGCCTTTATCTGTTTTCTGACCGCTGCCCTCCTGCTAGTGCCGATAGTGGCGCTTACCGGTGGCTTTGCCGGGCTGGCCAGCCTGGGGCTGTCGCACTGGTTGATGGTGCTGTACATCGGCGTGGTGCCAACCTGTATTGGCTACCTGTGTTTCTTCGCGGGTATGAAGACCACTCCGGCCACGCTTTCCAGCATTATTGTCACGCTGGAACCGTTGTTTGTGGCACTTCTGGCCTGGTTGATTCTGGGGGAGGTGCTGGGGCCCATCGGCATCACCGGGGCGCTGATACTGACCATTGCGGTTATTGTGGCTTCCCGCTATGGCAATGCTCCCGGCAACAGTCGTTCAGACTGACGCCGGGGCTGTGTCAGGTCAGCCTTACTTGCGCTGTTTCTCCAGCATGTTGGGCTGCAGGATTTCAATCCAGTAGCCATCCGGGTCTTTGATAAAGGCCAGGCCTTTCATCTTGCCGTCGTCCGGCTTCTTCACAAACTCCACGCCCAGTTTCTCAAAGCGCTCGCAGGCAGCGTACACATCTGGCACGGCCACACCAATGTGACCAAAGCCCTGGGGCTGGGCGTTGCCGTTGTGGTAGGCAAAATCCGCGTCGTCTTCCGTACCCCAGTTGTGGGTCAGTTCCAGCATCGCTTCCCGGCCAAAGGTGAAGGTGGTGCGGTGCGCGTCGTCGTTGGGCACGAACTGGGCCTGTTTGTCGTCCAGGTAGCCCAGGAAATACAGGGTGAACTTCATTTCCGGGAAGTCCAGCTTGCGCACCAGGCGCATGCCCATCACGCGGGTGTAGAAGTCCATGGAGCGCTCGGGCTCTTTGATACGCATCATGGTCTGGTTGAAAACGTAACCTTCGGTCTCGGGAATCGGGGCGTCGTAAAGCCCTGGCGCCTGTTCGAAATGCTTGGGCATGTCGAGTGTCCTTATCGGATTGAGGGTTCAGCCTGTATACCTGTGTGCCCTCGCCCCGGATTTCAAGGGCACAAAAAAAGACCCCGTGAACCAGAGACGCATTCACGGGGCTTCAAGGCCGGGTTTTACCCCGGCATTCTCCAGAGACACTCTGAAGGCGGTAACGCCCCGGCCGTGCAGACCGGGGCCAATGGCTGGGCTGTCAGGAAGTCAGCTGGTGCTCTTCACCCTGGTAGTAGGCTTCTACCCGTGGGTTCATGACCTTGCGCCAGAGGGGCGGGATGCAGGCCAGCACCACCATGGTGGCGTATCCGGCGGGCAACTGCGGCGCGATGTCGTGGTGGCGCAGCACCTGGTAACGGCGCTTGGCAAAGGCATGGTGATCACTGTGGCGCTGCAGTTGGAACAGGAATACGTTGGTCAGGAAGTAATTGCTGTTCCAGCTGTGTTCCGGAGTGGTTCGCTCGTAGCGGCCGTTGTCCAGCTTGCGACGGTGCAGGCCGTAGTGTTCCAGGTAGTTGACGATTTCCAGCAGGGTAAAGGCGATGAAGCTCTGGCCCAGGAAGAAGGCCGCGCCCAACCAGCCGAACGCAACCGTGAAAGCCACCAGAGCCAGCAGGCTGATGCCGTACCACCAGATCAACTCGTTACGCCAGCTTAAAGGCGCCTGACCCTTGCGCTTCAGGCGCTCGGCTTCCAGCTTCCAGGCGTTGGAGAAGTTACGCACGTAGGCCTGGGGCAGGAAGTTGTACAGGGACTGGTTGTAGCGAGAGGAAGAGGCATCCTCTGGCGTGGACACATGCACGTGATGGCCCCGCAGGTGCTCCACCTTGAAGCCGGCATAGCACACCAGCGACAACAGAAAGCCGCCCGCCCAGGGTTCCAACTTGCCATCTTTGTGAATCAACTCGTGGGCTACGTTGATGCCCAAACCGCCCACAATACCGATGGACACCACCCAGCCAATGGCGCCGGCCACACTGAACACGCCGGATGCCAGGGTGATCATGCTCCAGATCAGCAAGGCGGCGTAGGCAGCCACCCAGCCCAGCGTAATCACCTTATAGAACTTTTCCTGATTCAGTCGGGGCACGTCGTCCTGCTCATCCGGGTTCAGGGCGTCTTTGCCGAGCATCATGTCCAGCAACGGAATGATGCCAAACACCACCACCGGCACACCCCAGGCAAACAGATTGATCAGGCCGGTGCTTTCCCCGGCCGCCAGCAGCAACGGCGGCAGCACCAGGGGAATCATGGCAATCAGGTAGCTGTATTTTTTCAGGGTAATCAGAACCCGACGGCGGCCAGCCTCGGTATTCCAGGTAATCAGACGTGAGCTCATGGTAGCCCCCTTTTGTTGTCGAACCTTGTATCGGGATGGAAATAATGGCCTTACTTTTTCTGCATTATTGTCCTACAATATATCAGTCGTCAAGCATTGTTCTGGTTATTTTTTGACAATTGTCACGAAACACACGCCCAGCGCGGGCCTGAATCCATCCATCAAGAGGCTGTGATAAACTCATGCGCGTTCAACCATCTGCCGGCGTACTGCCCTCTTTGGCCAGCCGGATTGTTCAACCTGTTCAGAGAGCCCTTATGGATTTTCAGGTGCCCAACACCCTGGCGGAGCAGATAGCCAACTACCTGGCGGAACGCATCATGACCGGGCAGATCCGCCCCGGTGAACGTATTCAGGAAGCCACCCTGGCGAACGAACTCAAGGTCAGCCGGGCGTCAGTGAAAGAGGCGTTGTATACACTCGAACGCTGGCACTTGGTGGAAATCACCCCGCGCAAAGGCGCCTCTGCCACCAAACTGAACGCCGATTACGCTTCAGAGCTGTATGACGTGTACATGCACCTGCTGATGATGCTGGCCGCCCGCCTGTGTGAGCGTTGGCAGGAATCCGACAAGCCGATGATGCTGGACGCGGTGGCCCAGGTGGTGGACCAGGTAAAGCAACCGGCCACCGACATTACCGCGGTGGTGGAGGCCAGTTTCGGGGTGATGGAGGCCTGCTGTAAGGTGGTGGACAATCCCTACCTGACGGAAGCCCTTTCCAACTTCAAACCCGCGGTCAGCCGCGCGTACTATCTCAGCGCGGAGCGGTATCGCCAGGGGCTGGCGCAGACCAGTCAGTTTTTCTCGGAACTTCCCCAGGCGGTCCTGGCCAGGGACGCCGACAAGGCCCAGGCGCTGATTCGCGGCTTTGCCGAGCACCAGAAGCAACTGATTCGACAGGCCCTGAGCTGAGGCACTACTTGTCTGCTGTTCAGGGTGTGATCAGTCTCACAGATCCTTCCAGGGCACCGGCATAAAGTAACAGTGTGTAACTATTAACCACCGCAGCCTTGGTCCTGCTGTCCCTGCGGCCCGTCAGAGTGCCCGTAGCCAAGCCTTCAGGCCTCTGAATAACAACAAGAATGTCTGAACGGAATCCGGGGCCATGATGTCTTTTCACAGGGTTTTTCGTCATCCATCACGCCTGGCAGGTGCCTGCCTGTCTGCTACTTTCCTGTCGCTTCCGGCACTGGCGGATTTCCGCCCGCTGGATGATGCCTCCATGGCCGCCGTTACCGGCCAGGCTGGCGTGTCCATCGAGCTGGAAACCAAACTGAGCATCGACCGGCTGACCTGGACCGATGAAGGCTCGCTCGGTGTTAACGGCCTGCGGCTGTCCGGCCACAACGACACGGTACTCGACAACCTGAAGCTGACCATCGACATCGCCGGTGAGGGCGAGGTGCTGGAACACGGCTTTTCGGAGATTGCCCGCCGGGCCAATGCGGGCCTGCTGGACACCAGTAATCCGGATGTAGCAGATGCCCTGGCGAAGTATTCCGTAGCCGGCAGTTTTGGTAAGCAGTTCAATAGTGGCGATTTGGTGATTCACCTGGGCGCCACCGATTACGGCGACCCGACCAGCCTGGACGACTACCTGAAAGCGGTGGATTTTGAGCTGGCCATCGACAGCATTACCACCTCCGGCACGGATGGCAGCACCAACCTGTTCTCCGACATCAATCTTCAGGGCTACATCGGCCCCACCGATCTGGTTATCCGTAACGGCGGCAGCTCCACCCGCACCCTGGCCAATGGCAATACCGTCTCCGGCTCGGAACTGCAGCTCGACACCCATTTTGAGGTGACCGACGGCAGCCTGAACTGGGATGCAGCAGACGTCATCCTTATTTTCAACTTCGCCGCTGTGGGCATTGAGGGCCTGCAGATTCATAACCGAAGGGGTAACGATACCCTCGGCCATTTCGGCATGGCCCACGCCACCGCCAAATTGTCTCGCGGCACCGGGGCCACTTCTGGCAAGGAAGGCCTGTCGATCCATGAGGTGGAATTCCGGGCCGATATCGATATGCCGGTGTTCAAGGTGGGGGGCACCAGCATTGGCTCGGTTCAGTTCACGGATTTTGTCATCAGTGATACCACCATGATGGTGTACGGCCACTGACGGCTCCGCAATTACCCGGATGAACACTCTGCCTTGGCTTGATCGGGCTATACTCACAGCACGTATAGTGGTGTAGTACCCGATCATCCAACGGCTGGAGAGTTTTAGTGACCGGTATTCCTGTTGGTATTAGCACTTGCCTGCTTGGTAAGGAAGTCCGCCACGACGGTGGCCACAAGCATTCCCGATACTGCACCCAGGTGTTGGCGAAGCATTTTGAGTTCCGCTCTATCTGCCCGGAGCTGGAAGCCGGCCTGGGTGTTCCCCGCCCGGCCATTCACCTGCGCGAGCACGAAGACGGCCTGCACCTGGTGGAAAGCAAAGGCACGAAAGATCACACCGAAGGCATGCAGAACTTCATTGCCGAGGTGATGCCCTCCCTGGCGAACCTGCGTGGTTACATCCTGATGGCCAAATCCCCCAGTTGCGGCATGGAGCGCATCAAGATTCACAACGCGGAAGGTAATTTCATGCACCGGGATGGCCGTGGCATGTTTGCCGAGGCGCTGATGAAGGCCTACCCGTTAATGCCGGTGGAGGAAGAAGGCCGCCTGCACGATGACATGTTGCGGGAGAACTTCATTGAGCGCGTGTTCTCCTACGACGACTGGATGCAAAACGTGGCCGGCGACAAGCTCACCAAGCAATCCTTGCTGGAGTTTCATCAGCGCCACAAGTTCACGTTGCTGGCCCACTCTGAAAAAATCTACCGGCAGCTTGGCCCGATGCTCGCCGACCTAAAAGCCGAGCCGCTGGCGCAGATTGCGGAGCGCTATATTCATGGGTTTATGGAAGCCATGACCCAGCGCGTAAGCCGGGGTTCTCACGTGAATGCCATGCAGCATCTGCTGGGCTACCTGAAAGACGGGATGTCAGCGGAAGAAAAAGCGGTGCTGCTGGAGCAGATTGAAGCCTACCGGCGCGGCGAGATTCCGCTGGTGGTGCCGATGACGCTGCTGCGACTGGCCCAGCGCAAGGAGCCGGTGGATTATCTGCACACCCAGAAGTACCTGACTCCCTACCCGGATGAGCTCGGGCTTCGGAACAACGTCTGAGGTTCACGATATGAAAAAGGGGCAGATGACCAACCATCTACCCCTTTTTTTGGCTCCGGGAATCCGGAATCAGAAACCGTACAGCAGCGAGAGCGAAGTCTCGGTGTCGGTTTTGTCTGAACCGGCGGGCGCATCAGACACGTGCTTTACCCGAAACGCCGCTTTCATGGAGAGGCTGCCGACGATGTTGCTTTGCAACGCGGTCTCTGACTGGCTGATGGTGTTGTTATCATCCAGGCCAATCTCGGTGCTCAGTTTCTGGCGGAACAGGGCGGTTTCAGACAACGCGTAATCAAACTGGCCAGCCAGCCGGGCGATGGCCTCTTCTTCCACATCCCGGCCATCGGGGTTTTCCTGCCGCAGCTTGTTGTAGCGATAACCGCCTCCCACTGAGAGGTCCAGGAAGGAGCGGTCCCCAGCCTGCCAAACGCGGTTTCCATAACCGGTAGTGAGAGTGGATTCGAAGTCATACCCGGAGAACCGGTCGTCTTCATAGGAGCCGCGTACAAACCAGTACTGTTTGTCGTCGAATTTGTAATCAGCTTCCAGGGCCGCATTGTACTCTTCGGCGGTAGTCTGATCTTCTGTCTCTGTGTAACGGGAGCTGAACTCACCGGTGTTGCGCCAGGTTTGGGTCTCATGCTGCAATCCCAGGCGACCGTTTACCTTGGTTTCTTCGGTGTTGCCTGAGGTCACCAGCACACCGAGTTCTGCCTCCCCTGTCAAGTTGCCACTGTCCTGGGCCTGGGCCAGCGGGGCCAGTGCCATGCATGCGACTGCCAGTGGTTTTCTGATACTCATGTTATCTCCTTGGTTGGGTTAGTCTTCATTTGTTAACAACCTTACGAACTTTCTCCCCCTCCAGACTTTTACGGGCCTGTTCTTCCCTCTCGGCCTTCTTGCGGGCCTTCCGCTCAGCAATAACACGGGCGGCTTCACCACCCACGTGCGCTTCCCCGCGTTCCCGGGCCAGTTGCATCTGGCGCTCACGCTCCTTGAACCGGGCTTTTTGTTCTTCTGTCAGTGACTCAATGCACTGATGGCAGCTCACGCCCTGTTCGTATTCCGGGCGCTGTTTGTCTTCTTCGGTGATTGGCCGGCGGCAGGCGTGGCACTGGTCGTAATCGCCGCGCTCGAGGCTGTGGTTGACGGTTACCCGGTCGTCAAACACAAAGCACTCGCCCTGCCACAGGCTCTGTTCCTGGGGCACCTCTTCCAGATATTTCAGGATGCCGCCTTTGAGGTGGTATACCTCATCGAATCCTTGTTCTTTCAGGTACGCCGTGGATTTTTCACAGCGGATGCCGCCGGTGCAGAACATGGCGACTTTCTTGTGTTTGCTGGGGTCCAGATTCTGTTTCACATACTCTGGAAATTCCCGGAAGGTGTCAGTGGCCGGATTGACGGCATTTTTGAAGGTGCCAATCTCAACTTCGTACTGGTTTCGGGTGTCTACCAGCAGTACTTCGGGGTCTGAGATGAGGTCGTTCCATTCTTTGGGATCGACGTAGGTGCCAACCACTCGCTTGGGGTCGATGCCTTCAACGCCCATGGTGACGATTTCTTTTTTGAGTTTGACCTTGGTGCGCTTGAAGGGCTGGATGTCTACGAAGGATTCTTTGTAGTCCACGCCGTCGAAGCGGTCGTCGCTGGCGATCCAGTCTTTGATGGCGTCGATGCCCTGGCGGCTGCCGGCGATGGTGCCGTTGATGCCTTCCCGTGCCAGCAGCAGGGTGCCGTGGACGTCTTTTTCCAGCATGAGGTTC
This sequence comes from Marinobacter sp. THAF197a, assembly GCF_009363275.1. Taxonomy (NCBI): domain Bacteria; kingdom Pseudomonadati; phylum Pseudomonadota; class Gammaproteobacteria; order Pseudomonadales; family Marinobacteraceae; genus Marinobacter; species Marinobacter sp. THAF197a. The sequence goes on from NZ_CP045324.1 coordinate 3,166,146, forward strand.
AGCAGGGGTTGGCGTAGGTCTTTGTAATCATTCAATACTGCGAACTTGTAGAGTGCGCAGACGACTATTTCGTTGCTCATGGTTTCTCCTGCGGGCCGGATCGTAAATCCGGAGCATGGTTTGATGTTTGTTACGGGGGTGGCCGTTAGGGGGCAAAGTTTAACCAACTGACGGTTGGGTGCAAGTTGGGGATATGCGCAGATTGGTGCTCCGGGGCTCCGCCCTGTGTGGGGAGGCCCCTGCCAAAATACGCTGTGGATACATCCCTGTACGCTCGGCTCCGCCATCCATGGCTACGCACGATTTTGGCAGGGGCCTCCCCACCCAGAGCTAACCTTTTTCTATGCCGTCAGCGTCTTCCATCACTTTCTATATCAGTTGTTTGCGCTTTGCAATTCCCGCTCCACCACTGCGGAGAGCTGTCCCCAACCCGGTCGGGTTAGTTGGATGTTGTCTACCATCACTGTTGGGGTGCTCATTACGCGCATCTGGGTGGCCACTTGCAGGCTTTGTTCTACCGCTTCTTTGTGGAGTTCTGTGGTCAGGCAGCGGCGGAAGCGGCGTTCTTCGAGGCCAAGGCCGTTGGCGTAGCGGGTGAAGGTGGCTACCGGGTCGTTGGAGCCGCTCCATTCGCTTTGGGCGTCGTAGAGTTTGTCGTGCATCTGCCAGTATTGGCCCTGATCACCGGCGCAGCGGGCGGCCTGGGCGGCGGGGACGGCGTTTTGGTGTTGGCGTAGGGGCAGGTCGAAGTAGACGAAGCGGACTTTGCCGGTGTCTACGTATTCCTGTTTCAGGCGTTTGCTGGCTGAGGCGAAGCTGGCGCAGGCGGGGCATTGGTAGTCGGCGAATTCGCGAACAACCACCGGAGCATCCTCAGAGCCGGCGGAGATGCCGTATTGGTCGAGGAAGGCCGGGAAGTCTGATGCGTTGGGGGCGGCTACCGGTAGTGCCTCGGAGGTTGGCTTGGGTGGTTGGGTCAGGAAGTAGACGGCCACTGCGACAACGGCGATGGCGGCCACTGAGATGCCGATGATGGCCGGTTTTTTGTTTCGGTGCTTACGCGGTGCGGGGGCGCCGGTTTGTTTGCGTCTTTTTGCTTCACCCATGGTGGGCTCCTTTTGTTTTGTCCTGTCACCCGTTGGAACGATTGTCCACTGCTCGTCGGGCAGGCTAAGATCCCCTATATCCTGAGAAAGTTCCAATAAAAATCAAGGACCAATCATGCCAATGCCCGTTCAGCTCAAAGATTCTCTGTCATTACCCCTGATTGCTGCACCGATGTTTCTGATTTCTTCACCCCGGCTGGCGCTGGCCTGCTGTAAGGCGGGTGTGGTGGGAAGTTTCCCGGCTCTGAATCAGCGCAGCAGTGAGGGGTTTGAGGATTGGCTGGTTCAGATGAACACGGAGCTGGCGCAATGGAAACAGGCCCATCCAGACGAGATTACCGCGCCCTACGCAGTGAATCTGGTGGTGCATCGCACCAATCCCCGCTGGCAGGCAGATCTAGAGCTTTGTGTGAAGCACAAAGTGCCGATGGTAATCACCTCACTGGGCGCGGCTAGCCAGGTGGTGGAGGCGGTACACAGTTATGGTGGGCTGGTATTCCATGATGTGACCAATCAGAAGCATGCCCGTAAGGCGGCGGAAGCCGGGGTGGATGGCATTATCGCGGTGAGTGCCGGGGCCGGCGGCCATGCCGGCACGGTGAATCCGTTTGTGCTGGTACACGAGATTCGTGAGGTGTTTGACGGCACGATTCTGTTGGCGGGTGGGCTGTCTCATGGGGAAGACCTCCTGGCGGCGCAGGCCCTGGGGGCGGATCTGGCCTATATGGGTACTCGGTTTATCAATACCGAGGAATCCGAGGCGGAGGATGCCTATCGGAACATGATTATTGAGGCAGTGTCCGCTGATATTATTCACACCCCGGCGGTTTCCGGGGTTCCAGCCAGTTTCATGCGCCAGAGCCTGGAGGCGGCCGGTTTTGATATGGCGAAGCTGAATCAGGCCGGCGATGTGAATTACGGCGAGAAGCTCAAGCCCATGGACGACGAAGCCAAGGCCTGGAAAACCGTCTGGTCCGCCGGCCAGGGGGTGAGCCTGATTCACGACGTTCCGAGTGTTCAGGCGCTGGTGGACCGGCTGAAAGAGGAATACCAGCAGGCGCGTTCAAGATTGGGCTGACAGGCTGGCGGCTTCCGCTTCGGCGAATTTAAGAAGTTCCGGGAAGAACTGGAGAAACCGGGCTTCGAGCTGTTCATCGTTAGCCCGGATTTCTTCGATGATACCGGCGAACTGGTTGGCGAAGCGGATTCGGCTGGCCACGCGATCAAGGGCATAGCCGATGTTCTCGAAGTCTTCGTAGGCACCGAACCAGTCATACTGAACCATCCGGCGGGTCACTTTGACCATAGAGGCGGGCATGATGTCTTCGTGGCTTGCCAGTTCTCGGTAAACTCCGCGGACAAACCGGTGGTGGTCGGTATGGCTGAATCGGTGCCAGTGCCGCAGCAGGTAGTGATCATAGAGAAGATCCAGCGCCACACCGGCAAAGCGCCGGCGCTGGCTGGAGAACAGCTGTTTGCTGGCCAGCACGTCCGGATGCTGGTCGGTGAAGGCATCCACCGCCCGGTGGTGGCGCACGCCCAGCAACACCGGCTCCGGCAACTCCGCCAGCCTCACACCGCGGCAGAAGTCACCCAGGATGCTGCCCACGCGGGCCTCCGGGGAGTCCGGGGCGAGGAAGGTGTGGGCCAGGTGGTTCATTGCACTGCCTTAGTCGTCTTCGAGTTCAATTTCTTCGGCCCAGAAGGTGCCGTCGTTTCGTTTTATGTACTCTACTTCCAATAACGGGCGCAGCCCCCTGTCGCGGAAGTCACTCTCCAGCTGGGAACAGTTCTCATCGTCAAACGACGTGGCGCTGATTATGTCCATTCTAACCCCGAGTACGGTGATCGAAACGGAGCAGTTGATCTCCCCGAGCCGGCCGGTCATCTGATACTCGTTATCAGTATCATCGTCATCACGCTCGATCTTGACCGCTTCGAGGAAAACACTGCCATCGAGGCGTGACCGTTCGATGCCCTCGACTTCCAACTCATAGCGCCCGTTCAGATCATTCAATGTGAGCCGTTGATCGTCATCGTCGTCAGTAATAATGGTTTGCGGCGTCACCTGCACCAGCACGCCCCCCAACCGGAAAGTGCGGGCACTGAAGTCGATAACTCCGGGTTCAATCGCACCTTCCACTTCTGAGTCTGCCTCCCGAAGCTCGATCTCCTCTGCCACTACCACGCCATCGGACCGGAAGGCCCCCTCAACCTGGACCAACAGGCCCGAAACAAGATCACCGCTGGTCAGGCCGTCCTCGAATACGTCGTCATTGGGCACCAACACCGTCAGGCCGTTAATCGTGAAGGTCCGATCGGTGTTGTTAAAGGCGGACGAAACCGGGCCGGTGAATTCGATATCGTCGGCATCACCACGCCGATAGCGGCGGGTATCGTCCCTTCCTATGGTGTGCGCCTGAATGGCTGGGCGGCCACTGATCTCAACAAGCTCACCCTCCACTTCCACGCTCAATCCAGCGGTTTGCAAGTCGTTCTCAACCACGCCATCCCGGAATTCCGTGTTGTCATCGTCGTACTCGATGAGGAAACCGTTGATCTCAAAACGGTTCAGCCCGAGATCCGTGGAGCTGTCGGTTATCCGGCCTTCAATTTCCACATCCGTTTCATCCGGCGTAATAAGGCCGATATAACTGGCCCGGTAGCTGCCACTTTCAAGCTGCCAGGCACTGACACGCACGAAATCCCCGTTCGCCAGCGTTTCAAGCGAGCGGCCTTTGAGAACCGTGAGCTTGTCGGCGCTGATTTCCTGGCCATAGATCCGGAAACTTACCCTAACGATCCGCCCCTCGGCGTCCGTGGTCTTCTGAACACTCGAGACACGCCCACGGAAGGTGTCGTCATACTCAATCGCATTGGCCGTGCCTTGCCCGTTTGTCCGCCACTCGCCATCTATCCGAAGGATCATGCCCTTATCGAGCTGTGCCTCAGAACCAATGCCATCGTTGCTGATCACGTCGCCGTCAGTCTCAAACCGCACCCCATTCACAAACACACTGCCAAACCCGGAAACCGGCCCGACGCTCGAGCCTGTGCCCCTGATACCACCCTCTGCGATATCTACACCACCTCCGCCGCCACCGCAGGCGCTGAGCATGCCGAAAGCAACAGGAGCGAACAGGAGGGACAACCGTTTGGGAGTAACTTGAGGCGTCATGGCAATCTCCAACCGGCCTTCCGGGCCGGCGAATGGTGTCAGATATCGTTAAAACGACGGCGAGGAGAGTAAGCCGCCAGGCAATCGTCAGACGCGACCGTGGACTGCTGGGCGGCCTCTGTGGCGGGCGCATAGGCGCTTCGTCTGAGCAGTACGTGCCCGCTATCCAGGGTCTCAACAATGCCTTTTCTGAGTAATTCGTTGAGCACGACCGCCGGTGCCAGGTTCGAGTTGGCGGTACGAACCAGATCCCCGAAGGTGCCGGGGTCATTGATCATGGCGAGCAGCATTCGAGGGTGCTGCTGCTCATCCAGAAACCCGAAAGGCCCGAGCCAGCACCGAATGACTTGCCTGGCTCCGGGAGACAGCAGTGTGGTTACCAAGCCCGTTGGCTGCCACTTTGAGGGGTGGCTTTGCGAGTGGTTGGGGCTCATGGTTGGTCATCTCCGTTTTTGCCTTGCTGAATCGGCTCTTCAAAATAGAAAATACTGACACCGGTTCGCACTGCATCTTTCGCGCTATCGTTACCCTGGCTTCCGGTGACATCCCGGTCGTAGGGGCCCAGCCAACTGTCGAGGTCTTCCAACAATGCCTGTGACCGCCCTGCCGCGTGTTTGCGCCAGCGCTCGATAACGTCCGACGGTATGTTGTCGTAGGTCAGCGTGCGCTGAAACAGCGGCTGCCTGCCCTGTTCGCTGCTGACCAGGTTGTGATCAACGGTTGCTATAAGATCTGATACGTCTTCGCCAAAGATCTGGAGCATATCGTCACTGTCACCTGCAGGAACGTAAGCCCTTTTGCGGAGGTGCAGACTGCCGGTACCTTCCTCCACCACCACAACACCCACCCGCAGAAGCTCATCCAGCACTGCTCTTGGCGGCATGTCACCACTGTACTTGCGGACCAGACCGGCAAAACTGGGTTCACCCTCGAAGGCCAGAACAGCAGGCTGACCGTCGGCTGACTGAAAGGTTGCATCGTGCACCCAGCCAGAGACCACCCGGGACGCCCGGTTGGCATTAGACGTGGTCTCCCGTGCCGGATTTCCGCCTGACAGTATTTCCCGCTGGCGTTTTACTTCCTTTCGGGTCAGGCCTGTCATAACGGCCGCCCGTGAGTCTGTGGGTTTGCGCCGACCATCGGTAAAATCCTCAAGAGCCGATTCCACATAGGCCCGCTTCACCAGTTCAGAGAACTCGCCATAGGGCACACCGTTGCGCAACAACAATCTGGCCAAAGGACGCAGAATGCGAAACAGCGCTTTGTGAAGGGGAGTGATGTTGGAATCAGTCATATTTGGGATTGTATTCCCATAGCAACCGTGAAGCCAGCGCCGGGGGCCCTGAGGCACCCCAAGCGCTGCCCGGTCGGTTAATCGTCGATATCGTCGGTCAGTACATACTGACCACCGCTGGTGCGACGATATTCCACTTCAACTTCGTCACCCACGCGGGCGCCGTCGGTGCTGTACCCGTTCAGCAGGATTTCCAGGTTCATAAAAGTAACCGACGTGCTGCTGAGTGCATCGATCCGCGCTTCCAGCTCGTAGTCATCATCATCGTCGTCATCTTCCCGTTCAATGGTGAAGGCTTCCAGGTAGCCGCCATTCTCACTGCGCTGGCGGCCCTCGATCTCCAGATAATCGCCAACACGGAAACCGTTGATGTCCTCTACGCGGCTTCGACGGTCGTCGTCATCGTCGTCATCGATTAAGGTTCCCGGCGTCAGCTGAACCCGGATGCCGCTGACGATCAGCACTTCGTTGCTGAGATCGATCTGCTCCAGCCGGCCATCGAGTTCAACATCGCCATCGCGGCCTTCGATTTCTTCCGCGATCAATACGCCATTGCGGAAGTCGCCTTCGACTTTCACAAACAGGCCGTTCTGCAAACTGCTTTCGCGGATGTCGTCGAACTCGGTGCCACGGTTGTACTGAACTTGTACGCCGTTGATCCTGAAGCTTCGGCCGGAGGCATCGAAGTCGTAGATTTCACCCGAAATTTCTACGTCATCGTCGTCATCAAACAGATCGTCTTCATCCTCAATCTCCCTGGCGATCAGAATGCCGTTTTCCAGGTAGCCTTCCACTTCCACAGCCAACCCATTGCGGAGATCGTCCAGATCAAAATCATCATCCCCGGTTGCCGAGTTATAATCGATCTGCAACCCGTTGATCTCAAAGGTTCTGGCACTGGTATCCAGATTTGCCACAAGGCCCTCAATTTCAACGTCGTTGAAGTCGTCGAAGCGCGAGCCTGCGCTGCGGGCGCCTACGTAGCTCGCGCGAAAATCACCGTTCTCCATACGCCATCCGCTGATGCGCACGTTGTATGCCCCGGGATTGCCCGCCAGTTCCAACGGTGTCGCGCCGCGGAAGACAGTTTGACGATCCAACCGCACGGTCTGGTTCAGCAACTGCAGCTGGCCAGTTTTCTCTATGTCATCCCAGTTCATGCTGGTCAGTGGGCCACGCAGGGTGTCATCGTAGGAGACGTCATCAGCCCGGCCTGCTCCGCGGCCGTCCCAGCTGCCTTTGACCTTCAAAATCATACCTTTGTGGAGTTGATCCTCCCTTTCGATCCCGTCGTCACTACTCACGCTGCCACTGGTCTGAAAGCGCGTGCCATTCACGTACACACTGCCAAACCCGGTAACCGCACCAACGCTGGTGCCCTGGCTGCTGGCGTTCACGGCGCTGCCGTCACCGGAGCCTCCTCCGCCACATGCTGCCAAAGTTCCGGCCAGAGCGCCGGCAATCACCATTCTCACTGCTGTAGTCAGCCCATTGCGTTTCATGATTCTTCTCCAGGCATGTCGTCAATCCGTTGCTGGCCAATTCCGGCCACCTAAATTGGGATATTTTTCCCAATTATTAATTGGGAATTTAATCCCATATTTTAGTTTTGTCCAGAAGCGTTGATGAAATATTTGTGAACTCTGTAAGAATGGGACCGTATACCCAGAGACAAACAGGGCAACCGGAAAAACCTTATGTTGGGATTTTTGAAAGGCGATCCAAAGAAGAAACTACAAAAGGCGTATGAGGACAAACTGGCCAAGGCGCTGCACGCCCAACGCAACGGCGACTTACGCAGCCATGGCACGCTGATGGAAGAAGCGGAAAAACTGTACGCGGAAATCCAGAACCTTGAGCAAGGCAAGCATTGAGGGGCGGGCAGCGCCAGACTGCGCTGCCCTTTGGCTCATTCTCCCAGCAACTGCCTGATCTGCTGATTGAGGCGAGCCACTTCCCTGCGCATGTCGTTGACCTCATCGATCAGATCAAGGGAGACCGCCAGGCCGGGCAGGTTGAGTTTCAGATCTCGTTGCAACCTCAGGGCTTTCTGCAAACGGGCCAGGGCCTCCACATCAAACTGCCACTCGCGAGCCTCGGTAATGTCCTCTACCGGGCTTATGATGCCGTAGTTGACCAGTTTGATGACAAACTCAGCGTGGCAGTCTCCCCGTTCACACACTTCCCGCAAGGTGAAGGTATTGCCGTTTTCGTCGGCCACTTCTACAGTCAGGATCTGGTCTTTGCGTGTCATACCCACCCCGCTCACACGTGCAACTTGCTGCGTGGATTAAAGTTCTTCTCTAGCTCCGCCAGCTTTTCATAAAGCGATTCAGCCTCGGCCGAGTGCTGCTCTGGCATGGCGACCTGCAGGACAACGATCTGGTCACCCGGATGCTTGCCCGGGAAGCCTTTGCCTTTGAGCCGGAGCTTACGGCCACTGGTGGAACCCTTCGGCACCTTCACCTTCACCTTGCCGCCGACCGTGGGCGCGGTGACCGTGGCGCCCAACGCGGCTTCCCAGGGCGACACCGGCAGTGTTACCAGTATATCCGCGCCTTCCACAACAAAGTGGGGATGCGGGGCAAGCTCCACTTCAATAAACAGGTCTCCGTTCGCGCCCCCACCCAGGCCCGGTGCCCCCTGCCCTTTCAGGCGGATATGCTGACCCTCGCGCATGCCGGCCGGTATCTTGACGTTCAGGGTCTTGCGGCGCGCGATCATCCGGCCGTGGTCATCCGGCTCATGTACGGTAAACGACACCTGTTTTTCACAGCCATTAAACGCTTCCTCAAGGAACAGCGCCAGGCGGGCATGCACATCCTCACCACGCATGGAACGGGCCTGCCGGAAACCACCGCTGTACCCTGCGCCAGAAAACCCGCCAGCACGGCCACCGCCGAAGATTTCTTCAAAAAAGTCACTGAACTGCCGGGCATCGGCTTCGGTATAGCCGCCACCACCAAAGCCGGATGAGCTCTGCCAACCCGGAGGCGGCTGGAACGAGCCGTCGGCACGGGCGCCGTACTTGCGCAGTTGATCGTACTCGGCGCGTTTTTCGGGGTCTTTCAGAGCTTCGTAGGCTTCCCCGACTTCCTTGAATTTGTCGCTGGCGTCCTCTTCCTTGCTGACATCCGGGTGGTACTTTCGCGCCAGCTTTCGATAGGCCTTTTTGATGTCCTCGGGTGAGGCAGACTCACTCACCCCCAGGGCGGCGTAATAGTCTTTGAAGTCCATGGAACTCCTCACGTCTGATCAAAGGTAATGCTCTGATACTTAATAGTTGACGCTGGCGCGGAAAATACAAGGCGGGCGTGTTCAGGAATTGCGTTGGGTCAAAGCCGATATTGTCGCGCTCCGGCCAGCTTTCGTGACACCGCTCACAACTACCGGACGCTGGCCGATTAGGACAATTTTTAACCAGCTATAGCATTTCAAAACCCCAGGCTTTCAGACCACTATTCATGCTGCAGTCCCAGTATTTGGAGTTTCTATCCCTTACAAACGGAGTTGCACTATGAACAACAATCACAAAAAACCGATATACCTGCCGGCTGCTGTTAAGGCCAGCCTGACCAAAGCCCTGGCCGCCCTGTTAATGGCAGCCCTGTTCACCGGATGTAGCGAACTGGGGTACCTGTTGAGTAACGACAAGGTGACCGATGCCGACAACAATCAGGTTGTCTTTGTTGGTGATTCCATCTTTGCGTTGTCTGGCGAGATCCAGAACCAGTTGGAAACCAAGGCCGGTGAAACCTTCCGGCGCTATACCGTGTCTGGCGCCCAGTTGTCCGGCGAGCTGATTGCCCCGTCTATCCCAAATCAGTTCCGGGAGGCGGTATCTGACAACCCGGATATCAAGACCATGGTGGGCGATGCTGGTGGTAACGATATCCTGATTCCAGCCATCTTCCTGAATTCCAACAACTGCAAAACGCCCTGGTGGCGTTTCGGCCGGCTGAGCCAGCAATGTCGGGATTTTATTGATGACATCTATGTTGAAGGCGTGGACTTTCTTAATGAAGTAGCCGAAGCCGGGGTACAAAACGGCGTTCTTCTGGGTTACTACTACACCAAGAACGGGCTGTTTCGCCTGAAAGATATGAAGGAAGCGGTCGACTACGGCAACGCCACGCTGGCGCGGGCCTGCCGAAACTCAGTACTTGACTGCACCTTTGTTGATCCGCGAAGCGTGATCAACGACAGCGACATCATCTTTGATGGTATTCACCCGGCTGACAGCGGCTCGAAGAAAATCGCCGATCTGATCTGGCCGAAACTGCAGCCGCTACTCTAAGCCCGCAACCACTGGGCGGCCTCTTACCGGGGCCGCCCGACACCCTGAGGAACACCATGAGAGCTCAAAGCTGGATCGTACTCGCGGCATTCACAGGGCTGACCATGGCCGGCGGGATCTACATAGCCCAGGAGGCTGGTAACTCCGACGTTCAAAAGCGAGACCAGGCCATCGAAGCAAGACAGCCGCAGGCTATCTCGCCGCATGGCGACTCCACCCGGCAGGCCCGGGACAGGGTCCTGGAACTGGCGGTAAAGTACCTGGAGACCTACGGCGAAACCATCCATAACCCGTCAACCCAGGCCCAACTGTATAACGAGAGACGGGCATTGATTGACGCAGACCCCGGCAACGGTGCCCAGCTGTTCCGCGATGCTGTTGAGACCGCCTTTCCCGATACCGCCGCACAGATTCTGACGCTGATGGCGAACCTGGACCGTTATCACGAATGGCTGGATGACAACGAGCTTCGGTTACAGGCACTGCAGCCGCTGCAGCGCGAAACTGAACTCTGGCAGCAACGCGAGGCCTTGTTTGGTGCGCTGGCGAGCCAGATCTGGGGAGAAGAAGCCTCGTTTCTGGAAGAAAAATCCCAGCGGTTCCAGCAGGCTGTCTCCAATCTGGAGGAATCCGGGGAACTCCAGTTAACCGAGCTGGCCCACCAGCTCCACACCAGTGCCGAGGAAATCTACGGCAGCGACATGACCCGGCAATTCGCCGGCTCCGGCGCCCTGGGCCACGCACTGTTCAGCCTGGACAGCGTGCAAAGCCATTTACAACAGTTACCACCCAATCAGCGGCAGCAAACCATTACCGATCTGCGCCGGCAATTCGGCTATCCGGAGGATGCGCTGGAGCGCATGGCAAAACAGGACCAGATTCGGGAGGAGAAATGGCAGAACGGGAACGCTTACATGGAGAAGCGACAAGATCTTTCCCGGCGCCTGGCCGGTGAAGAGCTGGAATCGGAACTCAACCGCTTGCGGGAAGAGCACTTCGGCATCGCAGCACCCACCATTGCACGCGAGGAAGAGGAGGGCTTCTATCGGTTTGAGCGGCCCCGGCGTTATGGCCTGAACTGAGTTTTTCTCACCACACAGTCATTATCATTCACTCCCCTTAGCCAGTAGAATAACGCGCTTTGACGTTAGTCCGATCTGAACACGGAGTGAGACACCGAACGGATGCCGAACCAGCCTCAGGCGCAAACAGGCCACCCATCCAAACTGCTCGCACAGCTCGCCCATCTGGGCGCAGCTGCGACTACTGACGCCCTGCCCTGTTTTGCAGAGCGCCTGAGCCGGCTGTTTGGCCTGGGCGACACCATGACCCTGGATGCCGCCACCGCCTACCGCGCCCGGCAGCCGGGCGAGGTGCAAGGTGCGGTGGTCGATAAGCTGACCGACGAACTGACCACCACCCGCCGGGCACTGGTCCGCCGCGTTCACACCTGGGCGGATGAACTTGAGTTTGAAGGCGAGCCGGAATGTGAACCGGTGTTAAGTTCCTGGCTGGCATTACAGCGCAAGATCGCGGCCAATAGCCGCCAGTTTAGGGATAAAGTACGCAAATCCATGAAAGATCAGGGCCAGACCCTGGCCCGCCTGGCTGAGCTGGACGCGGTGTTCGATCACACCATGGCCGGCTACACCGGCCAGTGTTTTTCCACGGTATCCCAGGTGCTGGAGCAACGATTCCGGGCCTTACAGACATCCGATGAACACCCCCAAACATCAGGCCAGGCATCTCACGACTGGTTCCACCGTTACTGCGAGGAAGCGCAGGCCTTGTTACTCGCTGAACTGGACGTTCGGCTGGAACCGGTGCTGGGTTTGCTTGAAGCCTGCCACGATGAGGTTAATAACACCCCATGAGTAAACTGTTCTTTACCCTGGCGTTCGCCATCGGCGTTGCTGTCGTGAGCTGGATTGGTGCCGGCTTTATTGGTTCTGACCTGCTGGCGCTGGCGTTCACCGGTCTGATTGGTGCGGTGTATTGCCTGGGGTTTGGCGAGCTGGTGAACTTTCGCCGGCAAACCCGGCAGTTGGCCGGGCAAGTTAGCCAGTTGCCGGAAAGCCAGGACCAGGTTTCCCGTTGGCTGAACACGTTGCCCCAGCCGCTTCAATACCCAGCGCAACGTCGCATCGAAGGCCACGCCGCTGCCCTGCCCGGACCGCAGATCACCCCCTACCTGACCGGCCTGCTGGTGATGCTGGGCCTTCTGGGCACCTTTGCCGGCATGATCGTGACCCTGGGCGGTGCCGCCTCGGCCCTGGATAACAGCACCGAACTCAGCGCCATCCGCAGTGCGCTGGCCGCCCCCATCGCCGGGTTGAGCCTGGCATTTGGCACCTCCATTGCCGGTGTAGCCGCCTCCGCCATGCTGGGATTGGCCTCTACCCTGAGTCGCCGGGACCGTGCACAGGCATCCCGCACACTGGATACGGCCTTACGGGAAAAACTGCACCACCTGTCTGCCGACCACCAGCGCCAGCAGGCGTTCCAGGCTCTGGAAACCCAGGCGCAAGCCTTGCCGCAGATGGCCTCCGCCATGGAACGTATGACCGCGCGCATGGAGCAGCTCGGCCAGCAACTGGAACAGTCTCTGACCCGTAACCAGCAGGAGTTCCACAACACGGTCGGCAGCCACTACCAGACCCTGGCTGATTCCGTTGCCAATTCCCTGAAAACCGCATTGGATGACAGCACGAAGCAGGCAGCAGAGCGGGTTGAGCCTATCGTCATCCATGCCATGGAGCAGCTACAAAGCAATGCCCAGTCCCTGCAGAAGAGCTGGACGGATGATGCCCGCCAGCAACTGGCCGAACTGGCCGCCGGTTTTCAGAAAACCACCACCGACGCGGGCGAGCACTGGCAGCAGAACCTGGAAAAATACCAGGAGCACTTCAGCAACAACACTGCGGAGCTGGTCGACAACCAGAAAGCCGGCATCGAGCAGTTGGTCGCCACCATTAGCCAACAGCTCTCTGAACTCAGGGAGCAGGAAGCCGGTCGCGCTGACGCCTCTGCGGCACGTATGGAGAGCCTTGAAGCGACGGTGACCAAACATCTGTCAGAGCTGGGAACCGCGCTGGAAGCCCCCATGACCCGCCTGATTGAAACCGCCTCGGAAACCCCGAAGGCGGCGGCCGAAGTCATTCGGCAATTACAGTCGGAGATCGCCCGCAACAGTGAACGGGAAAATGAGCTTCTGGAAGAACGTCAGCGGTTGGTCCAACAACTCGACAGCCTGCTGGAAAACCAACGCAGCACAGCCGACAGCCAGCGGGATGCGGTAGCTTCGCTGATCAGTGGCGCCGGCGACACGCTGACCGGCATCAGCGAACGCTTCAACACCCTGATCCAGGAACAGAGCCAACAACTGGGCAAGCTGGGCGACGACATTACCGGCAGCAGCCAGGAAGTCGGTGCCCTGAGCGATGCTTTCGCACAAGCCATCGAGCTGTTCAGCCAGTCCAACCAGCAGGTAGTCGCCAGCCTGGCGGATATCCAGAAAGCGCTGGATAACGCCGGCACCCGGCACGATGAGCAGCTGGCCTATTATGTAGCGCAGGCACGGGAAGTGATCGACCTGAGCGTTAGCGCCCAGAAAGATGTGATTGATGCCGCTGCGGCCCTGCGCCGGGCTGAGCCCAGCGAGGCCGGCTAATGGAACAGCTGGAAGGCGGCGAACAGCAATCGGCACCGGTCTGGGCCATTTTCTCAGACCTCATGGCGGCGCTGGTGGGTATTCTGGCGCTGATCCTGGTGTGGGTGATCGGCATTCAACTGGAACTCAGCCAGTCCCTAGCCCAGGAAATCGAGAAGCGGGAAGCGGAAGAGCAGCGTCGAATTGCCCTGGAGCAGGCCCTGGAAGACCCGCTCACCAAGGGCCTGGTCACCTTTCGGGATGGCCGCATCGGCATCAGCGGCAACGTGCTGTTTGAGCTGAACTCGGACCAACTGCAGGCCGAAGGTGAAGAGATTCTGGAATCGCTGATTCGGCCCCTGCAAACCTACCTGGAGCAGCATGATGAGCTGCTGATGGTGAGCGGTTTCACCGACGACCTGCCCATGCATCCCGGCAACCGTTACCAGGATAACTGGGGCCTGTCGGCCCAGCGGGCACTCACCGTCACCCGCTCACTTACGGAACTGGGCCTGCCCAACGACCGGGTATTCGCCGCCGCCTTCGGGCCTCACCACCCGGCGGTGCCCAACACGGATGCCGAATCAAGAGCCCAGAACCGCCGAGTGGAAATCAGTACCGTCCCCCGGGCACCTTCGGCGGCCACGGAACCCGAAACCGGGGCAAACAACGGATGATGAACCAAGCCTCCAGCCCTTCATTGCTTGATAACCTGAGACGGCAAGGCGCAGACCGCTTTGACCCTGTCCGCTTTCGTTATCTGGAGTCCTTTGAACGGCGGCTGCGCGCGAACGGACTCCAGCAGGGAGGACACTGGCGGAAGCTCGAACAGGCCATCTCCGATTATCAGGCCAGGTTAGAAGGTGCCGAGCAGCCCAGGCAGGCACCAGCTGCCCCTGAGCCATCCCCCATTTCATTCCTGCTGGACAGGCTGAATCAAACCACGGAGACACCGGCCGAAGCGCCGAGATCAACGCTGGAACAAAGGGTGTTCGGGGAGACTTCAGAGCTGGAGCAAACGCGCACGACATCAAGCTCCAACAGCCCACAACCCCTGAGGGCGATGATCAGAGCAAGGGCGGATCAGGGCACTCAGGCCCTGCAGGAGCGCATCCGCCACGGGATCGAGAGCACCCCGAAAGAGGCGGGGCCGATGAATGCACACCGGCTGGTTAGCCGCGCGCTAAAAGAAATGCAGACGCTGTCCCCGGAGTATCTGGACCGGTTTGCCCGTTATACCGATACGCTGCTGGCGTTGGAGCGGCTGGCCAAAAGAGGGTTGGAGAAGAACCTCTGATGTAGCGAGACTCAAGTAGGGATGAAACCGCCATCCGCTCAAGGGGAGATTTCTTCCAGATAAGTTTCGCCATCCGAGTATAGCGACGCAAATTCCTCCTCTGGGACAACGGTCACCGCAATCTCCGGCTCATGGTCGCCACCGCCCAGCAGCACGCCCCGCATCGGTGTGGTATCGGAGAAGTCCCGGCCCCAGCCGAGGGTGATATGCTCCAGATCTGGCCTCAATGCATTGGTTGGGTCCAGCTCCAGCCAGCCGAAATCCGGCACGAACACGGCCACCCAGGCATGGGTCGCATCCGCGCCAACCAGCCGCTCTTTGCCTTCTGGCGGATGTGTCAGGATATAGCCGCTCATGTAACGGGCGGCCAGACCCACCGATCGCAGGCAGGCAATCATGATGTGGGAGAAATCCTGGCAGACTCCGCGACGGGCCTTGAATGCCTGCTCTACCGGTGTAGAGGTTTCCGTGGCCGTTGCATCGAAGTGGAAGTCGCGATGAATCATCCGCATCAGCGCGTCCGCTGCCTCCACCAGAGGTCTGCCTGGAAGAAACGCCTCGCGGGCATAGGCGGCGTACTGGGAGTCGATGGGCACATTGGTGGAGACAAACCGGAAGGCCGTGGCCTGGAGGTGGTCTGACGAGAATTTCCTGTCCGCACTGTACCGCAGGCTGTCACGCACGGTTTCCCAGGAGATTTTTGCAGCAGCTGCTGAAGGTTTCGGCCGTTTGCGCAGTTCCACCCAGAATTCGCTGATGATCTCCAGGTACTCGTGATCGGCGGTGAAATGAATCTTGGTAATCTGGTTTCCGAAGCAATCGAGGAAAGAACGCCTTGCAGACGGCTCCGGCGAGATAGCCAGATGGTGCTCAAGGTTCTTCTGCCAGGGCAGCGCCCGCGGCGTAAGCCTCAGCAAATGGTGGGACTCCCCCACCACCTGATCGTACTGGTACAGGGTCTCATGACGCACATGGTAACGGACAAATGTCACGATAGAGGCCTCAATCCGGTTTCATACGGCGGTCGGAATACCGGGTGTGAATGAAATACTGCCGCTGGATCTCATCCGATACACGATAGGCCTCAGACCGGATGTCACACAAGAGCTCTGCCAGGGCTTCGCACGCTTTGTCTGGACGTTTGCGTTCAAACGGATGCAAATCAAGCCCCTGCAGCCGCTGCAGCGATTCGTTCAGGTCCGGGGGAAACAGTTGCCCGGTTTTCCGGCCCATTTCCGGCAGGTCCTTGTGCAGCTGTCGCAGCTGGAACATCACCGAATGGGGATTACTCGCGTCGACCACGAGGGTATGAAGTACACCCAGAAGCTCCGGTGTGCGGCGGTATCGGGTGCGGTAGGTGACCTCCGAATTGGCCACTTCCAGCAGCCACTCCAGCATGGCGTGGCGGCTGAACCGGTCGCTGAACAATGGCACGCAGATCAGGGTACAGAGATTAGCCAGCCGCTCAAGACGCCGACCAATCACCAGGAACACCCAGCTGGCGTCCCGGGTGATATCATCCATGGCAAAGCCGGCCAGGGAGATACAGTCCAGCAACACCAGATTCAACGCCCGGATCGACTGGTCCGGCGTGGTTGGCGCCGGGCTCAGGGGTTTGCCTACCCGATTGAGCGTATGCCAGTTGTCGGAAGACAGGCGGTCACGGACCTGACTGGCGTTGAACAACAGGGCCTGAAGAATGGAGGCAATAGACCCCGGTGACGTGGGATCGCTGACCGCCCTGAGCAATAGGTCCGGCAGCGGCGTCGGCACTGCGTCCTCCTCGGGTTCCGGCAGCGTCCCGAACTGTTCGGCCGCCTGTTGCAGCCCGAGCAGCGCTTCCTCACTGGCCTGGTCGTGGCCCGACAGCCTGTTGAACGCCGCCCGCAATAAACGGGCGGTACCCTCGGCCCGCTCCGAATGGCGGCCCATCCAGAACAGGTTTTCTCCAACCCGAGAGGGCGTGTCCCGCTCGCCGTCCAGCAGGTCAGATACCTGCAACCGTTTTTTGATCAATGATTTGGAAGGTGCGGTGTAACGCGCCTGTACCCAGGTATCCTTCGACAGACCACCGCGCTGCATGGAGATAACCTCCACCCCTTCGTCCATGGCTACGCGAGTCAGCCCGCCGGGCATAACACGCCATCCGGAGGGTGTGGCCGCCGCGAACAGCCGAAGACCGATGGAGCGGGTTACCAGCGGTTGTTCCCGTTCGCCCTTCCAGACCGGCGCCTGGGAAAGGTGGACCAGTTCCTGCCCTACGAAGGCATGGGGATGGGCATGCATCTTCTTGATCAGGGCATCACGCTCCGCGCCCTTCACCTGATAGCCAAACACAGGTTCCATTCGCATGCTCGCGAACGCCGGTTTGATCACCAGTTCGTCCAGGTGCTCGATCACATAGTCCAGGGCCGGTTTCTCACCACACCACCAGGATGCCACCGACGGCATCTGCAATGACGCGCCCAGCAGTTTCTTCGAGATCTCCGGCAGGAAACCGAACAGCGCGGCACTCTCCAGTACACCGGAGCCCAACGCATTCGCCATCAGCACCTTGCCTGCACGCACCGCACCCAGCAGGCCGGGAATGCCAAGTACGGAATCAGCCCGTAGTTCCAGGGGATCACAGAAGCCATCGTCCAGCCGGCGATAAATGGCGTGTACCCGCCGCAGGCCCTGGAGCGTTTTCAGGTAGACCGTGTCATCACGGACGGTCAGATCCTGGCCTTCAACCAGGGGCAAGCCCAGGTAACGGGCCAGGAACACGTGTTCGAAATAGGTTTCGTTGAACCGGCCGGGGGTCAACAGCACGCAAAGCGGCGATTCGGTGCCGGCCGGCGACATGTTTGCCAGACTGTTTTGGAAACCCTGGAAGAACTCCGCAAGATTGGTTACCGGCAGGTTGTGGAAGGGCGCCGGGAAAGACCGGGAAATCACCAGCCGATTCTGCAGGGCGTAGCCCGCTCCCGAGGGCGCCTGGGTTCGGTCCGCCATCACCCACCAACCGCCATCCGGCGCCCGGGCCAGATCCACGGCGTATAAATGCAGGAAACGACCTCCGGCGGGTTGAATGCCCTGACAGGGCCACTGGAAACCCGCTTGGCCATAGACCAGGGCCGGCGGTAAGAGACCTTCCTTCAACAGCGATTGCTCGCCGTAAAGGTCAGCCAGAACGCTGTCCAGGAGCTCCGCACGCTGGGCTACAGCTTTCGAGAGCCATTGCCACTCATCGGCGCCCAGGACCAGCGGCAGCAGATCCACTTCCCAGGGCCGGGTATCACCACGGGGATCTTCGTAGACGTTATAGGTTACGCCATCTTCGGCAATGGCATTGGAAACCGCCTGGGCCCTGATGTTGAGACTGTCGACTGACTCTAGGTTGAGCTGCTGTAACAATGGCCGCCAATGAGACTGCGGCCCGGAACCGATGGCACCAAGCTCATCAAACCGATCCGGCACCGGATGGTACTGGCGGAGGATGTCCGTTACTGCGCGCTGTTTCGCCACCTTGAATTCAGGCTCCGTTAATCATTGAGCTGGAAGCATAGCCGCTTTATGCGCTCCGGAGCCAGCCTCAAACCACGCGTCCAGGCATCTTATTTGTGATATCGCAGATCCAGGGTAAACGGGAACTCCCGATGCTCCGGGACCGGCCGGAGGGGTTGTTGGCCCGAGCTGTGTCCAATCCTGAAGAAGCGTGCCATACGCCGGCCTTCGGCCTCGAACGAGTTCACCGGCAGAGTCTCGAAATTCCGGCCACCGGGATGGGTCACGTGATATTCACACCCGCCCAAGCTGCGTTCGTTCCAGGTATCGACGATATCAAACACCAGCGGCCCATCCACCCCAATGGTCGGGTGCATGCACTGCGACGGCTGCCAGGCCCGGTAACGGACACCAGCGACCGATTCACCCACCATGCCGGTAGGCTGAAGTGGCAGAGGCACCTGATTGCAGGTGATCTGGTAACGATCCGGGGCAGCGCCACGGACCTTCACCTGCAAACGCTCGAGGGAAGAATCCACGTAGCGAGCCGTGCCGCCAATGGCACCATGCTCCCCGGTTACGTGCCAGGGCTCCAGGGCCGAACGCAGCTCAAGGGTGATCCCTTTGACCTTGTAATCGCCGATCCGGGGGAACCGGAACTCAAAATGGGGCGCGAACCACTCGCTCTCAAGCGGGTAGCCCTGCGACTTCATGTCATTGATGACGTCCTCGAAGTCCTGCCAGACATAATGCGGCAGCAGGAACCGGTCGTGCAGCTCGGTACCCCAGCGCACCAGCCCGCTGGGCTTGTAGGGCTGCTCCCAGAATCGGGCCACCAGCGCCCGCAAGAGCAATTGCTGGGTCAGGCTCATGCGTGCATGGGGCGGCATCTCGAAGGCCCGCAATTCCAGCAACCCATGGCGCCCACCGGGGCCGTCCGGGGAATAGAGCTTGTCGATACAGAACTCGGCCCTGTGGGTATTGCCGGTCACATCCGTGAGCAGGTCCCGGAGCAATCGGTCCACCACCCAGGGCGCGACTTTTTTGCCCATTGGGCAAAGCCGGTCCATCTCCTTGAACGCCAGCTCCATTTCGAACACATGGTCGTTGCGGGCTTCATCAATCCGCGGCGCCTGGGAACTGGGGCCGATAAACAGGCCGGAAAACAGGTAGGACAGGCTGGGATGGTTATGCCAGTAGCTGATCAGGCTGCGCAGCAGATCCGGACGCCGCAGGAACGGGGAATCCTCGGCCTTCTGCGACCCCAGCACAAAATGGTTGCCGCCACCGGTGCCGGTATGACGGCCGTCCATCATGAATTTCTCGGAGGTGAGCCGGCACTCGTAGGCGTCCGCGTAAAGTGTCTCGGTCTGTTCAACCAGCTCATCCCAGGTGCGAACCGGCTGCACATTCACTTCGATTACACCCGGGTCCGGAGTGATGCGAAAATGACTCAATCGGTGATCCGAAGGCGGCTCGTAACCCTCAAGCAGGACCGGCTGCTGCAGCTCTTTGGCGGTTTTTTCAATGGCTGATACCAGGGCCAGGTAGGGCTCCAGCTTTTCCAGCGGCGGCATAAAAATACGAAGAATGCCCTCCCGGGGCTCCACACACAGGGCTGTGCGGACCACCTCCGGGGAGGACTTCCCTTTCTCAGGCGTTTTATATTCAGTGGCCTCCGGCTCCAACCCGGGCTCTACACGCTGTCCCCGGCTGTTCCATTGCCGGATCTCCTCGCTGGCCGGCAAAGCCCCACGGGGCGCAAAGGGATCCTGCTCGTGGATCCAGGGGTAGTCGGCTTCCTCCACCCAGGGCTGGCTGTCCAGGGGCAGCCGGTGGCCCATGGGGGAGCCGCCCGGAATCAGGTAACAACGCTCACTGCGCAGGAACCAGGGGCCGGTTTCCCAGGCCTGCTCCTTTTCGGAAACACGCAGAGGCAGCACGTAGCCGACGGGCTCATCCAGCCCCCGGCTGAAAATCTGCTGAAGCTGCTTCCGCTCCAGGGCATTCTCTAGTTTGGCATCGAAAGGATCCACATTGACCGGCAGCCGTCGTTCCCGCCACAGGTAATAGAAGGCATCTTCGAAGCCCGGGAACAGCTGCTTTTCATCAACACCCAGCTCCTTGGCCAGGGCCGCCAAAAACCGGTGGGCATCTTCCGGGTTTGCCTTGCCTTCCGTGCGCTCGTCCGCCAGCCAGCGCTCGTCTCGCCAGATCGGCTCGCCGTCCTTGCGCCAGAAGCAGTTCAGGGACCAGCGGGGCAGCGGCTCGCCGGGATACCACTTACCCTGCCCGAAGTGCACCAGCCCGCCGGCACCGTAGCGGTCTCGCATCCGGTGGTAGAGCTCGATGGCCTTCTTGCGCTTGGTGGGGCCCATGGCCTCGGTGTTCCACTCCGGTTCGTCCCGGTCGTGGTTCGCCACGAACGTGGGTTCACCGCCCTGGGTCAGGCGCACATCGAGCTCGGTCAGACGCTGGTCCACGTCATGACCCAGCCCCACGATGCGTTGCCACTGGGCCTCGGTGTAGGGTTTGGTCACCCGCGGCGCTTCCCAGATGCGCTGGACGCTCATCTGGTGCTCGAATTCGACCTCGCAATCTTCCACCATGCCGGTAATGGGCGCCGCCGAGGATGGATCCGGGCTGCAGGCCAGGGGAATATGCCCTTCGCCGGCAAACAGGCCAGACGTGGGATCCAGCCCCACCCAACCGGCGCCCGGCAGAAAGACTTCGCACCAGGCGTGCAGATCGGTGAAGTCTTCCTCGGCGCCCGAAGGGCCATCCAGGGCTTTCTGGTCGGCCTTGAGCTGAATCAGGTAACCGGACACGAACCGCGCCGCCAGCCCCAGATGCCGAAGCGTCTGAACCAGCAACCAGGTGGAATCCCGGCAGGATCCGGAGCCTTTTTTCAGGGTCTCTTCCGGGGTCTGGACGCCCGGCTCCATGCGGATCAGGTAGTCGATCCGATCGGCAACACGCTGATTCACACCCACCAGGAAATCTACGCTCGGAGTTTCCTTCCGATCTATGGTGGTCATCCACTTACGGAATTCCGGTGTTTCCGGCAGTTTCTGCAGATACGGTGCAAGCTCCGCCGTCTGCCATTCCTCATAGTCGAACGGAATGGTCTCTGCCCGGGGCTCCAGGAAGAAATCGAACGGGTTGATCACAGCCATCTCGGCAACCAGGTCCACCGTGATTTTCAGCTCGTTGGTTTTTTCCGGGAACACCAGACGGGCCAGATAATTGGCCTGTGGGTCCTGTTGCCAGTTCAGGAAGTAACCTTCCGGCTCAACCTTCAGTGAGTAACTCAGAATGCGGGTTCGCGCGTGCGGGCAGGGTCGCAGACGGACAATCTGAGGCCCCAGGGTGATGGGGCGCTCGTAGCGATAGTGGGTGGTATGACTCAGGGCAACGTGAATCGACATGAAACCTATCTCGCAGGCGAATTATATTAGGAGTTTCAGGCTGTCTCGTAGACAGGAAACCAGGTCTCTGCAATGTCTTCGTGTAGCTCGCCGATCTCCAACTGCAGGTTTTCCAGGAACAGGATTCCTTCATCCTTACGGATCAGAGCATCCACATCGGCTTCCCGAGTGTGGCGTACCGCCTGCAGTGCCGTGCGTAACGGAATCTCATTCCTTGGCAAACGACCGAGAGCACTGGCCACCTCGCTGAGACTGTGCAGCACCGATCGCGGGAACGGCTCGTTCTGCAGCAGAAAACGAATAACGTGGGGCCCGTTCACCTTGCGCCGGACGTTATGACGGTACATTTGGAAGGCACTCTGATAACGCAGCACGCTGGTCCACAGCAGCCCTCCATAGGTGTCAGTACCGTCCCAACCATCCAGGAACTGCAGAGCGCCCACTTCAATCTGCCGGGTCGCCATGTCCGCCCGCTCCAGATTGCGACCGACCCGGATAAAATCATATCCGGAATCGTGACTCATACAGCCGGCCAGCAGGCCATTGAGCATCTGGCAGCGCCCCACAATCTCATTCAGGAATTCGTACCTCGCACGTTTACCGACACCTTGGTCTATATGCTCCTGGACATACCGGTAAAGCTCGTTGATCACCTCCCAGGCATCGGTCGGCACCTGATCCCGAGTCGTTCGGACATTCTCCCGGGCGGCCTTGATGCAGGACGCTATGGAGCTGGGGTTATAACCATCCGCCATCAGAAACTTCACGCAGTTTCGTTCATCAGCTTTCTGATGGTGCTGATCAAACAACGCGCCCATGCCCGTCACCGCCACCAGCCCTTTCCAGGACAGTTGGGTTTCCCGAGGCATATCCAGCGCCAGGGAATTGAAGGCCATGATCATCCGGGCGTTGTTCTCGGCCCGCTCAAGGTATCTGGCCATCCAGTACAGTCGTTCCGCTACACGTGACAGCACATCAGTTCTCCTCGTCCACGATCCAGGTATCCTTGCTTCCTCCGCCCTGGGAAGAATTCACCACCAGGGAGCCTTTGCGCATCGCCACCCGTGTAAGCCCTCCGGCCGTTACGTATGTTCTTACGCCCTGCAGTACAAAGGGCCGTAGGTCCAGGTGCCGGGGCGCCAGGCCCTCATCACACAGGGTTGGGGCCACAGACAGGCTCAGTGTGGGTTGCGCGATGTAGTTGCGTGGGTTCTTCTTGATCAAGCGGGCAAACTCGGCGCGCTGTTTCTTGGTGGAGTGCGGCCCCACCAGCATGCCGTAGCCGCCGGACTCGTTCGCCGGTTTCACCACCAGCTCGTCGAGGTGTTCGAGCACATACTCCTGGTCCTGCTTATTCACACACATATAGGTGGGCACGTTCGGGATGATCGGCTCCTCATCCAGGTAGTAGCGGATCATGTCCGGCACAAAGGCGTAAATGACCTTGTCGTCGGCCACACCGGCACCGGGCGCATTGGCCAGGCCAACCTTGCCATTGCGCCAGGCCCGCATCAGGCCTGGCACTCCGAGCGTGGAATCCGCCCGGAACTCCTCCGGGTCCAGGAAATCGTCATCAATGCGCCGGTAGATCACATCCACACGTTCCAGCCCCTCGACCGTTCGCATATAAACACAGTCGTCTTCGCCAACCACCAGGTCAGCCCCCTCCACCAGCTCCGCGCCCATGCGCTGGGCCAGGAAGGAGTGCTCGAAATAGGCGGAGTTGAAAATGCCCGGCGTGAGCACCGCAATCTTCGGGTGATCCTGGGGCCGGGGCGAGATTGAAGCCAGCATGTCGAAAAGCTGGTTGGTGTAGTCATCCACCGGCAGGATGCTGGTGTTGTCGAACAGCTCCGGGAACACCCGTTTGGTCAACTGCCGGTTCTCCAGCATGTAGGAGACGCCCGAGGGAACCCGCAGGTTATCCTCAAGAACATACACTTTGCCGTCTTTATCCCGCACCAGGTCAGATCCGCAGATATGGGCCCATACCCCCAATGGCGGCGTAAAACCCCGGCATTGCTCGCGGAAGTTCTTGGAGTTGGCGAACACGTACTTGGGGATCACCTTGTCCTTGACGATGTTCTGGTCGTTGTAGATGTCGTTGATGAACATGTTGAGGGCCGTCAGGCGCTGCGCAAGACCCTGCTCGATGGTTTCCCACTCGCGGAGCGAGATCACCCGGGGAATGATGTCAAAAGGCCAGGCCCGGTCAATATTCTCGCCCTCACTGTAGATGGTGAAGCTGATCCCCGTCTCCAGTATCGCCAGTTCGGCCGCCTGCTGGCGCGCCTGAATCTCCTCGGAGTCAAGATTGCCCAGGTAGTCGGTAATCGCCGTGGCTGCGCGCCTGGGCTTCCCTTTGGCGGCGATCAGCTCATCATAGAAGTCGTTTGGGTCGTAGTTTTTCCAGTCAATCGATTTATTCTTCTTCATTTGATGTCCTTTCATTAACCACCGTGAACTATTCGGTGTACCAGGCGAAGTTTTTCCACCACCGGAGCTGCGAGCACGAAGGGGTAGGCATCGTCATGCCCCATGCTTCGGTTAAGGCTGTTGAGCGCAAGCGTCAGGGGCAACCAGTGCCTGATCAGTGCATCGAAATCGCCGGCCTGGTAGGGATCAAACTCGGGAGCCGGTTCGCTGCTCACCATGGGGCTCTGTGGAGCGTTCACCCGCATCCCGAACTGCCAGGCGGTTTCCAGTGTATCCACCATATGCAGGTAGTGTGCCCAGGTCTCCGCCCAGTCTTCCCAGGCATGACTGCTGGCATAGGCGCTGATGTACCGGCTTTGCCAGTCAATTGGCGGGCCGTACTGGTAATGCTCGTCCATCGCCTGCCTGTAGTCCCTGGTGTCATCACCAAACATTTCCCGAACTGGCCCAAGCCATGGCCCGGACCGAACCAGCAAATCCCAGTAATAATGACCGGATTCGTGACGAAAATGCCCTAAAACAGTGCGATAGGGCTCGGCCATCTGGTTACGCATCCGCTCCCGCTCCACCGGGTCTGCTTCGGCAATGTTTATGGTGATCACGCCATTTGCATGCCCGGTTGCCACCTTGGAGCGCTCGTCAAACATCGCCGGCTGATCGGCGAGAAAATCAAACGCCAGCCCGAACTGATCTTCATTCCGGGGTTCGCAGGGCAACTGGAGACGTAACACTGAATACACGAGGCGCCGCTTCTCTTTTTCCAGACGCCGCCAGAGGTCGCTGTTTTTCTGGACACTCAGGTCAGGGATGGTGCGATTCAGCCGGCAGGCAACGCAGTAGGTGTGGGGGTCGTTTTTGGGGATCAGCCAATTACAGGCCCGCTGATTCTGATAGTTGCCACACAGCCGATAGAGGTCACCACTGGCGACACTCGCCCAAGTGGCATTACCTGCTGGCTCGATTGCCAGCAAGTCCATAACATCCGGAGCGAAGCCCAGGTCCGCCTCGCATCTGGTACAACGACTGTTTTCGAAATAGAGCAGATTGGCGCATCGGCCGCAGTGAAACAGCTTCATTGGTAGGCATCCTTGGCCAACATCGGCAAGACCATGCCTTCAAGTATTGGCCATCCAGGCCAAAACGCAACTAATCCCCGGTACAGCTACGAACCCGCTCCGGATCATCAGGAAAGCCCGAGCCCTTGTTCGGGAGTAGCCAGGCGAGCGAATCTGACAACCTGCACTAGTATGTAGGTATCCAGACATCTGATTGATCGGGAAATCCGGAGGCAAACCAATAATGAAAATCGGTATCCCCAAGGAAATCTTTGAGGACGAGCGGCGGGTGGCCGCGACGCCACCCTCGGTTCACAAACTGATCGGCCTGGGTTACGACGTGGTCGTCGAAGGTGGCGCCGGCGAGGCGGCGAACTACTCCGACGCCGCCTATGAAAAAGTGGGCGCTGCCATCGCCGCTGACACCAGCATGCTGTGGAAAGAGTCTGATTTTATCCTGAAAGTCCGGGCGCCCATGGAAAACGCGGCACTGGGCAAGCACGAAGCAGACTTGATGAAAGAAGGCGCGTTTCTGGTCAGCTACCTCTGGCCGGCCCAGAATCCGGCACTGCTCGAGAAGCTGGCCGCCAGAAAAATTACATCTTTTGCCATCGATAGCCTGCCCCGCATCAGTCGCGCCCAGAAGATGGACGCGCTCAGCGCCATGGCCAACATCGCCGGCTATCGGGCGGTGATTGAGGCGGCGAACCACTTCGGGCGCTTCTTTACCGGCCAGGTCACTGCCGCGGGCAAGGTGCCACCGGCGAAAATCATGGTAATCGGTGCCGGGGTGGCGGGTCTCGCCGCGATCGGCGCCGCCAACAGCATGGGTGCAATCGTGCGGGCTTTCGACACCCGTCTGGAAGTGAAGGAACAGGTCGAGAGCATGGGGGCCGAGTTCCTGGTGCTGGACTTTGAAAACGAGGATGGCAGCGGCAGCGGCGGTTACGCCAAGCAGATGAGCGACGAGTTCATCAAGGCGGAGATGGCGCTATTTGCAGAGCAGGCGGAAGAGGTGGATATCATCATCACCACCGCCCTGATTCCCGGCAAACCGGCACCGAAGCTGATCACCGCCGACATGGTGAAATCCATGAAACCCGGCAGCGTGATCGTGGATCTGGCCTCCGAGCGGGGTGGTAACTGCGAACTCACTGAGCCCGGCAAGGTAGCCCATCATCATGGCGTCACCCTGATCGGCTACACCGACCTGCCAAGCCGGATGGCCAAGGTGGCCAGTGACCTGTATGCCACCAACCTGGTGCACCTGCTCACCGAGCTGACACCGGAAAAGAACGGCCAGCCGGTGGTGAACATGGAAGACGAAGTCATCCGTGGCCTGACGGTAGTGCACGAGGACGACATCACCTGGCCACCGCCAAAACCGGAATCGCCGGTCAGCCCCAAACCGGCACCGGGCACCGAAGAGCCTTCAGCCGAAGCAAAAGCCGCCGCCAAAAAGAAGGCCGACCGCCGCAGCGTGATCGGTAAGAGTGTGCTGTTCGTGGTCACCGCACTGGCACTCTACGGAGTCGGTGCCCACGCGCCGGAAAGCTTCCTGCAACACTTCACCGTGTTTGTGCTGGCCTGCTTCATTGGCTGGCAGGTGATATGGAACGTTACGCCTTCCCTGCATACACCCCTGATGAGCGTCACCAATGCCATCAGCGGCATCATCGTGATCGGCGCCATTCTGCATCTGGCCCAGGCGGAGAATATTGCCGTCGGGATCATGGCGTTTGTCGCGGTGCTGATTGCCAGCATCAACGTGGGCGGCGGCTTCCGGGTCACCCATCGCATGCTCAAAATGTTCCGCAAGTAGGAGACGCCCGATATGAGTACCGGACTGGTGAGCGTGGCCTACGTGGTCGCAAGTATCTGTTTCATCCTCAGCCTGGGTGGTCTCAGCCACCAGGAATCGGCACGGCGCGGTAACCTGTACGGCGTTGCCGGCATCATCATCGCGGTCGGGGCGACCCTGGCCAGCGTGGACGGCGGTATCAACGCCATTGTTATTGCGGTGCTGCTTGGTGTTGGCATTGGTATTCCCATCGCCAACAAGGTGGAAATGACCCAGATGCCGCAGCTGGTGGCTCTGCTCCACAGCTTCGTGGGTTTGGCCGCGGTGCTGGTGGGCTTTTCAGGCTACATCGAGCCGTTGATTGCCACCTCCGATACCGAGCACACCATCAAGCTGGTGGAGATATATGTGGGCATTTTCATCGGTGCCATCACCTTCACCGGCTCACTGGTGGCCTGCGGGAAACTGGACGGCCGGATCGACAGCAAGGCGCTGACCCTGCCCGGCCGGCACCTGATGAACCTGGCAGCGATCATTGTCTGCGTGTTCCTCGGGGCATGGTTCCTCGGTACCGAGAGCATGGCCCTCGGCATCGTCGCCCTCATTCTGATGACCGCCATTGCCTCAGTCCTCGGCATCCACCTGATCATGGCCATCGGCGGCGCCGACATGCCGGTGGTGGTGTCCATGCTCAACAGCTACTCCGGGTGGGCAGCCGCTTCCATCGGTTTCATGCTGGGCAACGACCTGCTGATTGTTGTGGGTGCCCTGGTGGGCAGTAGCGGTGCCATTCTCAGCTACATCATGTGCAAGGCCATGAACCGCTCGTTCATCAGCGTGATTCTTGGTGGCTTCGGCCAGACCAGCAGCAGTTCGGCGACCGCGGATGGTGACCAGACCGTGCATGAATCCAGTGTCGATGACGTCTGTGAGGAACTGCGCAACGCCCAGTCGGTGATCATCGTGCCCGGTTATGGCATGGCGGTGGCCCAGGCCCAGAATGGCGTCAGCGAAATGACCAAGATCCTTCGGGACCGGGGCGTGAACGTGCGCTTCGGCATCCACCCGGTAGCCGGCCGCCTGCCGGGGCATATGAACGTGTTACTGGCCGAGGCCCACGTGCCCTATGACATCGTGCTGGAAATGGACGAGATCAACGACGACTTCCCGGATACCGACGTGGTACTGGTGATCGGCGCCAACGACACGGTGAACCCGGCCGCCGCCGAAGACCCGGGCAGCCCGATTGCCGGCATGCCGGTGCTGGAGGTCTGGAAAGCCCACCAGGTGGTTATTCTCAAGCGGGGCATGGCCACTGGTTATTCCGGGGTGGAGAACCCGCTGTTCTTCAAGGACAACGCCCGTATGTTGTTCGGGGATGCCAAGGACAGCATCGACAAGCTGGTGGGAGGCTTGCGGGGCTGAATTGGCACAACCTGAACCATCATCGGGTGGTTTTCACCAACCCCAGAAAAAAGCCCCCGACTCGCGGGGGCTTTCTTGTGCAGCTTACTTAACCTTAGGGTCCAGCTCGCCAGCCTCATACCGCTCGAACATTTGCTCGAGGTTCAGAGGCTTGATCTTACTGGCCTGGCCGGCACAGCCGAACGCTTCGTAGCGGGCTACGCAGATATCGGTCATGGCGACCATGGTGGCCTTGAGGAATTTACGCGGGTCGAATTCGGCCGGGTTCTGGGCCATGAAACGACGAACAGCACCGGTACTGGCGAGACGCAGGTCGGTGTCGATGTTGACCTTGCGAACACCGTGCTTGATGCCTTCGACGATTTCTTCCACCGGTACACCGTAGGTTTCCGGGATCTCACCACCGAATTCGTTGATCACCTTCAGCCACTCCTGGGGTACGGAGCTTGAGCCGTGCATGACCAGGTGGGTATCTGGAATGCGCTTGTGGATGGCTTTGATTTGCTCGATGGCCAGGATGTCACCGGTCGGCGGACGGGTGAACTTGTAGGCACCGTGGCTGGTGCCGATGGCGATGGCCAGTGCATCCACGTGAGTCTTCTTGACGAAATCTGCAGCTTCTTCCGGGTCGGTCAGCATCTGGTCGTGGTCCAGGGTACCTTCTGCGCCAATGCCGTCTTCTTCACCGGCCTGGCCGGTTTCGAGGGAGCCCAGGCAGCCCAGTTCGCCTTCTACGGACACGCCACAGGCGTGGGCCATTTCGACGGTGCGGCGGGTGACGTCTACGTTGTATTCGTAGCTGGTCGGGGTTTTGCCGTCTTCACCCAGGGAGCCGTCCATCATGACGGAGCTGAAGCCGAGCTGGATGGAGCGCTGGCACACGGAGGGGCTGGTGCCGTGGTCCTGGTGCATAACCACCGGGATGTGCGGCCATTCTTCGATGGCGGCCAGGATGAGGTGGCGCAGGAACGGGGCACCGGCGTATTTGCGGGCACCGGCGGAGGCCTGGACAATCACCGGGGAGTCGGTTTTGTCGGCGGCTTCCATGATGGCGCGCATTTGTTCGAGGTTGTTTACGTTAAAGGCTGGCACACCGTAACCATGCTCGGCGGCGTGGTCCAGAAGTTGCCGCAGCGATATCAGGGCCATGGGTTGTCTCCTTCGTTGACTTTTTGAGGTTTGAATTCTGTTCGTTTCAGACTTTTGAGTCTGCTGCGGAGGGTGGGGTAGGTCTTTCGCGGAACCGCTACGAGCACCCGCGGGCGGGTCCGGCCAGCAATCATAGATTGCTGTCGTTCGGCTGCGCATGAAGCTCCGCTTCATAAACGCTTGCCTCACCCATGTGCGCTTCTCTCAGGCCATCCCTGGCCTTCGAAATTCCGCGAAAGACCTACCCCACCCTCCTTGCGATTCTGGCCCTGTGCGGGTTTCTCTCAGAATCGCTTTGTTGATTACGCTCCGCGCTCTTCCAACACGGCAACCGCCGGCAGGGTTTTGCCTTCCACGAATTCCAGGAACGCGCCGCCGCCGGTTGAGATGTAGGAGATCTTGTCAGCTATGCCGTATTTGTCAACGGCTGCGACGGTGTCGCCGCCGCCTGCCAGGGAGAAGGCGTCGCTTTCGGCGATGGCTTCAGCCAATGCTTTGGTGCCGTTGCCGAACTGGTCGAATTCGAACACGCCAACCGGGCCGTTCCACAGGATGGTTTTGGCGCTCTTGAGCAGGTTGGCGAACTGGCCAGCGGTTTCCGGGCCTACGTCGAGGATCATGTCGTCGTCGCTGACGTCGGAGATGTTCTTGACGGTTGCGGTGGCGGTTTCGGCGAATTCGCTGGCGACCACTACATCAACCGGCAGCGGGATTTCCACGCGGCTGGCGATGTCTTTGGCGGTGTCGACCAGGTCGTGTTCGCACAGGGATTTGCCGACCGGGTGGCCAGCGGCGGCCAGGAAGGTGTTGGCGATGCCGCCGCCGACGATGATCTGGTCACACACTTTTTCCAGGGCGTTGAGAACGTCCAGTTTGGTGGAAACTTTGGAGCCACCCACGATGGCAACCACTGGCTTGGCCGGGTTGTCGAGGGCTTTGCCGAGGGCTTCCAGTTCGGCCGCCAGCAGCGGGCCGGCGCAAGCTTCGTGGGCGAATTTGGCAACGCCGTGGGTAGAAGCCTGGGCGCGGTGGGCGGTGCCGAAGGCGTCCATCACGTAGACGTCGCACAGGGCGGCGTATTGTTTGGCCAGGTCTTCGTTGTCTTTCTTTTCGCCTTTGTTGAAGCGAACGTTTTCGAACAGCACCACTTCGCCGTCGGCGACTTCAACGCCGTCGAGGTAGTCTTTGATCAGGCGCACTTCCTGGCCCAGCAGTGTGCTCAGGTGCTCAGCAACCGGCTTCATGGAGGAGGCTTCGTCGTATACGCCTTCTTCCGGGCGGCCCAGGTGGGACATCAGCATGACTTTGGCGCCGGCGTCTTTGGCGGCTTGGATGGTCGGCAGCGAGGCGCGGATGCGGGCGTCGCTGGAGACTTTGCCGTTTTTGACCGGGACGTTGAGGTCTTCACGAATCAGAACCCGCTTGCCGGCGAGGTTCAGGTCAGTCATTTTTTTGATGGCCATAGTTACAGTTCCATTTCTACAGGTTAGAACGTTATTGCCACGGACGACACAGACTTGCACGGACGAGAAGATAAAAGAGCTTTGTATTTGTCCGTGTTCGTCCGCGTGGTCCGTGGCTCATCAATCAGTTTTCTCAAGCCAGACCTTGCTGACATCCAGCATCCGGTTGGCGAAGCCCCATTCGTTGTCGAACCAGCAGAGTACTTTCACCATGGTGCCGCCGGTGACTCGGGTCTGGCCGCCGTCTACCACGCCGGAATGGGCGTCGTGGTTGAAGTCGGAACTGGCCAGCAGTTCGTCGGTGTAACCGAGTATGCCTTTCAGGCCACCCTTTGCGGCGTTCTGCAATAGCTGGTTGACCGCTGTTACATCGGTGGCCTCGCGTACATTCACCACCATGTCTATAGCAGAGACATTGAGTGTTGGCACGCGCATGGCAACCGAGCTGAAGCGACCCTCCATATGGGGTAACAAACGCTCTATGCCACGGGCCAGGCCTGTATCTACCGGGACGATATTATGAAGCGCGCTGCGGGTGCGGCGCAGGTCCTGGTGGTGGTAGGCATCGATCACCGGCTGGTCGTTCATGGCGGCGTGGATAGTAGTGGTACTGCCCTGCTCTACGCCGAAGGCGTCGTCCAGTACCTTGATCACCGGTACCAGACAGTTGGTGGTGCAGGAACCCGCCGCCACAATCACATCCTCAACATTCAGCTGGTCGTCGTTGATCCCGAACACCACGGTGCGGTCGACATCGGATTCGCCAGGCTGGGAAAACAGCAGGCGTTGGGCGCCCGCCTCAATGTGTTTCTCCGCTGTGGCGCGGTCGGAGTAGGCGCCGGAGCATTCCAGCACCAGGTCTACGTCCAGCAAACGCCAGGGCAGGTCACTCGGGTCCGGGTGGCGCAGCACCCGGATGCGATCGCCATTGACCACCAGATTATCGCCATCCACCGCCACCTCACCGTGAAACCGCCCGTGGGTGGAGTCGTATTTGGTGAGATGAGCAATGGTGTCGATATCCGACAACTCGTTGATCGCGACCACCTGCAGATGGTCGCGATAGCCGTTTTCATAGAGTGCCCGCAACACGCACTGGCCTATGCGGCCGTACCCGTTGATGGCGATGCGAAACGGCGTTGAGTTGGTCATCAGGCGTCCAGGAGCTCGTCAGCCACTTCCAGGATGTTGTCGACGGTAAAGCCGAATTCCTTGAACAACTCGCCGGCCGGTGCAGACTCACCGAAGGTGGTCATGCCCACAACCCGGCCGTCCAGGCCCACATACTTGTACCAGTAGTCGGCAATGCCGGCTTCGATGGCGATGCGGTTGGTGACTTCCAGCGGCAGCACCTGTTGCTTGTACTCGGCGCTCTGGGCATCAAACACATCGGTAGACGGCATGGACACCACGCGCACGGCCTTGCCCTGCTCGCGCAGCTTGGCGGCAACGTCCTGGGCCAGGGCCACTTCAGAACCGGTGGCAATCAGGATCAGCTCCGGGGTGCCTTCGCTGTCAGACAGCACATAGCCACCCTTGGCAACGTTGGCCAGCTGCTCCGCGTCACGCTGCTGGTGCGGCAGGTTCTGACGGGAGAACACCATGGCGGTGGGGCCGTCATTGCGCTCGAGGGCGGCTTTCCAGGCTACCGCAGATTCCACGGTGTCGGCCGGGCGCCACATGCTCATGTTCGGGGTGGTGCGCAGGCTGGCCATCTGCTCGATGGGCTGGTGCGTGGGGCCGTCTTCGCCCAGACCGATGGAGTCATGGGTGAAGACAAAGATGGAGCGCTGCTTCATCAGAGCCGCCATGCGTACCGCGTTGCGGCAGTATTCCATGAAGATCAGGAAGGTGGCGCCGTAGGGGACAAAACCGCCGTGCAGGGCGATGCCGTTCATAATGGCGGCCATTCCGAACTCACGTACACCGTAATAGATGTAGTTACCGGAGGCGTCGTCTTTGGTCACGCCTTTGCAGCCAGACCAGATGGTCAGGTTGGAACCGGCCAGGTCGGCGGAGCCGCCCATCAGTTCCGGCAGCAGCGGGCCATAGGCGTTCAGGGTGTTCTGGGATGCCTTACGGGAAGCGATGGTGTCGCCCTTGTCCTGGCATTCCTGAATGTAGGCCTGAGCTTTCTCAGAGAAGTCTGCCGGCAGCTCGCCGGCCATGCGGCGCTTGAACTCAGCGGCCAGTTCCGACTCGGCTTTTTCGTAGGCGGCGAATTTCTCTTCCCACGCTTTCTGGGCAGCCGCGCCTTTTTCTTTGGCATCCCAGGCTGCGTAAATTTCAGACGGAACGTCGAACGGACCGTGCTGCCAGCCCAGCGCTTCCCGGGTCAGGGCGATTTCATCGTCACCCAGCGGGGCGCCGTGGCAATCTTCCTTGCCCTGTTTATTGGGGGAACCAAAGCCGATGATGGTTTTGCAGCAGATGATGGTGGGCTGATCGGTATTCGCGCGGGCCGCGTCGATGGCCGCACGAATGGCATCGGCATCGTGGCCATCCACATTCGGGATAACCTGCCAGCCGTAGGATTCGAAACGCTTGGGCGTGTCGTCGGTGAACCAGCCCTCTACTTCACCATCAATGGAAATGCCGTTGTCGTCGTAGAAGAACACCAGTTTACCCAGGCCCAAAGTACCGGCCAGGGAGGCGACTTCGTGGGAGATGCCTTCCATCAGGCAGCCATCGCCCAGGAAGGCGTAGGTGTAGTGATCAACAATCTCGTGGCCCGGGCGGTTGAACTGCGCCGCCAGGGATTTCTCGGCCAGCGCGAAACCAACGGCATTGGCAATGCCCTGCCCCAGCGGGCCAGTGGTGGTCTCGATGCCCGGCGTATAGCCGTATTCCGGGTGGCCCGGGGTTTTGGAGTGCAGCTGGCGGAAGTTCTTGATGTCGTCAATGGAAACGTCGTACCCACTCAGGTGCAGCAGCGAATACTGCAGCATGGAACCATGGCCGTTAGACAGCACAAAACGGTCACGGTTGGCCCACTGAGGGTTGGCCGGGTTGTGGCTGAGGTAATCGTTCCACAGTACCTCGGCGATATCCGCCATACCCATGGGCGCACCCGGGTGGCCGGACTTGGCTTTCTGAACCGCATCCATGCTCAGCGCGCGAATGGCGTTGGCGAGATCTTTACGGGACGACATTGACTATTCTCCAGTGTTTTTCAGGAAAAGAATTCAAGCTGCAAAAACTGCTTAAAAAGAAGGCGCGTATTTTCGCCGATTACGGTATGCGGGGGCAAATCCATATGTAGTGGTTTTCCGATGACGGCGGCACAAACTCACCAAAGCAACTGATTTCACAAAGCCATAAATCTATATCAAAAATTTTTGATATGGCTATTGATCGACCAACCATTCCCCCCTACACTTGCCAACCATGACCTCACTCAATGCACATGCTAACGAATTGTCCTCCGTGGACACCCTGGCACCAATCTTCAAGGCGAGCGGAGACCCCCTGCGCCTGGAGATCCTGCGGGTGCTGCGCCGTGACACCTTCGGCGTGCTTGAGCTGAGCCAACTGTTTGATATGCGCCAGTCCGGCATGAGCCATCACCTGAAGGTGATGAACAAGGCCGGGTTGCTGGAACCCCAGCGCGAAGGTAACGCCATTTTCTATCGCCGTCCTCTGCATCTGGACAGCGACAAACTGGCGGACCAGGCGATCCGGCAGATATTCGAGACGGTAGACCGTGTGCCCTTGCCGCCGCAGCTGGAAGAAAAGATTGAGGCAATACGTGAGCAGCGGGCGGAGCAGTCCCAGGCGTTTTTCTCCCGGCACTCGGAGCAGTTCCGGGAACAACAGGAATTGATTGCAGCCTTTGACCTTTATGCCGAGCCCACAGCAGAGCTGATCCGCAAGCGCACGGCCCGGCAAGAATGGCGCAGTGCGCTGGAAATCGGCCCAGGTGAGGGGGCGTTCCTGCCGGTGCTGTCAGGCCTGTTTGAACACGTGGTAGCGCTGGACAACAGCAAGGACATGCTGGCCAAGGCCACCCGCACCTGTATTGATGAGCGTTTGAATAATGTGGATTTGATTGAAGGCGTCACCGACACCCTGCTGGCCCGGGGTGATGCCTTTGACCTGATCGTCGCCAACATGGTGCTGCACCATGTGCCCAGCCCGGCGGACATTTTCCTGGATGCCGCGGCACTGATGAACAGCGGTGGCTGTTTTATTGTCAGCGATTTATGCAGCCACGATCAGGACTGGGCTAAAGAGAATTGCGGCGACCTCTGGCTTGGCTTTGAGCCGGAAGAGCTGACCGCCTGGGCCGCTGATGCCGGCTTAAGCGCCGGAGAACAACTGTTTATTGGCCTGCGCAACGGTTTTCAGGTGCAGGTACGGGAATTCTGGAAAACGTCCGCAACGGCCTGAGGCCCGCACGGATACTGGAACATCAAAAAACTTTGATATTGTCGTACGTAGAAATACGTACACTGACTTTGAAAACGCTCACAAAGGAGCACCGCTATGTCTGACTACAACATCTTCACCTCCGAATCGGTCTCTGAAGGCCACCCGGACAAACTGGCCGACCAGATTTCCGATGCGGTACTGGATGCCATCCTGGCCGACGACCCGCACGCCCGTGTGGCCTGCGAAACTATGGTCAAGACCGGTGTGGCCATCGTTGGCGGTGAAATCACCACCAGCGCCTGGGTAGACCTGGAAGACCTGGTGCGTGGCGTGATCAAAGACATCGGCTACACCTCCTCAGACGTGGGCTACGACGGCGACACCTGCGGCGTGATCAACATCATCGGCAAGCAGTCTGTCGACATCGCCCAGGGCGTTGACCGCCAGAAGCCGGAAGACCAGGGCGCGGGCGACCAGGGCCTGATGTTTGGCTATGCCAGTAACGAAACCGACGTGCTGATGCCGGCCCCGATCACCTTCTCTCACCGACTTGTGCAGCGCCAGGCCGAAGCCCGCAAGAGCGGCCTGCTGCCGTGGCTGCGCCCGGACGCCAAGAGTCAGGTCACCTGCCGCTATGAGAACGGCCAGGTGGTTGGTATTGATGCCGTGGTTCTGTCCACCCAGCACGACCCGGACGTGACCCAGGAAGACCTGAAAGAAGCGGTGATGGAGCTGATCGTCAAGCACACCCTGCCGGCTGAACTGCTGCACAAAGACACCCAGTTCCATATCAACCCGACCGGCAAGTTCGTGATCGGTGGCCCGGTGGGCGACTGTGGCCTGACTGGCCGTAAGATCATCGTAGATACCTATGGCGGCATGGCCCGTCACGGTGGCGGTGCCTTCTCCGGCAAAGACCCCTCAAAGGTCGACCGTTCCGCCGCCTACGCCGGTCGTTACGTGGCCAAGAACATCGTCGCCGCCGGCCTGGCCGAGAAGTGCGAGATTCAGGTGTCCTACGCCATCGGTGTAGCCCAGCCGACTTCCATTTCTTTGAACACCTTCGGCACCGGCAAGATCAGCGACGACAAGATCATCGACCTGGTACGCGCACACTTCGACCTGCGCCCGTATGCGATCACCAACATGCTGGACCTGCTGCACCCGATGTACCGGGCCACGGCAGCCTACGGCCACTTCGGTCGTGATCCGTACGAGATGACCGTTGGCGGCAAGACCTTCACCGCGTTCCCGTGGGAGAAGACCGACCGCGCTGCGGCTCTGAAGGACGCTGCGGGCATCTGACGATTTTGGGTCTGACTCTTTGAGTTGGGCTCTATTTTGGCCCAGCCCGCCACCGTCTGGGGGTGGCGGCGCTGAGGTAAGTCCTTCGGGGACACGCTACAAGCACATCCATGTGCGCTTGTTTCGGGCCGTCCATGGCCCTCAACAGTCCCCGAAGGACTTACCTCACCACCGCTTTGCACTATCGGTGAGGGCTTATCCAGAAAAAAGGCCTTAAAAATAGCTGAACCTGAGGCCTGAATTAGATTGAGCGGCGTAGAAAAGACCGCATACGCCGAATGTTAGAACGAGGGAGTGGGGTTTTGCTTTCGCGGAATTTCGAAGGCCAAGGATGGCCTGAGAGAAGCGCACATGGATGTGCTCGTAGCGGTTCCGCGAAAGCAAAACCCCACTCCCGCGGCACCCAAATCATGCGGCCAGAGGATCACGAACTCCGAAGGCCAAAGCAGACTGACAGGAGAACACCCAAATGAGCACTCCGGCAGAAAAACTGACCACGTTTGAAGACTACAAAGTCCGCGACATCACCCTCGCCGACTGGGGCCGCAAGGAAATCAAAATCGCCGAAGGCGAAATGCCCGCCCTGATGAAATTGCGCGAGAACTACAAAGCCGAGCAGCCGCTGAAAGGCGCCAACATCATGGGCTGTATCCACATGACCATCCAGACCGCCGTGTTGATCGAAACATTGGTCGAGCTGGGCGCCAACGTGCGCTGGTCCTCGTGCAACATCTTCTCCACCCAGGACCAGGCCGCAGCTGCCATTGCAGCGCAAGGCATTCCCGTGTTCGCGTGGAAAGGTGAAACTGACGAAGAATACGAATGGTGCCTGCACCGCACCGTAGGTGCGGACGTGGACGGCTGGAAGCCGAACATGATCCTGGACGACGGCGGTGACCTGACCGAGCTGTTGCATAACGAATACCCGGAAATCATCAACAACGTGCACGGTGTGACCGAAGAAACCACCACCGGCGTTCACCGACTGCAGGAAATGCTGCGTGACGGCACCCTGAAGATCCCGGCGATCAACGTGAACGACTCGGTAACCAAGTCCAAGAATGACAACAAGTACGGCTGTCGCCACAGCCTGAACGATGCCATCAAGCGCGCTACCGACCACCTGCTGTCTGGCAAGAAAGCGCTGGTGATTGGTTATGGCGACGTGGGTAAGGGTTCTGCCCTGTCCCTGCGCCAGGAAGGCATGATCGTGAAGGTCACCGAAGCCGACCCGATCTGCGCCATGCAGGCCTGCATGGACGGCTTCGAAGTGGTGTCTCCCTACATCGACGGCATCAATACCGGCACCGAGCAGGGTATCAACACCGAGCTGCTGGGCACCACCGACCTGCTGGTGACCACCACCGGAAACGTCAACGTGTGCGACGCCAACATGCTGAAGGCTCTGAAGAACGGCGCTGTGGTGTGCAATATCGGCCACTTCGATAATGAAATCGACACCGCCTATATGCGCAAGAACTGGGAGTGGGATGAGGTCAAGCCTCAGGTTCACGTGATCTACCGCGACAAAGCCAGCAACGACCACCTGATCCTGCTGTCCGAAGGCCGCCTGGTGAACCTGGGCAACGCCACCGGTCATCCGTCCCGGATCATGGACGGCTCCTTCGCCAACCAGGTGCTGGCCCAGATGTACCTGTTCGAGCGCAAGTTTGCTGACCTGCCGGAAGAGTCCAAGGCCAAGGGCGTTTACGTTCAGGTTCTGCCCAAGCAGCTGGACGAGGAAGTGGCCCGCGCGATGGTGGAAGGTTTTGGTGGCGTGATCACCAAGATGACGCCGGACCAGGCAAAATACATTGGTGTGCCGGTCGAAGGCCCGTACAAGCCGGAAAGCTACAGGTACTAAGCGGAAACGATCATGGAATCCCAGAAGCAATTCAAGCGCCGTTTCAGCTTTGAGTTTTTCCCGCCCAAGACCGATCAGGGTAAAGAAAAACTCCAGGCGGTGCGCAACCAGCTGGCCGAGGTGAACCCGGATTTTTTCTCGGTCACCTTCGGCGCCGGCGGCTCCACCCGGGACCGCACCATTGAAACGGTACTGAACCTGCACAAGCAGGGCATTTCCACAGCACCACACCTGTCCTGCGTGGGTGGTACCCGCGCAGAGATCGGCGAGCTGCTGGATTTGTATAAAGAAAACGGCATCAACCGGATCGTCGCCCTGCGCGGCGACCTGCCCTCGGGCATGGGCGCATCCGGTGAGCTGCGTTACGCCAACGAGCTGGTGGAGTTCATCCGGGAGCACAGCGGTGATCACTTCAACCTGGAAGTGGCCGCCTACCCTGAGTTCCACCCCCAGGCCCGTAACGCCGAGGAAGACCTGAAGAACTTCGCACGGAAGGTACAGGCCGGTGCCAATAGCGCCATCACCCAGTATTTCTTCAATGCCGACAGTTACTTCTACTTCATCGACCGCCTGGAGAAGATGGGCGTCACCATTCCGGTGGTGCCGGGCATCATGCCCATCGTCAACTTCTCCAGCCTGGTGCGGTTCTCGGATATGTGCGGTGCGGAAATCCCCCGCTGGATCCGCAAGCAGCTCGAAGCCTACGGCGACGACACCGACAGCATCCGCAAGTTCGGCGAAGACGTGGTCACCGAGATGTGTGAGAAGCTGCTGAAAGCCGGGGCGCCCGGGCTGCACTTCTACACCCTGAACCAGGCTGAACCCAGTATCTCCATCTGGAAGAATCTGGGCATCAGCGACCGGGAGAAGATCGCTTTCTGATCTGCTCCCCGAAGCCCTCTGCCGGCCGGCAGAGGGCTTTCTCTTTCCCCTCCCCAGCGTCATAACCAACTGATTTTCTGCAAATCCTGCTTTTCTGGTCTAGGCTGTATCTGATGTATCCCCATCAACGCTCCTCGCAAGGCAAGCGTTAAAAGCGGTTACCTGTGCGAATTGCCTTACCGGGCAAATGGAGCATAAAAAACAGAAAGGAGATCACATGAGCACGAAATGGCTGAAAACACTGGGCGCTGGTCTGGCATTGTCGGTTGCAGCGTCAACCGTTAGCGCAGAAACCCTCCGAGTGGTGACCGACCCCAGTTTTGTCCCCTTTGAAATGATGGACCAGGAAACCGGCGAGATGATCGGTTTCGACATGGATATCATCTCTGAGGTGGCCGAGCGCGCGGGCTTTGAGTACAACCTGCAGACCATGGATTTCAACGGCATTATCCCGGCCCTGCAAACCGGCAACGTGGATATCGCCATTGCCGGCATTACCATCACCGACGAACGCAAGCAGATTGTCGATTTCTCTGATCCCTACTACGACTCCGGCCTGCGGATTCTGGTGCGGGCAAACAACAGCGATGTCGACGAGCTTTCGGATCTCGAGGGCAAGAAAGTTGGCACCAAGATCGGCAGCACCAGTTACGACTTCCTGATGCAGAACCTGGATAGCAATGGCGGTGTCACACCGTACCCGGGCAGCTCCGATATGTATATGGCGCTGATGTCCCGTGCCATTGATGCGGTGTTCTACGATGCTCCCAATGTAGGCTACTTTGCCAGCACCCGTGGCGAAGGTCGGGTTAAAACCGTCGGCCAGCTTTATGAAGGCCAGCAGTACGGTATCGCCCTGAAGAAGGGCAGCCAATGGGTGGGCCCGGTCAACGAAGCTCTGGCCTCTATTAAGGAAGACGGCACCTACAAGACCATTTACGAAAAATGGTTTGGCCCCATGCCTGAAGACAAGTAACCCGCCATCCATTCTGGTCAGGGCGCACAACGCCCTGACCGGTTCCTCCCAACTCAACGGAGACTCACACTGTGGAATTCCAGTTTCAGTTTGACTGGCAGGCAGCAATCCATGCCATTCCATTTCTGGCCAAAGGCATCCCCTACACTCTGATGATTTCCTTTGGCGGCCTGGCCATCGGCTTTGTGCTGGGCATCCTGTTCGGTTTGCTGAGCATCAACAAGAGCTGGTTCCTGCG
This sequence comes from Marinobacter sp. THAF197a, assembly GCF_009363275.1. Lineage (NCBI taxonomy): Bacteria > Pseudomonadati > Pseudomonadota > Gammaproteobacteria > Pseudomonadales > Marinobacteraceae > Marinobacter > Marinobacter sp. THAF197a. The sequence goes on from NZ_CP045324.1 coordinate 3,206,846, forward strand.
CTGGCCCGCCATTGCCTACATCGAGATTTTTCGTGGCACGCCGATTCTGGTTCAGGTCCTGTTTATTTTCTACGGCCTGCCAGACCTGATCGGTGGGCCCATCGACCCGCTCACCGCTGGCATTGCAGCCATCGCACTCAATTCCGGCGCTTATATTTCCGAAGTGGTGCGCGGTGGCGTGCAGTCCATCGACAAGGGCCAGACCGAAGCGGGCCTGTCTCTTGGGCTGTCCCGTACCCAAACCTTCTGGTCCATTATCTGGCCCCAGGCGTTCCGGCGCATGATTCCGCCACTGGGCAACCAGGGCATTGTCAGCATCAAAGACACGTCCCTGTTTTCTGTCATCGGCGTAGGTGAACTGGTCCGTCAGGGGCAGGTGTACATTGCCAACACGTTTACCGCGTTCGAGGTGTATTTCGTGGTGGCACTCATGTACCTGGCCATCACCTTAACTCTGTCCCTGCTCCTGCGTTTGCTTGAGCGCCGTGGCGTAGCGTCTGTCTGAAGGAGCCCGACAAATGACTCAGATTGTGAAAATGAAGGGCATGAACAAGTACTTCGGCAAACTGCATGTCCTCAAGGATATTGACCTGACCGTCGAGCAGGGAGAAGTGGTGGTGATTATCGGCGCCAGCGGCTCCGGCAAGTCCACTTTGATCCGCTGCGTGAACGGCCTTGAAGAGTATGAATCCGGCGTTTTGGAAGTAGATAACCAGAAGCTCGCGCCCAAAGGTGGCAATCAGCAGGCATTGTCGGAAATACGCAAGGAAGTGGGCATGGTGTTCCAGCAGTTCAATCTGTTCCCGCACCTGACTGTACGGAAGAACATCATGCTGGCCCCCATGAAAGTCAAAAAGGCGTCGCAGGTAGTGGCCAACGCCACCGCTGAGCGCTTGCTGGACCGGGTGGGCATCGGCAACCAGGCCGACAAATACCCCAGCCAGCTATCCGGCGGCCAGCAGCAACGGGTGGCCATCGCCCGGGCGCTGGCCATGGAACCCCGACTGATGCTGTTCGACGAACCTACCTCGGCGCTGGACCCGGAAATGATCGGAGAAGTGCTGGACGTTATGCGGGAGCTGGCCAGGGAGGGGATGACCATGATGGTGGTTACCCACGAGATGGGCTTTGCCCGGGAGGTGGCTGACCGGGTGATCTACATTCATGAGGGCCAGATTGTTGAGGAAGGCAGGCCCGATGATGTCTTCGACAATCCCCAGAATGAACGTACTCAAGCGTTTTTGTCACGGGTGTTGGCGCACTGACCCTCGCACCGGGTTTATCTGGCCTCGGTAACCGTCACAAAGTTACCGAGGCCAGAACTCACGCCCTGGCCAGACGGAACAACAACTCCGGCGACAGCCGCTTGACCCAGAGCGCCGCCATTTCCTTGCCCTTGCCTACGGGAATCTCTCGTTTCTTCGCCTGAAGGCCCTTGAAAATCACTTCGGCGCATTCGTTCACGTCCATGCCACCGGCAATGTCGGCATCTTCCTCACCAAAGGCAGAACCATCACCCGAAAGGGCATTGCGGGAAATATCCGTGCGAATAAAACCGGGCGTAATGGTGGAAACCTGAACACCCTCGCCTTCCACTTCCGCACGAAGGGCATCAAAAAAGCCCATCACCGCATGCTTGGCGGCGCAATATCCGGTTCTCATGGGGGCACCGACTTTGCCGGCCACACTGGAGGTGACCGCCAAGTGCCCGGAACCGCGCTCCAGCATGTGGGGCAGTATCGCCTTGGTGAGTGCAATCTGGCCCATCACATCCACGTCCATCAGTTTCTGATAGACCGACATGTCGGTGTCTTTGCATAGAGAGCGTTGAGACACGCCGGCGTTGTTAACCAGCAGATCGATGGTACCGAATGCATCCAGCACCGCCTGCACAGCACCGGGTAAAGAGGCCCAGTCAGTAACGTCCAGGGGCAAAACCAGAACATGGTCATCCGCCAGGCCAGCCTCGCGACAGCGGCTCGCCACGCGCTCCAGTTCACTTTTGCGTCGGGCAGATAACACCAGACGCGCACTATCTTTTGCGTATCGCAGGGCCAGTGCCTCACCAATGCCGGAGGAGGCTCCGGTAATCCAGACAGTTTGTGCAGGCATAGAGAATCAGTCCTTCCGTTGCCGGGTTCTTGTTTTGGAACGTTTGACCAAGAGACTACACCAGCTGGTACCGGCCCGCCATGACCATCGCAGGTATGGCAGTTAGCTCCGCATCACAACAACTGCCGGGTAACCTCATACTCCCGCTCAATCTTTGCGTGGGAGTCTTCGGCCAGGAATTTGGCCACTTTTTTGCCGAGGAAAGGCACGTCACAATGAACGGACAAATTCACGTAGTTGATGCAGCGATTACCATTGCCCAACAAACGCATAATGCCCTTGATTCGGGCCGGCACCCCATCAATCCTTACCCGGAACTCGCAGTGCCACTCGCCATCGTCTTTCTTGAACCAGTGCTCTTCCTGGCGCACCCGGTTCCACTCCCGATGAAAGCTCGCCAGCATGCCCGGCACCGGGGCTGAGGCCATCATTTCCCGCTCAATGACCAGCTTGGCCGCAGCATCATCCCGTTGCAGCTCAGCGACACGAAGGTTCCGGGAACCGAGCTTCTCGTTCTTTTCAATAATGTGATGCTCACTGAAGAACCGTTCGATGATGTGATCCAGCCCTACCTCATAGGGATGCTCCAGAGTCAGCTCCATAGTCGCCTCCTGTTGTGTTGAATTCATTGTTGCTTTAGCCGGCCATCCTCACATTGGCCGCCCGAGCGAGCGTTTCTGGCATGGAAGCCATCCGACTGGTTCACACGCCACCGCTGTTCTGGGTCACACCCCGGCGCTGTTAACCGAGCGTTCCGGGAAGTATCATGGGCGGTCTCAAACAAAATGCCCCAGCCGGGACGACAGGAGAACACGATGCGCAATGCTGATCTGGTCGCACGGGACCTCAAATCCGTGTGGCACCCCTGCACCCAGATGAAAGACCACGAAAGCCTGCCGTTGATTCCCATCAAGCGCGGCGAAGGCGTGTGGTTGGAAGACTTCGAGAGCAACCGGTATATCGATGCGGTCAGTTCGTGGTGGGTGAACCTGTTCGGCCATGCCAACCCGCGCATCAACTCCGCTATCCAGGAACAGATTGGCCAGCTGGAACACGTGATTCTGGCCGGTTTTACCCATGAACCGGTGGTCAACCTGTCTGAACGCCTGATCGAAGTCACTCCTGAAGGGCTCAGCAAGTGCTTCTACGCGGATAACGGTTCATCCGCCATCGAAGCTGCCCTGAAGATGAGCTACCACTACTGGAAAAACCTGGGCCAGCCCGGCAAGAAAAACTTCGTCAATCTCAGCAACAGCTACCACGGCGAAACCCTGGGCGCACTGGCACTCGGTGATGTGGCGCTCTATAAAGACACCTATCAGCCGCTGCTGATGGAGGTTCTTACCGCCCCATCCCCCGATGCCTACAACAAAGAACCGGGTGAAACCGACGAAGACTACGCCCTGCGCCAGTTCGAGGCCATGGAGAAACTGCTAGCAGATCGGCACGACGAAATCTGTGCTGTGGTGGTCGAGCCCCTGATTCAGTGCGCCGGCGGCATGCGCATGCACCACCCGATATACCACACCAAGCTCCGGGAAGCCTGCGACCGCTACAACGTGCACCTGATTGCCGACGAGATCGCCGTGGGCTTTGGTCGCACCGGCACCCTGTTCGCCTGTGAACAATCCGGCATTACCCCGGATTTCATGTGCCTGTCCAAGGGCCTTACCGCCGGCTACCTGCCGTTGTCCGCCGTACTGACCACCGAAACCGTGTACAACGCCTTTTACGACGACTACGAAACCTTGCGCGCCTTCCTGCACAGCCACAGCTACACCGGCAACCCCATCGGCTGTGCCGTCGCCCTGGCCACCCTGGACATCTTCCGGGACGAAAACGTCATCGAAAACAACCGCCAGCTGTCCCGCTGCATGGCCGAATCCGTCGCCCACCTGGCCGACCACCCCAACGTCGGTGACATCCGCCAGCACGGCATGACCCTGGCCATCGAAATGGTCAAAGACAAAGCCAGTAAAACCCCGTTCCCCTGGCAGGAACGCCGGGGTCTGAAAGTCTACCAACACGCCCTCACCCGCCAGGCACTGCTACGGCCCCTGGGCAACGTGGTTTACTTCATGCCCCCGTATGTCATCACCGAAGACCAGATACGCCACCTGGCACAGGTAGCGACCGAAGGCATCGGCATCGCGGTAAAAGGCTGAGGGCGGCCCATGCGCATACCCAGGATTTTCACCGACAGCCCACTCCAGGCGGGCAGCCTCTGCGAGCTTGACGAAAACGCCGCCAACCACGTGGGCCGGGTACTGCGCATGCAGCCAGGCCAGGAGTTGCGCCTGTTCAACGGCGACGGTCAGGACTACACCGCCACCATCACCCAGGCGGGCAAGAAAAACGTCCAGGTAGAAATAACCGGGGCAGAAACCAACAACACCGAATCTCCCCTGAACATCATCCTGGGCCAGACATTGTCCAAAGGCGACCGGATGGATTACGCGGTGCAGAAAGCGGTCGAAATGGGCGCCACCACCATCGTGCCCCTGACCACCGAACGCTCCGATGTAAAACTCAAAGGTGACCGGGAAGAAAAACGCCTGCGCCACTGGCAGCAAGTCGCCATCAGCGCCGCCGAACAATGCGGCCGGGCGAGGGTACCGAACATACTGCCTGTAATGACCGTTGCCGAATGGCTGCAATACAGCCAGACCGCCGACCTGCGACTGGTACTCCACCACCGCACGGAGCAGTCGTTGAACACCCTCACCAAGCCGGGCAGCATTGCCCTGATGATCGGCCCGGAGGGAGGTTTGACCGCCGATGAAATCCACCTTGCAGAGCAAAACGGCTTCCTGCCCGTGGCCCTTGGCCCCCGGGTATTGCGCACCGAAACCGCCCCGGTCGCTGCCATTGCGCTGTGCCAATGGCTGTGGGGAGACATCGGCAGCTGAGGTTTGTGGCCCTGATTGGCAAACCTGCGGGCATCGCAGTCATTGACAGATCTGGCGACGACTAACATTATCCGTGTCAGACAAAACTTGGCTGACCGCCCCGAACCTGGGGTGGTCGGTTGGGGGACAGGTTTCCAAAACCTTGCGGAGCCATGGATGGCGGAGCAGAGCATACAGGGAAGTATTCACAGCGTGTTTTGGAAACCTGTCCCCCAACCGGCCGCTTGCACCCAAGAAAACAAATAAGAGCCCAGGATGACAGACCTACTTACCAACCCAGAGTTTTGGCAATACCTCAGCATCCCCGTGATAGCGGCCCTGATCGGCTGGAGCACCAACTGGCTCGCCATCAAAATGACCTTCTACCCCCTGGAATTCATTGGTAAACCACCACTCCTGGGCTGGCAAGGCATCATCCCCTCCAAAGCACGGAAAATGGCCGCCATCAGCGTCGATGCCACCATTTCCAAAATCGGCACCGTCCAGGAAATCTTCGACCAGATCGACCCCAAAGTCCTGGCCGCCCACATCATCTACACCGTCGACCCACGCATCGAAGAATACGTAGACGAACTCATGCTCCGGGAATACCCCACATTCTGGGAAAACCTGCCAGCATCCGCCCGCAAAATGGTCTACGACAGGGTTCGAAAGTCCACACCCCAACTGGTCGACAACCTGGTTGACGACATCTCAGACAACATCGAAGACCTGCTGGACATCAAAGGCATGGTCATCGAGCGCCTGGCTCGCGACAAAAAACTGCTCAACCGCATTTTCCTGGAATGCGGCGACGTAGAGTTCCGCTTCATCATCAACTCCGGCCTCTACTTCGGTTTCCTGTTCGGCTTGATCCAGATGGCCGTCTGGTACTTCTACCCCGCCATCTGGGTACTGCCCCTGTTCGGCCTTCTGGTGGGCTGGGCCACCAACTGGATTGCCCTGAACGTGATCTTCCGACCGCTTCATGAACACAAAGTGGGCCCACTTCGGCTCCAGGGCCTGTTTCTCAAGCGTCAGCCGGAAGTTGCCGAGTCTTTCTGTCACATCGTGACCCATGAAATCCTCACCGTGGGCAACATCATCAACTCCATCCTTGAAGGCCCCAAGGGCGACCGTGCCCGTAATATGGTCAAGAAACACATCAAACCCCTGGTGGATGAAACCGCTGGCATGGGCAAAGCCCTGACCCAGATGGCCTTCGGCCCGACCGGCTTTGCCACCCTGAAAAATCAGGTGGGCGAGAAAGCCATCCAGATCTCCCAAAGCTCCTTCAACAACCCGGTGTTCGAGCAGGACCGCGCCCGCGCCGTGGAATCGATCATGGTTGAGCGGATGATTGCGCTGTCATCGGAAGAGTTTCAGGATCTGCTGCGACCCTGTTTCCAGGAAGACGAAATCAAACTGATTCTGGTTGGGGCTTTTCTGGGCTTCGTCGCCGGTGTGTGCCAACTGGTATTCGTGTTTGGAGAAGCCTTCTTCTGAAGCCACACAAGGCTGTGCAGGGTTGCATAACGCCACTATACTGATCCGGTGAACGGTCACTTTTAAATACACGTTAAACCGGAGGCAATGGATGCCGGGCTTTTTTTCCTGGATATCAGGCTTGTTTGCGACGCCGCCGCCTGCCGCGGCGGCCACCGAGACACGCCTGTTTAACCCGGCGCAAAGTCACAGCCCCGAACAACACGCGTCAGACGCCGAGGTTGTAAAACAACTGGAGGATCACCTGTTTTGCTGGCTGCTTGACGCTTCTCCGGCCATGCTCCGGTCTGAACCCGCCGGGGCAGAACGAGTATTGAGCGAACTGGAGCGCCGCCTGCGCACCAGTGAAATGGAAGAGCTACCCCGCAGGCCTGGCAGCCTGCCCATGCTGATGCGGGCGTTGTCTAACGAAACGACCGACCGCAAGCAGATTACTGACATCATCCTGAGTGACCCGTCGCTCACAGACCAACTCCTTCAGGTAGCCAATAGCCCCTACTTCCGGCCGGGTGACAACACCATAGAGTCGGTTGATCAAGCCGTGTTCGTGCTAGGACTGGATGGTATCCGAAATGTCATTTCGGCGGCGGTCATGCGCCCTATGATGGCCGCGAGAAACAGCCGTGAAGCACTGTTTGCGCAACGGGCCTGGCGCTGGGGGCTTACCTGCGCCCGATCCGCAGAATTGATTGCCCGCATTCACCGCGACGACACCAGTGCCCATTTCATGGTGGGGCTGCTACCGGCACTTGCCTATATCACCATTCGTCGGGAACTGGGGCGCATCTGCCGTACACAGAATACGGGCAGCGAGCCCGAACCAGCAGTTTTGAGGACAGCGCTGATCCGCCACCAATGGACCGCCTGCCAACTGCTGGCCAATGTCTGGAACCTGCCGCCGAAGTATCATGCCTGGCTGCTCTCGGCCGAGCGCCCGGCGCCTAGGCAGGCACACTCGGCGCTCACCGATGGCTTGTTGTTGGGCACCCGTGAAGTACTGCGCCATGCCCGCCAACGCAACCTGCCGGAAGACAAGCTGGCTCAGATCGTGCACCTGACACCGGAGCAGGTTACCCCTGTGCGCAAGGCCGTTGTCAGAATGCTGCAGGAAGGCAAAAGCTCAAAAGCCGACGCCTGACACCTTCGAGGCATCCTTGGCGCTGTCTTGGGAGTCTTCCCCGGCAGCCAGCAACTCCGCGAAACTGACATCTTCCCGGTGGCCCACCAGATCTTTCAGCTGCACCGGCATGGCACTGCTTGGAAGGCGGTCAACAACCCGGTCCTCATCCCGGCGGATAGTCTGGAGCACGCCCCCGACTGTGATCAGGTGCAATGCCTTGCCGGGTACCAACTGATCACCGTTGCGCCCCGCCAGGCTCAACAGGCCGGCGCGAATCAGCTTATCGCTGATGCTCCGTGTGACCTCCCCGGGTACACGCAGATCGTACTCCAGCGCCTCTTGCTGCGGTGCTGGCTGCCCCAGACTGAACGGCTTGGCCACCATCCACATCAGCGCCAGGCCCACCCGCTCCTGTAGCTCCGGCGCCAGCTGCACATTCTGGCGCTTGGCCACCGACCCCGGGTTCTGCATGTAAAAAGCCAGGCTGGCGCCGAGTAGCAGGATCATCCAGTTCAGGTAGGTCCATATCAGCAGGATTATGCCCACCGCGAAGCCCGAATATATCGCCGCGTACTTGGTCGAGTTGGCTACGAAGGACGCAAACAGCATGCCCGCCGCCTGCCAGGAAACCCCCGCCACCAGTCCAGCAATGAACGCATAACGCAGCTTCACGCGGGTATTGGGGATGAACACATAGACAAACGTGAAGGCCCCCACCACCAGGAAAAACGGGGTAAAGCGGCTTACCATCACAATCAAAGAACCGAACGGCTCAATCTCCATGAACCGCTGCACAACGTTGGATGAAAAAATGGTGGCGGTCACACCAATGGCCGACACCATCAGCAGTGGGCCAACCATGATCACGCTCAGATAGTTGCTGAAGCGCTGGGCCATGGATCGCATCTCGGGCACGCGCCAGATCATGTTGAACGAACGTTCGATTTTCTGGACCAGCGAGATGACGGTGTACACCAGCAGAGCCAGGCCAACAGAGCCCAACACGCCAACTCTCATGTTATCGACAAAACCCAGGATGCGCTCTGCAACCTCCATGCCCTGGGGGCCCATCGGCTCAAAAAACTGGTATAGCAAGGGCTCCATACGCTGGTGCACACCCATCGCTTTAAGCACCGAAAAGCTTAGAGCCAGCAAGGGCACAATGCTTAGCAAGGTGGTGTAGACCAGGCTCATGGCGTGAAGGGTCAGCTGCCCGCTGATGACATCCCGAGCCACGGCATATACAGAACGCCCGGTTTTATAGAGCCAGGTCCAGGGCCATTTCTGGGGTGGATTGGGGTTGGCGAGAATCCACTTCTCCGCCGCCTGAAGCCGCTCTTTGGTTTGAATTGATGCCACGCAAGATCCTGCTTGTCAGTGTTTTCTACAGCTTATCAGCCGAAAGCCAGTAAACAAGGGGATTATGATGGCACCACCTCCTTGCCAGGCCGGCACGCTGGTGCCAGCCGCTGGCGGCAGTCCAGTCCCTGGTTAGTTGGCAACATAGTGCCGGCGCGTCCATCCCCGCATTTCGTCCAGCCGTTGCAGCCGGACAGCTGCCTGGCTAAGGGTTGGACGAATCGGCGCATCGCCTTCCAGCATGGTCGAGAAGCGGCGCGTCATCAGGTCCCAGAAACGTTTCATTTCAGGAATATTGGGCATGATTTCGCCACCACGGGCAGACCGGAAGGTGTGGTCGATAAACGGGTCCTGACTCAGCGTCTTTACTACTTCAAGGTGGGCGACCGCTCCGAGTGGTTTGTCATCATTGACTGCGTGCAGCCCCTCCTCCGTCAGCAGATAATCCTCAATAAATTGCCGGGCAAGGACCTGATTTGTGGAAACCGCACTGATGCCTGCCGCCAACACCCCCACGAAGGGCCGGCCCACCGTTCCCTCCACTGTGGGCACATCGGCAATACCTACATCGATCCCGGAGGCCCGTAGCTCGCTCCAGGCCCAGGGACCATTGATGATCATAGCCACCTTTCCGGCCTTGAAGCCTTCCATCATGGTTCCATAGTCTGAATCCCGTGCCAGCACCCCTTGCTCCAACAGCCTGCGAATGCCAGCCACGGCGCGAATCGCACCGTCTGTGGCGACCCCCACATCAGACAGGTTGTATACGTAGTCATCAACACCAAAACTGTAGCCGCCGGAACCGGCAAAGATCGGCCAGGAAAAATAGACATTGCGATAATCCCAGGCGATAGCCTGGATACCCTTCCCGGCCAATTGTCGGTGTACCTCTGCCACCTGCTCCAGAGTGGTCGGCGGTTCCGACACCAGTTCCCGGTTGTAGAGCAAGCTCACCACCTCCATGGCGATAGGGTACCCGTAAACCCGTTCACCAACCGACACCGACTGCCAGGCAAATGGGGCAATCACGTCACGGACAGCACGGGAAGGTTCAATAGCCGCGAGGTGGCCTTCATTAATCCAGCTGCCAAAACGATCGTGGGGCCAGATGATGATATCGGGCGCCTTGGCAGTGTAACCATAGTGATCATACTGGGTGGTGAGGTCATCTGGCGTCTCAACGGTCACGGGCACGCCGGTTGCGGCCTCAAAGCGCTTACCGACTTCGGCAAGCCCCTGATACCCCTTGTCGGAATTTATCCAGATCAACAGTTCGCCGCGTTCAAACGCCTGTACGGCATGGGATTGGAAAAACAGGCAGACCAACACTGCCAGAGTGGTTCGGATCATCGCGCATAGCCCTTTTGTTGTTATTCGGGTTTTGCGCCATGAAAGCAGATTGCGTCAACGATCGCGTCATACACCTGTCATGTTCGAAGGGGTGAACGAGGGGGCGTAAGTTCTCCGCCCCCGGCAGGAGCCTACCGTGCAAGATTGCCAGCAGTGATCTCCACAATCCGCTGACGGGCCTCGCGGCTGGCCCAGGCGGAGTGGGGAGTGAGAATCAGATTCGGAATATCCTCCGCCAGCAATGGATTCCCATTTCGTGGCGGCTCCTCAGTCAACACATCAAAGCCCGCCCCGGCGATCTCGCCTTTGCGCAGGGCCTCCGCCAGCGCCACTTCATCTACCAGACCTCCCCGGCTGGTGTTGATCAGCAACGCTGTGGGTTTCATCAACCCCAGTTCCCTCTTACCAATCATATTCCGGGTTTCGTCGGTCAGCAGGCAGTGCAGAGACAGTATGTCGGCCTGCGCCAACAGGCTGTCCAGCGGAACCCGGGAATAACCATCGACCTCTCCGGGCTCCTGCCCCGGCCGACAACCCAGCACAATGTTCATACCAAAGGCCTTTGCCCGTTCCGCCACGCCCTGGCCCAAGTCGCCATAACCGACAATACCCAGGGTTTTGCCCTCCAGCTCCATAATCGGGTAATCCATCAGGCAAAACATATCACTCTTACCCCAGGTACCATTTCTGGCATCCCGATCGTAATCCAGCAACCGCGTAGCCAGCGCCAGAATCAGCGCCATAGTGTGCTGGGCCACAGTGGAGCGGCCATAGTTGGTCACGTTCATCACGGTGATGCCATGTTCCTTTGCTGCCGCCAGGTCAATGTTATTCAGGCCCGTGGCCACCACCGCAATCGTCTTCAACTCCGGGCAGGCTTCAAAATGCTCGCAGGTCAGCACCACCTTGTTCACCAGCACGGTATCAAAACCCTGAATCCGCTCCACAACCTGCTCAGGCGAGGTTCGGTCATAACAGGTCAGGCCACCGGTCACCTGCTCCAGCGGAGACAGATCCACATCACTGCCAAGGGTTAGGGTATCCAGAAAGACCGCCTTCATACTTTTCTCCCAACTCATGATCGGCACAGATTAAGGTAGACTGGGTAAAACGAGCAAATTCAGGGAGGCAAACCATGGAACACGAATTCTGGCACGAACGTTGGGAAAAGAGCCAAATCGGCTTCCACGAGGGCACGGTAAACCAGTACCTGCACGACCACTGGCCGGAACTGGCCGGCCAGGGCACCGAAGCCGTGTTCGTACCCCTGTGCGGCAAAGCCCATGACATGTGGTGGCTCCACGACTGCGGCCACCCCATCATCGGCGTGGAACTCAGCGATATCGCCTGCAAAGACTTCTTCGAAGAAGCCGGCGAAAAAGCCAAGGTCCATCCGGGCGAGCCTTTCACCACGTTCAAACACGACGACCTGCAAATCTGGTGCGGCGACTTCTTCCAGCTGGTGCCCGATGACCTCAAACACATCCGCCTGGTCTACGACCGCGCAGCGCTCATCGCCCTGCCCCCGGAAATGCGCAAAGGGTATGTGGACCACCTGACCGCCATCATCCCGGACGGCACCAGAATCCTGCTGATCACCCTCGATTACGACAGCAAGGAAATGCAAGGCCCGCCGTTCAACGTCAGTGATGAAGAAGTGTTCCAGCTTTATAGCGAGGATTACGAAGTCAACCACGTACTCAAACGCGACATGGCCCACGACAACCCCTTCGCCAAGAGAAGAGGCCTGAGAAACGGCGCCGCAGAAAGCGTGTTTACACTAATAAAGAAATAAGTGGCCCACCGCAGTCCAAAAGCGGCCCCTTCGAGGTCTCGATCGACGTATGCCGGGGCAGGATTTTTTTGGGCAAACTGAATGTCTGAGCAAAGCGAGTTTCAGTTTGCCCAAAAAAATCCTGCCCCGGTGTACGTCAGCCCCCCAACCCAGGATGCCCAGAAGGCCACCAATCCGATACGCCCCGTAACATAATTTAATGAACCTTAGGTGAACCCCACCTGTCCAACCCCCGAACTCTGAACTAAGCTCAAATTAAGCAGGCCGGAAAGCTCCGGATAACGTATACCTGTTTAACAGAACCATCCCATCAACCTATCAACCAGAGCACACCGCCCGGACCGGCGGCGTTTCAGCAACGGGGATATTGCGTGAGTTGTTAAAGTGGTTTTATAACAAGCAAGAGCAAGCGAGGGGCCATCTATGAGCATTCTGCAGCACTTCAAAGACCGGTATGCATCCACTCAGGAGGAAGAATACTCCCTTGAGGAATACCTGGAGATCTGCAAAAAGGACCCAACAGCCTACAGCACCGCCGCCGAGCGAATGCTGATAGCCATAGGCGAACCAGAACTGATCGACACCTCCCGTGACCCTCGCCTGTCACGCATTTTTTCCAACAAAGTCATCAAACGTTACCCGGAATTCTCCGAGTTCTACGGCATGGAAGAAGCCGTGGAAAACATCGTGTCGTTCTTCCGCCACGCCGCCCAGGGCCTGGAAGAGAAGAAGCAAATTCTTTACCTGCTCGGCCCAGTGGGGGGCGGTAAATCCTCCCTGGCGGAAAAACTCAAGGCACTGATGCAGAAGGTGCCGTTCTATGCCATCAAAGGTTCGCCGGTCAACGAAAGCCCCCTGGGCCTGTTCGACCCGGACGAAGACGGCCCGATTCTGGAGGAAGAGTACGGAATTCCCGGCCGTTACCTGAAAAACATCATGTCGCCTTGGGCCGTCAAACGCCTGCATGAATACGGCGGCGATATCAGCCAGTTCCGCGTAGTAAAGCGTTACCCATCGGTACTCGACCAGATCGGCGTGTCCAAGACCGAACCCGGTGACGACAACAACCAGGACATCTCTGCGCTGGTGGGCAAGGTCAACATCCGCATGCTGGAAGACTTCTCCCAGGACGACCCGGACGCCTACAGCTTCAGTGGCGGCCTGTGCAAGGCCAACCAGGGCCTGATGGAGTTTGTGGAGATGTTCAAGGCCCCCATCAAGGTGCTGCATCCGTTGCTGACCGCCACCCAGGAGGGCAACTACAACACCACCGAAGGCATGGGTTCAGTCCCCTTCGACGGTGTCATCCTGGCCCACTCCAACGAATCCGAGTGGCAAACCTTCCGCAACAACAAACACAACGAAGCCTTCCTTGACCGGGTATACATCGTCAAGGTGCCCTACTGTGTCCGGGTCACCGAAGAAATCGAGATCTATCGCAAACTGTTGAAGAACAGCTCACTGTCCGGCGCGCCCTGTGCACCAGACACCCTCGACATGCTGGCCCAGTTTTCGGTGCTGTCGCGCATCAAGGATCCGGAAAACTCCAGCATTTTCTCCAAGATGAAGGTGTACGACGGCCAGAGCATCAAAGACACCGACCCGAAAGCCAAGTCCATCCAGGAATATCGGGACGCCGCCGGGGTGATGGAAGGCATGGACGGCTTATCTACCCGCTTCGCATTCAAGATTCTGTCCAAGGTATTCAACTTCGACACCACCGAAGTAGCAGCCAACCCGGTTCACCTGCTGTACGTGCTGGAAAAACAGATCGAGCAGGAACAGTATCCGTCTGAGATTCAGGAAAAATACCTGAGGTTCATCAAGGAATACCTGGCACCGCACTATGTGCAATTCATCGGCAAGGAAATCCAGACCGCCTATCTGGAAAGCTACAGCGAATACGGCCAGAACCTGTTCGACCGTTACGTGACCTACGCCGACCTGTGGATACAGGACCAGGAGTTCCGGGATCCGGAGACCGGGGAAATTCTGGACCGCGCCTCCATCAACGACGAGCTGGAAAAAATCGAGAAGCCTGCGGGCATCAGCAACCCGAAAGACTTCCGCAACGAAGTGGTCAACTTTGTGCTGCGGGCCAGGGCCAACAATCAGGGCCAGAATCCCAGCTGGCTCAGTTACGAGAAGCTGCGCAGCGTCATCGAGAAGAAGATGTTCTCCAACACCGAAGACTTGCTGCCGGTGATTTCCTTCAACCCGAAAGCCAGCCAGGAAGACCAGAAGAAGCACAAGCAGTTTGTCGAACGCATGGTCGAGCGTGGGTACACGGAGAAGCAGGTCCGCTTGCTCGCCGAGTGGTATCTGCGTGTGCGTAAGTCCCATTAACGGCCAGCGGGAGCAGTACCATGGGTATGACCCACATAGTCGACCGGCGACTGAACGGTAAAAACAAAAGCGCGGTGAACCGGGAACGGTTCCTGCGCCGCTACCGCCATCACATCAAAAAAGCGGTGTCTGAAGCGGTTCAGAAACGTTCCATCACCGATATTGAACGGGGTGAGAAGGTCAGTATTCCGGCCCGGGATATACAGGAACCCATTTTCCACCATGGCCCCGGTGGCCGGCGGGAAGTGGTGCATCCGGGCAATCAGGAATGGGTAGCCGGTGACACCATTCCCAAACCTCCGGGCGGTGGCGGCAAAGGTCAGGGGCAAGGCCAGGCCAGTCCGGACGGTGAAGGCATGGATGAATTTGCCTTCCAGATCACTCAGGAGGAATTCCTGGAATTCCTGTTTGATGACCTGGAATTACCCAACCTGGCCCGCAAGAAACTCAAGGATACTGAAGCCTTCAGTTACGTACGCGCCGGGTTCACCAGCCAGAGTGTGCCCGCCAAGCTGGATGTGGTGCGCTCCCTTCGGGGCGCCCATGCCCGCAGGCTCGGTCTCGGCGGCGCCCGAAAGAAAAAAATCAAGGATCTGGAAAAGCAGCTGGAAGCGCTGAGAAGCGCGCCTGAAGATCTGGACCCGGCATTCAGCCACGAGGACCAGATAAAGGTGCTGGAAGAAGAAATTGCGCGCCTGAAAGCCAACGTCAAACGCATTCCGTTTATCGACGAAATCGACCTGCGTTACCGCCAGCACCAGAAGCAACCGAAACCAGCCACCAGCGCCGTGATGTTCTGCCTGATGGACGTATCCGGCTCCATGACCCAGATGCACAAAGACATCGCCAAGCGCTTTTTCATCCTGCTGTATCTGTTCCTGAAGAAGAATTACAAGAAGATTGATGTGGTGTTTATCCGCCACCACACCAGCGCCAAGGAAGTGGACGAAGAAGAATTCTTCTACAGCCGGGAAACCGGCGGCACCATTGTTTCCAGCGCCCTGAAGCTGATGCACCGGATCATCGAAGCTCGATACTCGCCGGCGGAGTGGAACATCTACGCCGCCCAGGCATCGGATGGTGATAACTGGAACGATGACTCCCCGGTTTGCAGCAAGCTTCTGACCAACAGCATTCTGCCGCTGGTGCAATATTATTCCTATATCGAGATTACCCCCCAGGATCACCAGATGCTCTGGTACGAGTACGAGAAAATCCTGGAACAGTTTCCCCAGAGTTTTGCCATGCAACAGATTGCAGACCCTGGTGATATTTACCCGGTATTCCGACAGTTGTTCGAGAGGAAAGCGGCATGAGCAGCCTGATTGATCGCCCGAACGCACCGGAGAGCGAACAACCCAAGGCAGGAACGCCCATTTCCACGGGCTCGGAGTGGACCTTTGAGCTGATCCAGAAGTACGACGAGGAGATTGCCAAGTGCGCCGCCGAGTTCGGCCTGGACACCTACCCTAACCAGGTGGAAGTGATCACCGCAGAGCAAATGATGGATGCCTACAGCTCCGTGGGCATGCCTGTGGGTTATCACCACTGGTCTTTCGGCAAGCAGTTCCTGCAGACCTCCAAGGGATATCAACGCGGGCAGATGGGGCTGGCCTACGAGATTGTGATCAACTCCAACCCCTGTATCGCCTACCTGATGGAAGAGAACACCCTGCCCATGCAGGCGCTGGTGATTGCCCACGCCAGCTATGGCCACAATTCGTTCTTCAAAGGCAACTACCTGTTCCGCACCTGGACCGATGCCAGTGCGATCATCGACTACTTGGTGTTCGCCCGCAATTATGTCGCCGAATGCGAGGAGCGCCATGGCGTGGATGCGGTGGAAGAGATCCTGGACTCTTGCCACGCCCTGATGAACTATGGCGTGGACCGCTACAAGCGCCCGGCGCCCATTTCCGCCGCCGAGGAAGCCCAGCGCCAGAAAGAGCGGGAAGAATACCAGCAACGGCGCATCAACGATTTGTGGCGCACCATCCCGAAACCAGAGGAAGATGACGACCCGATCAAGCGCAAGCCCCGGTACCCGGAAGAGCCCCAGGAGAACCTGCTGTACTTCATCGAGAAGAACGCGCCCTTGCTGGAGACCTGGCAACGGGAACTGGTGCGCATTGTGCGCAAGCTGGCCCAGTACTTTTACCCGCAACGCCAGACCCAGGTAATGAACGAAGGCTGGGCCACCTTCTGGCACTACACCCTGTTGCATCGGATGTACGAGAAAGGCCTGGTGACCGACGGCTTCATGCTGGAATTCCTGCAAAGCCACACCGCCGTGGTGTACCAGCCACCATTCAACAGCCCCTGGTATTCCGGCATAAACCCCTACACTCTGGGCTTCTCCATCTTCACCGACCTGCGCCGCATCTGCGAGAACCCCACTGCTGAAGACCGGGAGTGGTTCCCGGACATCGCTGGCAAGGACTGGCTGGAAACCGTGCACTTCGCCATGCGCAACTTCAAGGACGAAAGCTTTATCCAACAGTTCCTGTCGCCCAAGGTGATGCGGGACCTCAAACTGTTCGCCATCGAGAACGATGACGAGGAAGACCACTACATGGTGACCGCCATTCACGACGACCCGGGTTACCGGCCGTTGCGGGAGAAGCTGGCGCGCCAGTACAACCTCAGTTACCGGGAACCGAACATACAGGTGTGGAATGTGAATGTGCGGGGCGACCGCTCACTCACCCTGCGGCATATTCCCGTGGACCGGGTACCGCTTGGCAAGGAAACGGACGAAGTGCTGAAACACGCCCACCGGCTGTGGGGCTTTGATGTGCACCTGGAAAGCGTGGATGATGGCAAGGTAGTTGAGGAACATCACTGCCCACCCAGAGGCGCTGAAGAGGAGTGACCACAATGGGCCACCCCTGAGATCACAAATCAGAAAGTCAATTCAATGCCCGCATAAAAAGTTCTTCCGGCGCCGGGTTCAAAGTAACCTCTGTCCTCGATGGGCCGGTTTGCGTTGGCATTAATGCGCACATTGCTGAAGTAATCCTCATCCAGCACATTCCGGACACCGGCGTAGAGATTGAGCGTCTGATTACCCAGGCGCACGGAGTCACCCGCGCGGGCGCCCAGCAACCAGTAATCGCTAACCTTGGTCTGGTTGCTGTTCTCGGCATAAAAGCTGCCAACGTACTGCCATTCCAGCGCTGCGAACCGGCCAGCCATACCCCGCCACTCCAGTTCAGACACCCAGAGCGTGCCGGGCAAGCCGGGGATCTCATTGCCATCAGCCTCATTGCCCTGTTCGTCAGTGAATTCGCGCAGCTCGTAGTCTGCCAGGGTCAGTGCTGTGGTCGCCCGCCAGGCATAGGAGATATCCCAGCCCAGGCCCAGTTCAACACCGTTGCGCCGGGTTTCGCCGGCATTTTCGTAGAAGGTACGGCCATCCAGTTCGTAGGGCAGGATTTCATCCTTAACCCGGATGGAGAACAGCGCCAGGTCATAGCTGAGCGCGTTGCCCCATAAACCACGAACACCGATCTCCCGGTTCAGCGCCTTTTGAGGTTCCACATCCGGGTTGAAGCCCCCGGCACCGGAGGGGTTGGCAAACTCGGTAAACGTGGGCGACTCAAACGCCGTGCCAACGGTGGCGTATACCTGATGCCGGGGCGCCAGGCGATAGCTCAGGCCAACCACGCCGCTGACTTCCCGGAACGTTCGGCTGCCGGAATCATCACCATCTTCAAGCCGGTCATCATCGACCGACAGGCGTAGATGATCCCAGCGGGTCCCGAGCGAAAAATTCAACCGATCCGTCAGCGCCAGATCCCCTTGGGCGAATACAGCCACATTTGTCGCGTTCTGGGTTTCTGCCTGGGTTTGCCCGGTAATCTCGCCCATGGGTGACACCTGGTAGCGCCGGCGGTCATCCGACTGCCGGTGGACATCCGCACCGGTAACCCAGGTCAAAGGTCGCCCGGCCAACTCGGAACCTTGCTGGTACTGGGAACTGATTCCGTAAAAATGGCGGTCATAGGCCACTCGGCTGGCGCCGGGAAAAGGCAATTGCTGGGCGAAATCCCGATGACTGTAAAAGGTGTTCACGGTCACCTCACCGGGCAATACTGCGGCATCCTGATACTGCAGCCCCAGGGTTTGCTGATTCACCGTCTGGCCGCTGTCCAGCCGCTTGGCCATAAAGGTGGCCTGGTTTGGGTCTTCCTCTACCTGGGCCAGGGTCAAGCCACCCGGGTCCTGGGCTTTCGGGTTATGCAAGGCGTTGAAGGTGGCGGTCAGCTCACGCTCCGAATCCAGCTCGTGGGAAATGCGGGCGTTGAACAGACCCTTTTCCGCCTGACTCTGTTCCCGGTGGCCGTTTACATTCATCCAGGACAGCGTTGCGATGGCACGGGTGTCGCCGCGAACGCCATTACCCTGAATGGCGGCCTTGCGGTAATCATCGCTGCCGCCGTCAAGGCGCAGCCGGGCACCGGGGGGCAAATCATCGCCACGGGCGGTGGTGATATCCAGCACGCCACCCGCTGCATTGCCATACTGCACAGAGGATGGGCCCCGAATAACCTCAATACGCTGGGCGGAATC
This sequence comes from Marinobacter sp. THAF197a, assembly GCF_009363275.1. Taxonomy (NCBI): domain Bacteria; kingdom Pseudomonadati; phylum Pseudomonadota; class Gammaproteobacteria; order Pseudomonadales; family Marinobacteraceae; genus Marinobacter; species Marinobacter sp. THAF197a. The sequence continues at coordinate 3,225,894 of NZ_CP045324.1, forward strand.
CAGATCAATGGCATCAATCTGAGACTGGCCATCCGGCAAGGTATAGGGAATGCCGTCAACCTGAATGCGGATACCGCGAATACCAAAGGGCGCGCGAGCCCCAAAACCCCGGGTCGACAGTCGCAGATTCTGGGCGAAGTTATAACGGTTCTGGAAGAACAGGCCAGGCACGGTATTGAGGGATTCGTCCAGTTGCAGGCGCTGCTGGCCCTGGCGGATGGCGGGAGCGTCCACTACGCTGACCGCAGCGGGGGTATCGTACAGGTCACGAGCCAGGCGAGGTGACGTCACTTCCAGAACGATTTCCCCGATCGCCTCGTCCTCGTCCGCAACCTGTGCCGCCAGCTCGCTTGACGGCATCATGACCGACACAACTGCGAACATCATCACCAACCGCTGTGAGTAAACATGCCCCCGGGCTTCCTCATTCACTTCGCTTCCCCCCCTGCCATCAGTTGCATGATACGTACCAGCCGCGAACCCGATCACATCCGCGCAGGCCTGAGCATAACGACTAAGCTGGAGACTGAATACCCAACAATAGTTGGAATATTGTGCTCCCAAAGGCTGGCAGGTAAGTCACCATCAACAGCGTAGTGCCCATGACCAGCACCGGAAGAATGAAGCGGAAATTGCGCTGCCAGAAGGTACCATGCAGGCTCTCCGGCGATGTGGGCACACCCACCACCTGACGAGTCAGCAAATGGTTGAGCGCCACCGGTGGAGTCAGATACCCCATTTCAAATGCCAGCACGGTCATCACCCAGAAGTGAAGCGGATCAATGCCATTGTTCAGGGCGATGGGTGCCAGCGTGGCGTTCACCAACAGTACCGCGCCATAGGGGTCCATGATCATGCCTATAAACACAAGCAAAGCCATCAGCAGCGTGAGTGTCAGCCACACCGATCCCAATTGTTCAGGGAATAACTCGAGCAGGCCCGAACGTTCGATCAGGCCGCCGACACTGACGGACAGCGCCATTAACATCAGCAGGGCACCGATCAGGGCACTGGATTCGCGGGTAGCGCGCAACACAGCAGGTGAAAAGCCGCTTGCCAGCGGACCACGGGCATCCTCCGGCAAATCATCAGCGTCCGGATCCGGTGATCTGAGCACCCAACGCTCGAACGCTAGCACCAGCAGTAAAATCAACGGCAGAATGGCTGGCGCAGAGAACTCATCCAGTCCACGATTCAGCAGTAGATTCCACAGCAGAATGACGCCCGCGAAAATGGCCACGTAAGGCAGCAGTGGCAACAACGCACGCAGCATGCCGGGCACCGCCTCCCGCAGTGGGGCGATCTCTCCTTTCGACGGCCCGCCAATCAGGAACACATAAATCGCGTACACCGACGCGGTCAACAACAATACCCTGGCGCCGGCGCTGAACATTTCGTCGGTGGTCACACTGTTGTTGAGGGTGGCAACAATGACCACCAGCAGACAGGGACGCAGCATGGTTCCCATGGAGCCGGAGATCGCCGTGGTCGCCAGTGCCAGTTGCTCCGATGTACCTGCGCGCCGCAGCTCCCGGTAAAGAGTAAGGCCCGCCGCCAAAATAAAGATACCGGACGCGCCGCTGAACGCCGTGGGCAAGGCGGTGAGCAACAGCACCGCCACCCCGAGCCATTTCGGAGGCAACCGCCAGGGCCGCAGAACATTGAATACCTTCCTGGGAAGATGGGTGCGCGCCAGCAACATACCCACCCACACGTAGAGCCCAAGATTGAGGAACAATGCCGATAACTCCGCCATCATGGTGAGGTAGACGGCAATACCGTGGTAGAAGCCGTGAAACGCAAACTGGATGGAGGCAGAAATACACATGAAGCTGTAGAGAGGCACGCTCAGCATGGCCCGAGACCAGCTTCTACCCGCGGGAAGGTCATCCCTCCGCCGGCGCAACTGCCAGAGGGAAATCAGGGTAAGCGTGCCAAAACCGGCCACCCAGATATCATGCATGAACAGATGGGCCAGGGGCATGCCGGCGTCTGCCTGGGCCAGCTCCTGTTGCCGATAAAGCCAGGTAGAAGCGGTCAGCAACCCGTTGGCCACCAATTGGGAAACGGTGGCAACCCGATCATCCAGACGACTTTCTACAGGGCGAAGGGCAATGTGCTGGCGCCCCAGAGTGGCGGCCGCGGCACAGAACAGCAACATCAGCCCCAGCAGCACCCGGCGGTTTCCGGTGACCAGCAGTACAGCCTGAGACAGCCCTGTCTCTATCAGAACGAAAGCCTGAACCCCTGGACCATTGAGCGACTGTAAGCGTTCCCAATTAGCAAGACGACTCTCGCAGGCGCGGGATGCGGCCAGCACCGAAGCGCGGACCTGCTCACGGTCGATCTGTTCGCCGAACACATCGGCGAAGGGGTCGGCAGATTTTTCCGCTTTTTTAACCGCAACTGCCTGTTCTACGGCCGCTTCTTCATCGCTCACGACCTGGCAACCCGGCGCACTGACCCGGTCGATCACCCGCAGGTTGAAGTAGTCGGGCCAGGTTTCCCCGCCGATCTCCAGTAACCGCGAATGCAGGGTTTCGCCCACCGAGGCCAACAACGTCAGCACAAGAATCGCCAGCATCGGCACGCTGGCCAGGGTCATTGACCAGGTGCGACTGGCGGATACGGGGGCGGTCCGGGAGTCAGTGGTCATGACTTACTCCACCGGATTACCGCATTCCTCCCGGCTACCGTCAGCGCGGCAACGGATCTTGCGCTGCAGGGTTAACATGTCCCCGCTATAGTAGCCTTGCTCACGCAATTCCAGCCGCGCCGCCTGCATCATCGCATCGTATTCCCGGCGGTCATCAGCGGGAATCCTTATCCACCACTTGTCCGGCACCTTTTCCTCTTCCATCCGGACACGACTGATGATTTCATCCGACCCCTGGAAAAAAGCCTCCCGCACAAGCTGCGCCAGTTCATTGGGGATGACCTCGGCGCGGCCAATCAGCTGCATGGTGATATGGGTCAACGGCAGGTCGATAATGCCACCGTCCGGCTCCAGCCCCTTGTGCAGCTCCAATACCTCATAGGCTGCCAGCGGCGCTGCCAGCACGTCGACCACCCCGGTATTGAACATATTGGGGGCATTAACAATGTCAGCGACCACCGGTGTTGCCCCCACCCCGGAAATCATCTCCGCCTGGGTAGGATCGTAATCCAGCACCACCACTCGCTTGCCGGATGCCTTTGCCAGGGTATTGATACTGCGGTCGTTCACGAACACGTGGGCGGCGCCTGCCGGAGCAATCCCCATCACCACATAACCGTTGCTGACCATGCGATCCGCACTGCGGGGATCGGCCATCAGCTGCAAACCCAACTGCATTTGCTCGTGATCCGGGAAGCCGCCAATCGAATCCAGGGTGCCGGTGTATTGATTGAACAATCGCGCACGCAGCCCACTCATCAGGGCGGCGTCGCAGGTACCGGATTTGAGCTCTTCTACCATCACCGATTCGCTGGTGTAGGGCACCATCTCTACGTTGATACCGTACTGAAGAATTCTGTGCCGCTGATCCTGGGCTGCGCCATAAATAGGGCCGGAGCGCCCAAAGATATCCCAGACACATACTCGGTAGGTCCGGTCTGGATCGGGCTGCAGGCCGGTCAATTCCTGCATGGCGTTGATACGCTGTTCCAGGGGAAGGCTCTGGTCATAAACCTTTGCCCGCAAGTCTTCATTGGCCCAGGTCAGAACCGGGAGGCAAGACATCGCCAAGGTGGTAGCCAGTAAAAGACACCGGGTGATCCAGTGGCAGGAAGGGGGCGTTTGAAGGGCAAGAGGCATCATTATTGTTATCCCGAGCTGAAAATCAGTGGACTCAGGGTAACAGTGATGCCTTCATGCCCCTCTGTCTCTGGCGGCAGCGGGCGGCTGGCAAATATGTCAATCGATTGGCTGGGAGGCGGTGGTCTGCACATTGGATTTGGGAATAATGCTGCGGCCATACACCGCCAGCAAGAACCCGATGGGGAACATAAGCACACCGTATACGGCAGCGGGGATGGACATGGCACTGGATTCCAGCAGCGTCAGGGTAACCATCAGGCCAATGGTCGCGTTCTTGACGCCCAGCTCAACCGCCACGGCCAGTGACTCGCGCTGAGTCAGGCCCGCCGCACGCCCGGCAAGCAGGCCCAGAACAATGCCCACCACATTGAGCATGATGGTTGAAGGGCCAGCCTGCTTCAGCAAATCGCCAATCTGGTCCCGAACACCGAACAGCAGTGCCACAATCAGAACCGCCAGCACCACGCCCCCGAAAATGCTGACCACACTCTCAGCTTTACGTGCCAGCTCAGGCTTGCGAGTGCGCACAATCATGCCAAGAGCCACCGGGAACAACACGATGCCCACCAGCATGCCGATGGTTTTTCCCACTGGTAGCGAGATGTCCTCCGCCGTGCCCATAAAATGCTGCAGGGCCATATTGGCAAACAGCGGCAGGGTTATGATGGTGATCAGGCTGGCTACCACGGTCAGAACAATAGACAGGGCAATGTTGCCCCTGGCCAGCAAAACGAACAGGTTGGATGTGGTGCCGCCAGGGCAGGCTGCAATAATCACTAGCCCTACCGCGATGGCAGGCGACACCCCAAACAGGTAAGCCAGCGCAAACGCAGCCAGTGGCATCAGAAAAATCTGGGCGATGGTGCCGACCACCATGCCACGCGGGTAAACCGCCACCTGGCGAAAGTCCCGAACGGTCAGGGTCATCCCGATACCGATCATGATGATAAAGAGCGCCACCGGCAAACCTGCCGAGATCAGCGGGCTGGATTCCACGAAACCTCCGTCATTCTTTGTTATTCATTGTTTGCAGAGAGAAATTAGCACACTACCCGACAGATCGGCAGCGCCGGATGGCTACATTGTGTAACTGCAAAACCCCGTAAAAGCCAGAACTAAATGGGCGTTTTGATCGTGTGTTACTGCGGTAATCAGTATACTTGCATGTAACAATCAAAAAATGACTAAGTGACGGAGATACACAAGGAATGAAACGTCTCGGAACACTGGACGCCTCATGGTTGGCGGTAGAATCTGAAGACACCCCGATGCACGTGGGTAACCTGCAGATATTCTCACTGCCGGAGGGAGCCCCGGAAACTTTCCTGCGGGACATGGTGACCCGCATGAAGGAAGCAGGAGATGTCGCAGCCCCCTGGGGATACAAGCTGGCCTGGTCCGGCTTGTTTGGGCGACTGGTGGCCCCAGCCTGGAAAATCGACAAGGACATCGATCTCGACTACCACGTGCGGCACTCAGCCCTGCCCCGCCCGGGCGGCGAGCGGGAGCTTGGTATTCTGGTATCGCGCCTGCACTCCAACCCCCTGGATTTTTCCCGCCCGCTGTGGGAATGCCATGTCATCGAGGGGCTCGAAAACAATCGCTTTGCCCTGTACACCAAGATGCATCACTCCATGATTGATGGCATCAGCGGTGTGCGCCTGATGCAGCGGGTGCTGACTACAGACCCGGAACGTACCAACATGCCACCGCCCTGGACGGTACGCCCGGAGCGGCGCCGGGGCAGCAAAACCGATAAAGAAGCCAGTGTGCCGGCGGCCGTCTCGCAAGCCATGGACGCGCTGAAACTGCAGGCCGATATGGCGCCAAGACTCTGGCAGGCCGGTAACCGCCTGGTTCACTCTGTGCGGCACCCGGAAGACGGCCTGACGGCGCCCTTCACCGGCCCGGTCTCTTTGCTGAATCACCGGGTAACCGGTCAGCGCCGTTTCGCCACCCAGCACTATCAGCTGGATCGCCTGAAAGCTCTGGCGCACCAGTCCGGTGGCTCGCTGAACGATATCGTACTGTATCTATGCGGAACGGCATTGCGCCGGTTTTTGCTGGAGCAGGGCCAGTTACCCGACATACCCCTGACGGCCGGCATTCCAGTTAACATCCGCCCGGCAGATGACCAGGGTACGGGTACCCAGATCAGCTTCATGATTGCCTCTCTCGCTACTGATGAAGCCGACCCGCTGAACCGGCTTCAGCAGATCAAAACATCTACCCGACGGGCCAAAGAGCACCTGCAGAAACTTCCAAAAAGTGCACTCACCCAGTACACCATGCTGCTGATGTCTCCGTATATCCTGCAGCTGATGTCTGGACTGGGCGGGCGCATGCGGCCGGTATTCAACGTGACGATTTCCAACGTACCTGGGCCGGAGCGAACGCTTTACTACGAGGGCGCAAAGCTGGAAGCCATGTACCCGGTGTCTCTGATTGCCCACGGCGGAGCCCTGAACATTACCTGCCTGAGCTATGCCGGCTCACTGAACTTCGGTTACACCGGTTGCCGCGACACTCTGCCCAGCATGCAGAAACTGGCGGTGTATACCGGGGAAGCCCTGGATGAGTTGGAGAGCCTGATCCTGCCTCCGCCCGCTAAAACGACAAAGGAAAAACCCCAAAGAAGCAGAAAAGCGCCGAAAGCTACGGGCACCAGAAGCCAAAGCTGATCTCCGGGCAGCCCTCCCCGGCGCTAATCCAGAATCTGAAGGTAATCCTGCAAGGCGGCCGGATCGGTGAGTTCGATACGGCCGTAGGTCAGTTTCAGCAGCCCCCGCTGCTCAAAATGCTTGATCCACTGGTGCACGCCCTGTCGGGTCATGCCCATCATATTCGCTATGTGTTCCCGGGTAATACGGATAGTCACCGGCTCGGTGCCAGCGTCTCCATCGCCCTGAATCTGGGCCAGAAACAGCAACCTCCGGCCAATCCTTGCGGCAACGCCTCGAAGTGCATCGTCCTCGATAATCGACATCGCCGCCCATAAGCGGCGGCTCACCATGTCCAGAACCACCGGATAGCCGTCCGGGTACTTTGCCATCACACCCCGGAATGCATCGCCGGGCAGCTCCACCAGGGTTGTCGCTTCATGAGCCGTGGCGCCGTAAACCCTCTTCATACCGGGAGAAAAAACTGAATCGCCGAACCAGACTCCGGCGTTGAACATGATCAGAGTGGCTTCCCGCCCTGCGGAATTGACGGAACTTATCCGGACCACACCCGAAGCAATCACATTCAGAGTGGATGTGGCGGATCCCTTGTCGTAGATCGGCTCATCCGCATCGAAGGTTCGAACTCGGGCGATCTCGGCCAGGTCGTTGAACGCTCGCGCAGGGAAACCGGCAAACAAGGGACAATCAGCAAGGATCATTTTGATATTGGTCATAACGTTAATTGTAAACAATTTGACAGTCTTGGCCGATCACTTATCCCTACACTCACGGCTAACGAGGATGAACACCACAAGAACAACACCCACAGAGAGAAATGCATCATGTCAGAACAGCTCTCCATTCCGTCAAAGAAAAACAACGTCAGTGAACAAGAGTGGCAACTGCGAGTCGACCTTGCAGCGGCCTATCGCCTTGTGGCACTCCACGGTTGGGACGACCTTGTCTTTACCCACATCTCCGCAAGAATACCCGGCGACGAGCACCACTTCCTGATCAATCCCTACGGGATGATGTTCGAGGAAATTACCGCATCCAGCCTGGTACGTGTTGACCAGGACGCCAACAAAATTGACCCTGACGATTTCGACATCAATCCCGCCGGCTTTACCATCCACAGCGCCATTCATTCGGTGAGAGAAGACGCAGCCTGTGTGATGCACCTGCACACCGCCGATGGCATCGCGGTATCCGCACAACGGGATGGCCTGCTACCACTTTCCCAGCAAAGTCTGTTCGCGCTGGCCAGCCTGTCCTACCACGACTATGAAGGTGTGGCATTAAGGGAGGATGAGAAGGCGCGTTTACAAAGGGATCTGGGTGATGCGAATTTCATGATCCTGCGTAACCATGGCCTGCTGACCACAGGCACCAGTATTGCCGACGCGTTCCTGGCCATGTATATCCTGCAGACTTCGTGTCAGATCCAGATCAAAGCGCTCTCAGGCAACCAGCCACTAACGCCCATTCCACCCGGCATTGTCGATACCATCAAACAGCAAGCCGAACAGGTCACCAAAGGCCTGGGTGGCAAACTGGCCTGGCCAGGATTGCTGCGTAAGTTGGACCGAATTGACCCAGGTTTCCGGGACTGACAGGAGCTCACATGCTTGCAAACCTTGGCCTTCTGGCCGGTCTGATTCTGCTGATTGTGATGGCGTTGCGCGGAATCAACATTCTGGTCGCAGCGCTGGTCTCCAGCCTGATTGTTGCGGTGACCAACGGGTTGGGCCTATCCCCGACCCTGCTGGAACACTTTCCTTTTGGTCCGCTAGGCGCCTTCAGCTTTGCGGGCAAGTTTTTTATCCTGTTCCTGACCGGCGCCATCTTCGGCAAGATGATGGCCTCAAGCGGGGCTGCCGGCTCCATCGCCAATGCCATCACCCGCAGCCTGGGGGCAAAACGTACCATCCTGGTCACCATACTGGTATGCGCGCTACTGACTTACGGCGGTGTGGTGGTCTTTGTGGTGATCTTCACCATGTATCCGCTCGGTGTCGCACTAATGCGCGAGGCCAATCTACCCAAGCGGCTGTTCTGTGGCGCCGCTGCATTGGGCTCTGGAACATTTACCATGACCGCGCTCCCAGGCACGCCCTCCATCCACAATGTTATCGGTGCCTCAGCACTCGGCACTGACCTGTTTGCAGGCGCCCTGATCGGATTGACCGCTGGCGCTGTCATGTTTGTCTTGGGGCTGGTGTACCTGGAGCGGCAGTGGACCCGGGCTCGCGCAGCCGGAGAGGGCTACCAGGTGAATGCCCAGGACGAATACATGGAGAACATGGCGCCCGCGCTGCAGCACGGTCCCAAGTGGCAGCGTAGCATCATTCCGCTACTTCTGGTTCTGGGCACCATCATTCTTCCAAGACTGCTGACTGCACTCGGGATAGCCGATGGGGAAACGCCGTTTCTGGGCACCTTTATTGCGTTCGCCGGCAGCGAGCCGATCGTCTGGCCAAGCTTTGCATTGATGATTGGTGCAGGCAGCTGTGTGTTGCTTTTCCCTGACTTTCGCAGCAAAGCCATGGAAAGCCTTGGCGTGGGTGCTAACGATGCCATCATGCCATTGCTCAACACCGCCGCAGTGATCGGGTTTGGCAGCGTGGTGACTCAGACCACCGGCTTCAACAGCTTCGCACAATGGGTACTGGAACTGCCTCTGCCACCGCTGCTATCTGCATTTGCCTCGGTCAGTGTGGTATCGGCGATTGTAGGCTCCGGGTCTGGCGGGTTGCAGATCTTCATGCAGACTTTCGCGGAGAAATACCTTGCGATGGGTATTGAGCCCGAGACCCTGCACCGAATTGCCACCCTCGGTTCCGGCGGTATCGATTCACTGCCTCATTGCGGCGCGGTGATTGCCATGCTGACCATCATGGGCCTCAAGCACAAGGAAGCCTATAAGGACATCTTTGTGGTGACGGTCGCCATTCCAGTTATCGCCACCTTGGTAGCCATTGGCGTGGCCTCGGCAACCTAGTGTCCCGTCTCAGGCGCTGTCGCTATTCCAGTTGGCAGCGCCGACAAACACCATCTGCAGGAAACGGGTGGTGCGCTTACGCACCTGGCCTATCTGGTAGTCGTCATCTTCCGAGATGCTGAGCAGATCCGTCAGGCTGAAGGCCACGGTTCGCACTACCAGATCGCAGGTTACATCCAGATCGGCGTCACTAAGATGCTCCATTAACCTGAGTCGGCGAAGATCGTTGGCCAGCTCGCTGGCGAAGAAACGCATTTCACTGCGAATCCCCTCCTGTACCGCCCGACTTTCCCCCGCCAGGCCCTGAGCCATAAAAAGGAAGAAACTGCGGTTGGCCTGGGCATGGGCCACGAAGATACCCACAGACTCTTCAATCAGTTTGTCTGCCTGCAACACATTGGCTCGCGCTTCCCGCATCATTCGGCGCAGCACCAGGCCCAGCTCATCCACCAGCTGCAAACCCAGATCGTCCATGCTCCGGAAATGCCTGTAAAAGGATGTAGGCACCACACCGGCCTGCCGGGTGACTTCCCGAATGCCCAGGCTGGCGAAATGCCGTCCTTTACCGACCAGCGCCAGGGCGGCGCTCATCAGTTTTTCGCGGGTTTCCCCAGGCTTGCGCCTTTGCTTGTCTGCCATTCCTCTGCCCGTACCGCCTATACCAGGTTCACAAGTGTACACATTAGACCGGAGAAAGAACCACCAGGCTTGTCATTTCGAGCCAACCATCACGCCGGGTAATTGTTGAAAGTCAAACTTGTGTGTACAGTCGTACACATTAGTGAACACTTGTACACATGCAGTGGAACAAGCACCAACAAGTATGGAGAACCAATCATGCTGGCACGACTTTCAAACACCAAAGCACTTCACTGGCTTGGCCGGCAGTTACTGAACCGGGACAACCCGGCCGGCTATTTCGACCCCCTGGCCGAAGCCATCAACCCGATGTGGGTACAAGAGTACACACCGGCACGGGTAGAGAACATTATTGACGAAACAGCTGACACCAAAACCTTCGTTCTGAAGCCGGCAAAGCGCTGGGCAGGGTTCCAGGCGGGTCAGCATGTGAACATCTGTACCGATATAGAGGGTGTTCGCCGCACCCGCACCTTCAGCCTGTCCAGCTCACCGTTGTTGTGGCAATCCGAGGGGCAGATCACCCTGACCATCAAGCGCCTGCCCGGTGGGCTGGTCACCAACTGGATGCACGACGCCCTGCAACCGGGCGACGTGATTGGGCTTACAGAGGCGTTTGGGGAGTTCCTGATTCCCGAGCCGGCGCAACCCGTGCTGTTCATTGCCGGCGGTAGCGGCATCACCCCTATCCTGAGCCAGCTTCAGACCATGGCCGCAGAGGACTATCGGGCCCCCGTTACCCTGCTCTATTACGTGCGCACCCAGAATGACGTGATCGCCCGGGAAGCACTGCAGGCCCTGGCAGCACGCTGGCCTGCGCTGTCACTGACCATCATCGCAACCAATGAGAGCGACGAGCCGCGTTATCTGCGGGACAGCGACCTGGAGACCGTCGCCGGCATCAAGGCCAGAGAAGTATTCCTGTGCGGACCCAAAGGCCTGATGGACCTGGCCACGGACCTTCTGACCAAGCGCGGCCTGAAGGAGAAGCAGATGCACAGTACCTTCTTTGCGCCCCCGGCACAGGCATCTCTGGATAGCGATCAACTGGGTGGTGAGGTGACCTTTTCCAACAGCAACCTGAAAGTGGGCTCAGAAGGCGATGCCAACCTGCTGGAGATTGCCGAGGCCGCAGGCCTGAAACCCCAGTACGGCTGCCGCATGGGCATCTGCCACCAGTGCAGCTGTCGCAAAACCAGCGGCATCGTGGTCAATCGGCTTACCGGCAAGGTATCCGGCCCGGGTGAAGAGCCTGTTCAACTTTGTGTTTCGGTTCCCCAAGGGCCTGTCGCCCTGGACGTCTAACCCCATTCTTTTGTATTGCGGCGATTATTGCCGCAGGGAGTCATCGATATGAAAAAGCTTAACGAAGACCAACTGAACGAGCTGCAGAAAGATCTGGACGCCATCCGTGACGAGGTCATTGCAGACCTGGGCGAGCGGGATGCCAAGTACATCCGCAAGATCATCCGCCTGCACCGTACCCTGGAAGTGGGCGGCCGGGTGATGATGCCCTTTGGCTTCATTCCACCCGTATTCGTGGCCGCTACCGCAACGCTGGGTATCGCAAAAATCATAGAGAACATGGAAATCGGCCATAACGTCATGCATGGCCAGTACGACTGGATGAATGACCCGGCCCTTAACTCTCAAACCTATGAATGGGACACCGTTTGCACCAGCGATTCCTGGCGCCGGACCCACAACTACGAACATCACACCTACACCAATATCATTGGCAAAGATCGGGACTATGGCTATGCAGTGCTGCGCCTGAGTGATGACGTGAAATGGCACCCGGGCCACCTGTTGCAGTTCATCAACTACATCCTGCTGACCGTGCTGTTCCAGTGGGGCGTCGGCGTACACGAACTGGAGAGCGAGAAGATCCGCCGGGGTGAGTTGCGCTGGCGCGACAAGCTGCCGTTCCTGAAGGATTTTGCCCGTAAGGGCGGCCGCCAGGGATTCAAGGATTACGTATTCTTCCCGCTACTGACCCTGCCTGTCGCTCCTATCGTTCTGGCAGGCAACGTGGGTGCTAACCTGATTCGTAACATCTGGGCATCCACCGTTATCTTCTGCGGGCACTTCACCCAAGATGCGGAGACCTTTACCGAGGAAGAATGCGAGGGTGAAAGCAAAGGCCACTGGTATCTTCGCCAGCTCACCGGTTCATCCAACTTCACCGGCGGTAAGTGGCTGCACGTGTTGAGTGGACACCTGAGTTACCAGATTGAACACCACGTATTCCCCGACCTGCCGGCTCACCGCTACCCGGAGATTTCCGAGAAGGTTCAGGCAGTGTGCGAGAAATACGACATTCCGTACAATACCGGGAGCTTTGCCAAACAGTATGGCACCGTCCTCAAACGTATCGGCAAATTCTCGCTGCCGGACGTGGTAAGAACCCGATTGGAAGGAAAGCGCGAGCTTCAGGCGATCTGAAGCAAGCGCACCAGCTGTGGCCGGTGTTTATCCTGGATGACATCGGCCAGAGTGTATTTGTCGAGTGTTTCAAGGAATGCCTTCAAGGCTTCGGCAAACATGGCCTTCAGGCCGCACACCGGGGTGATCTTGCAGGCGTTCTTTGATGAAAAGCATTCAACAATGCTGAGGTCCTGCTCCGTTTCCCTGACAAGAACACCGATGTTGATCTCATTGGGCGCCATGTGCAGGCGCATACCACCTTTCTTGCCCCGAATGGTCTCGATGTAGCCTTTCTTGTTGAGCTGATGAACCACTTTCATCAGGTGATTCTTGGAAATTTCGTAGCTGTCTGCAATTTCCTGAATGGTGGCCAGACGATCACCCTGTTCAGCCAGATAAATCAGAACTCTCAAGGAATAATCTGTATAGCGGGTGATGTGCATTCATAACTCCATAAATATGACGGAAAACTTTAACAGGATGGCCTCGTGAGCAGATAACCTGCAACGCTCAGCAGGAACAGCCCCGAAACCGTCAATACAAATACCGTTGAACCCAGCCAGACCAACATGCTCCAGCTCAACGCCATCATGGCGCAGGCGAGAATCTTCGCCTTAACCGGAATGGCCCTGCGCTCTTGCCACTGGGCAATTGCCGGGCCGAAAGTCGGGTGTTCTTCCAGCCACCGGGCAAACTCCGGAGACCCTTTACTGGCAAAGTACGCCGCCAGTATGACAAACGGCGTGGTCGGCAACAGCGGAAGAACAACCCCCGCGGCACCAATCGCTACAGACATATACGCAAGTATCCGGAAACCGGTTTTACAGGGGAGTGCTTTCATGGCACGGGTCTCGGAACGATTCATAACTGCATCTATTCTACCGTGAATCAGTGTACGGGTCTGCCCAACTTGCTCAGAAAAGCCAGGCGGGCAACGTAGGCAATTTTCACCCCAACAGCGAACAACAGGGTTCCCATGTGGGCGGCAATTTGCACTGGCAGTGCCAAGGCATCGGCCAGCGGGTAAGCCAGCATCACCGTAAGCAGCAATCCCAGGAACGACACCAGAACCGCGGTATTTGATATGACCAGCCATTTCTCAAAGCGTTCCATAACGCCCTCCACCCAATTACATTTATTTCAACTGTTTCTTTAAGGCTATACCGAGCGGAACCGGAAATCAAATTCAAAAAAATATCCATATTAATCAATTATCAGAACAACTTTAACGACTTAAAACACAGACTCCTTGAACTTTATATTTGACATTCAACATACCTCTACATGAAAATCCTATTCCGTAACATTTATTTTCTGTACATGTTTAGGAGCGCGTAATCATGAACCTGACGAACCTTCCACTCGGCCAGCTGGCCCGTGACATTCTTGGGGCCTCCGCCGTGCTGCATCGCCACAAGCTCGACTTTTGCTGTCATGGTGACGCCTCATTGATGGCTGCAGCCACGGCAAAAGGACTCGACCCGAACGCTATTGCCAGCCAGCTGGGCGCCTTACAAGCCCGGACTGACGAGCCTGCGCCAGAAGAGCAAACCAGTAACGAAGCGCTGATTGAGCACATTCTTACTCGCTTCCACGATGTACACCGTGAACAACTCCCTGAGTTGATCCGATTAGCTCGGCGCGTAGAGCGCGTTCACGGCAAGCACCCCCGCTGCCCTTCAGGGCTGGGCGCACACCTTGAAAGCATGCAGAACGAGCTTGAATCGCACATGCAAAAAGAGGAACAGATCCTGTTTCCGATGATTGCCCGTGGAATCACTGGCATGGCCGCAGCACCGGTTTCGGTCATGCGCAATGAACATGAGGACCATGGTGCCGCCCTGGCTGAAATCCACAGCCTCACCTTCAACCTGACCTTACCAGAAGGTGCATGCAACACCTGGAGAGCGCTCTATCTGGGCCTGACCGAACTGGAAAATGACCTCATGGAACACATCCACCTGGAAAACAACGTGTTGTTCCACCGGGTTGATGGCTTGCTGGGGGGCGCACAACGTGGCTGACTATCGAAAACTCTGGTGGATTCTGATCGCCATTCTGGCAATCACTTTTACACTGCTTGGTTACTTTGGTCGGGAGGTCTACCGCGAGGCTCCCCCCATACCCGACCAGGTGGTATCTGCCACTGGCGACCTTCTGATGACAGAAGAGAGCATTCTTGATGGCCAGACTGCCTGGCAGTCCATGGGCGGAATGCAAGTTGGATCTATCTGGGGACATGGTGCCTATCAGGCGCCGGACTGGACTGCAGACTGGCTTCACCGCGAACTGGAAACCTGGCTGGAAATTGCCGCACAGGAGGAGTTCGGGCAGACCTGGCACAGCCTGAGCGGCCAGCAACAGAACGCTCTGCAGTACGACCTGAAAACCGAGTACCGTACCAACACCTATGATGATGCCACCGGTACCCTTCACCTCTCAGACCGGAGAACCCGCGCCATTGCTGAAACGGCCGACTACTACAGTCGGTTATTCAGCGATGCGCCGGAGCTACAATCCACCCGCGCAAGCTATGCGATGAAGGAGAACACACTGCCCAGCCCCGAGCGCCGGCAGCAAATGACGGAGTTCTTCTTCTGGACGGCCTGGGCTGCAGCAACCGAGCGGCCGGGAAGCAACGTCACCTACACCAACAACTGGCCACACGAACCGTTGATTGACAACAAGCCCAGTGGCGAGAACGTGGTCTGGTCAGTGATCAGTGTCATTCTCCTGATCGCCGGGGTAGGAGGCCTGATCTGGGCCTGGGCATTCTTGCGCAAACACGATGAAGATGAACCTGCGCCGCCGCTTAGGGATCCCATCAGCGTCCTTGCACTTACTCCCTCGCAAAGGGCACTGGGAAAATATCTGCTGCTGGTCGTCGGTCTCTTCACCTTCCAGGTCATGCTGGGTGGATTTACCGCGCACTACACAGTCGAGGGTCAGGGCTTCTATGGAATCAACACGTCGGAATGGTTCCCCTACTCACTGGTCCGCACCTGGCACATTCAGGCGGCGCTGTTCTGGATCGCCACCGGCTTCCTCGCAGCCGGCCTGTTCCTTGCGCCCATCATCAACGGCGGCAAGGATCCAAAATTCCAGAAGCTGGGCGTCGACGTTCTGTTCTGGGCACTGGTTGTGGTCGTTGGCGGCTCATTCATCGGTAACTTCCTCGCCATTGCCCAGATCATGCCCCCGCATCTGAGTTTCTGGCTGGGCCACCAGGGCTATGAGTTTGTCGACCTTGGGCGCCTCTGGCAGATCGGAAAATTCCTGGGCATCGTTTTCTGGCTGGTCTTGATGTTACGGGGCATTGTGCCAGCACTTCGCCAGCCCGGTGACAAGAACCTGCTGGCCCTGCTCACCGCCTCAGTGGTTGCTATTGGTCTGTTCTACGGGGCCGGTTTCTTCTACGGAGAACGTACCCATATTTCCATCATGGAATACTGGCGCTGGTGGATTGTTCACCTTTGGGTAGAAGGCTTCTTTGAAGTATTCGCCACGGCCGCCCTGGCGTTCATCTTCTGCAGCATGGGGCTGGTCTCGCGCACCATCGCAACGTCGGCCAGTCTGGCCTCCGCCAGCCTGTTCATGCTCGGTGGCGTACCAGGGACCTTCCATCACCTGTACTTCTCTGGCACCACAACACCGGTGATGGCCGTCGGTGCAACATTCAGCGCACTGGAAGTTGTGCCATTGGTTGTCCTTGGCTATGAAGCCTGGGAAAACTGGCGGCTGAAGACCCGCGCTCCGTGGATGGAAAATATCCGCTGGCCGCTGATGTTCTTCGTTGCTGTCGCGTTCTGGAATATGCTCGGCGCGGGTGTTCTGGGCTTCATGATTAACCCGCCGATCGCCCTTTATTACATTCAGGGCCTGAACACGACGCCCACCCATGCCCACGCAGCGCTGTTTGGTGTCTATGGGTTCCTGGCCCTGGGCTTCACGCTGCTGATCCTGCGTTACATCAGGCCGAGCATTGTCTTTGACGAACGACTGATGAAGATCAGCTTCTGGTGGCTGAATATCGGGCTCGTCCTCATGCTGTTCACCAGTCTGTTGCCCATCGGCATCATCCAGTTCCTGGCAAGTGCCAGTGAAGGCCTCTGGTACGCCCGAAGCGAAGCCTTCCTGCAGAGCGATGTTCTGCAAACCCTTCGCTGGATCCGGACTATTGGCGATGTTGTGTTTATCGTTGGGGCGCTTGGGGTCACCTGGCAGGTGGTAAAAGGCATTTTCTTCCCCAATCTGGAGCCAGCGCCCTACTCTGATGATGAGGCCATCTCCGAGCGGGCATAGAGTGTCTTGACCGTTTTCCCCGGGGCCTTTTCTGGCCCCGTTTTTTTGGTTCATACAGGGATTACCCCCCGAGAGGTATCGGACTGGGTTGGGATATCTGTGATACTTTGACTATCCTTTATACATATGACTCCAGACAGGGAAACCTGCCCATGCCGCAAGCCAAGCTGACCGATCGATTTGGCCGCACCGTCAATTACGTGCGCCTGTCGGTAACTGACCGCTGCGACTTCCGCTGTGTGTACTGCATGGCGGAGGACATGACCTTTCTGCCCCGCCAGCAGGTACTGACGCTGGAGGAGATCGCCAGGCTGGCTCGAAACTTTGTTGCCCTGGGTACGGAAAAAATCCGCCTGACCGGTGGCGAACCCCTGGTCCGCAAGGACATCCTCGAGCTGGTTCGGGAAGTAGGCACATACGGTTTGCGGGATTTTGCCATGACCACCAATGGCAGCCAGTTACCGACCATGGCGGAAAAACTGCGTCAGGCGGGCCTGCACCGGCTCAATATCAGCCTGGATTCACTGGATTCGGAAAAATTCCGCTCCATTACCCGCACTGGCAATCTGCAGCAGGTGTTGGACGGCATTGATGCCGCCCGGGACGCCGGTTTCCGTGGCATCAAGCTGAACACGGTAGTGATGAAAGGCCGCAATGATGAAGAGATTCCGGAGCTGATTGAGTTTGCCCGCAAGAAGCAGGTGGATATCAGTTTTATTGAGGAGATGCCGCTGGGCGAGATTTCGGAGCATGACCGGGGACTTGCCTTGTGTACCAGCGAGGAGGTGCGGGATATCATCCGTCAGCGCCATGAGCTGATTCCGGTGGCCAAGGATTCTGGCGGGCCGGCACGTTACTATCAGATGCCGGACAGCGATGTTCGGGTCGGGTTTATTTCACCGCATTCCCATAATTTCTGTTCGACCTGTAACCGGGTTCGGGTGACGGTTGAGGGGCGGCTTTTGCTGTGCCTTGGCAATGAGCATTCGGTGGATTTGCGGCGGGTTCTGCGCGGTAATCCGGTGACGGATGACAAGCTTCAGCAGGCGATCATTGATGCGATGGATCTGAAGCCGGAGCGGCATCACTTTTCCAGCAATGGTGAGGTTCAGATTCTTCGGTTTATGAATATGACTGGGGGTTGACCTCAGCCTGTTCAAAACCCAGCCTTCGAGTTTTGGTGCTGGAGCCGATGAGGGTAGTCCTTCCAAAAAACGCTCCTTCGGCACTTCCTTGTGGCGCTTGGGCTCCGCCATCCATGGCTCCGCACATTTTTGGAAGGACTACCCTCACCGGCTCTTTCTGACTCTCGTTGGTTCGCTCTAAAACGCCTTATTTGTTCACCGAAACCTGATCAACCTCAGCATCTCAGTGCCCATGGTGGTCGCTATGATTTACGGGTGTTGAGTTCCCTTCCTCTGTTTCGTTCTGATCATGCATAGGATCCATCTCACCCATTTCTTCCATGCCGTGCATGGTCATACCTGCGTTTAAATGCTCCAGGGTGATGTCGTCAAAGCTGAGGATTTCTCCGCCGTAGGTCGCTGCAAAGTCGGTCGCTTCGGATTCTGTTTCGAACGACGCCAAGGTCGGGCCCATGGCGCCGGTGCGTTCTGAGCCGACGACGTAGAAGGCTTCACGGGCGTCGATCAGGTGGGTGTCGTCCGGATGGTCCCAGTGGGTTTCGGCCATGTTGTGAACGTACAGGGTATGGTCCCGGTTGACGTTTTCCGGCTGCAGGAACCAGGCGAACATGTCTTTGGTGGAGCAGAACTTGCGGGTGTGTTGCTGGCGTTCGGTGAAGGCCTGGCCTTTGGGGCCGGGGAAGTTGGTGATGACCATACCGCAGACGTGGCATTCGTCGCCGGAGTCAAAGTGAACCGGGTCGGGTTTGGCGACGGCTTGCTGTTCGCCGTTGGAGCAACCCGCGAGGGTGATCGCCATCAGGGCCGCTGTAAGCCATTTGGTGAGCGGTGTGGGCATGGTTCTGTTCTCCGGTGGTATCAGATTTTTCGGTTTTTGAATAACAACAGGGCGCCAACCAGCGGTGTGGCACACCAAAGCGCCAGGCCCAGCCAGAGCCCTCCGGTGCCGATGGGCAGGTCTGAGCCCAGGCTGAGTACACCGCTAAGCTGGTTGCCGTCGCCAAAGGCGACGATGTTGAGCAAGCGGTAGATATCGGTGGGATTCAGCATCAGCAGCCATGGCAGCAGCTCCGGGTTGAGCTTGCCCTCGCTGGCAACCAGGATGCCCAGTAGCATCAGGTCAAAGATCAGCACGAAGAAGAACCAGATGGCCAAGGCCAGGCCTGCGGCGACCGGTTTCTCGCTGACTCGGACGCTGACCAGGTACGCCAGGGCGATGAAGCCCCACCCCAGCAGAACGGTTGAGCCGATGAACCGGCCCATGGCGGCCGCCAGGGCGCCGACGGCGACATCATCCACCAGTACGGCGATGGCGATGGCGGCAACGCCGAAGCCGATGAGGGTCGCCAGGGCCAGGGTCAGGCCGTGGCCGAGGAATTTGCCGAGCAAGAGCTGGTTTTTACTGAGTGGGTAGGTCATCAGCAGCAGGAGCGTGCCGCCCTCTTCTTCACCCACGATGGCGTCGTAGGCCAGCAGCAGCGCTATCAGAGGAATCAGGAAAATACCAAGGCTGGCCAGGCTGGCAATGGTGGCCGGCGTGGATGCGTAACCCACCTGCCCGGACGCCGCGGCGCCGAACCAGGCAATGCCCAGGGCCAGGGTGGCAAATACCAGGGAAATGGCTACCAGCCATCGATTGCGGAAGCTGTCGCTGAGTTCTTTACGGGCAATGGTCCAGATGGCGTTCATTGGCTGCCTCCCCGGTGGGCTAGTCCGCCCGATCCGATGAAGTGGACGTAGATATCTTCCAGGCTGGGCTGGTGTATTCCCAGGTCCGCCACCTCTCCGGAGTTCATCAATGCGTGTATCAACGCCATTTTTTCCTTGGGCCTCACATCCACTTGCAGTCGGCCGTTGTTGCTTTTCATCATCAACCCAGCCTTGGGGCTTGCACCGTCAATCGCTTTCTCCAGAGCGGTCATGGTGGTGGCCGGCTCCAGGCTGAGGGTGACCGGCATGTTGGCTTGCCGGCGCAGCGCGGGCAGGTCTCCGGCGGCTTTCAGGGCGCCATCGGTCAGAATCGCGGCGCGGTCGATATAGGGCTCTACCCCCGGCAGCACGTGGGAGCACAACACAATGCCCGTGCCCTCATCCCGCAGGCGCCGCAGCAACCGGTACAGATCGGCTGTTGCCACCGGGTCCAGACCAACCGTGGGCTCGTCCAGCATCAATAGCTTCGGCTTGCCGAGCAACGCCTGGGCCAGGCCAAGGCGCTGGCGCATGCCTTTGGAGTAGGTTTTGGTACGGGCATCCATGGCGTCATCCAGCCCGACTTGCTCCAGAAGTTCCGGCACCTGCTTGAGACTGGCCCCTTTGAGCCGGGCAAAGTGACTCAGGATTTCCCGCCCGGTCAGCTGCGGGTAGAACATCACGTTCTCCGGCAGGTAACCGATATGCTGGCTCACCTGGGGATCACCGGCTTCGCCACCCAACACCGAGACCTTCCCCTGTGTCGGTTTCATCAAACCCAGAATGAGTTTGATCGAAGTGGTTTTACCCGCCCCGTTGTGGCCAAACAGCCCAAGAATTTCCCCCGGCTCCAGCCGCAAGTCCACGCCGTGGAGCACCGTCGCCTTATCGTAGCGATGACTCACATTGTCCAGTCGAAAGCAGTTCATCGGATCTCCGATTGCAGGTGTTCGGGAATTCGCATCAACGGTTTGGGATCACTCACCCCGGCAGACTTCACCACCGGGAACGCGTCCTGCACCCAGCGCAGGGTATCCACCGCCGGGCTGAACATCAGCACCCGCGCCTCCGGGTACTTCCACAACAGGCGGTCCACGTTATCATTGGGCTCGTAGGGCACATCACCAATGCCATCCTGGTTACGATCCCAACCCAGATAATCACTCCAGAAATTCCCCCGCCCATCCTTCACCCAGGACTGGGTGCGGGTCGCGACATACTTCACCTGCCGCTCGTTGTTCACAAAGGCATTATCAAACACCTCGTTTTGCTCAGAACCGGCGGTCAGGTGAATCCCGATATTGCTGTGACCGAAATAATTGCCCTCAAAGGTGTTGTACAGCGAGTTGTAGATGAACACCGCCTTACCCTCGCCCCCGGAAATCATCACACCGCCGGTTTGCCCCTGAGACACCCCGGTCACCACGTTGCCCTTGAGAGTAGAATTGGTGATGAAATTCATCAGAATCCCGTAATTCTCATCGTTCTCCGACCGGTTATTCACCACCGTCAGATACTTGCTCTGCATCAACGCGTACCCCGTGCGAGTGCCACGGGTCAGATTGCCTTCCAGCAGATTGTGCATCGAATACATGTAGTGAATGCCGTAACGCAGATCCGACATCACGTTATTGCGAATCTTGTTGTTATTCGCCGTCTCGATATAAATCGCATCCCGGGTCTGGCGGATGTCGTTGCCCTCAATCAACGCCCCGGTGGTATTGAACAGATGAATCCCGTTGCCCCGATCCTGGGACCGAAGGCTGGTCTCGCCGCGTATCTCGTTATTCCGGACAACCACATCCGGCGTCGCATCCAACCACACCCCAAACGCCGGCCCCTGAAGCCGGTTATCCGCAACAACCGCCCCCCTCGCCTCCCGAGCCACAAAAATCCCCGCATCCAACTTATTCAGATCCTGCCCCCAGTTACGCACCACGCAACCGGAAAACGACACCCCCTCCGCCAGAATCTCCACAGCATGCCCTGCCCCGCCGGCATCAATCACCGAATCGTCAACACAGGACACAGAAACGCCGGGCACCCGGATAACCAATGGCGGAAGCTGCTCGGCAGGAAGCTCGAACGATGCGCCTGGCTCCAGGGCATCCAGCTGATCTTGCAGGTTGGCACTTGCGGTCAGCGAAATCAGAGCGACTGACAGGGCCACCCCATAACGCAAAAGTTGATACATCAATCGTTCTCTGAGCGATGAAAGTTTTCGAATCCCCGGCCCAAGGTCCGGCAATCCGAGAGGAGACTGCTTTCCAAAACTGTGCGGAGCCATGGATGGCGGAGCCCAAGCGTCACATGGATGTGCCGAAGGAGCGTGTTTTGGAAAGCAGTCTCCTCTTGGATTGCTCCTCCCAATCCAATGGGAGGAGCCGGGACTCCGAGAAAGAGCCCCGGAAAAGAGAAGGTCAGGCCTTCTCGACCAACATGCGACCACCCATCTCCATATGCAGCGCATGGCAGAACCAGTTGCAGTAGTACCAGTAAACCCCAGGCTTACCAG
The DNA here is from genome assembly GCF_009363275.1 of Marinobacter sp. THAF197a. Classification (NCBI taxonomy): domain Bacteria; kingdom Pseudomonadati; phylum Pseudomonadota; class Gammaproteobacteria; order Pseudomonadales; family Marinobacteraceae; genus Marinobacter; species Marinobacter sp. THAF197a. The sequence goes on from NZ_CP045324.1 coordinate 3,248,074, forward strand.
CCGTAAAGGTCACCGATGCCGTCTGCTGAGGACTGATCTCCATACTCACACCATGGTTCACCATACAGAACCCGTGAGTCACATCCTCGATGGAGTCCAGATTGGTCACAACCACCGTCACCTCATCACCCTCCTTGACCTTGAACTCCAGCATCCCGAACTGAGGTGCCACAGAGGTCATGTACACACGAACCTTCTTGCCATCCCGGATAACCTTGTTATCCGCTTCCAGCGTCACGCCGTCTTTCTCAGCCTGCGCACGGGTAGAGGCAAAATAAGGATCGTTCCGGTCCCAGATCTTCTTCGGACGGATCTGGTCACGGCGCACCAAAATACAGTCATGCGGTTCAGCGAAAGCCGGACCGTCGTGCACCAGCTTCATCTCCTCACCGGAAATATCGATCAGCTGATCGTTCTCCGGGTGCAGAGGGCCTACCGGCAGGAAACGGTCCTTGGAGAACTTGGACAGCACCACCAGCCACTTGCCATCGGCATCGCGTGATTCGGTCAGCGACGCGTGGTTGTGGCCCGGCTGATAGTGAACGTCCAGCTTCTGGCGGATGTAGTTCACGTCTTCGCCATTGTAGTGCTTAATCGCATCCGCAATGTTCCACTTGGCCACCTGGCTGTCGATAAACAGCGTGGTGTAGGCATTGCCGCGGCCATCGAACGTGGTATGCAGAGGCCCAAGACCCAGCTCCGGCTCGCCCACAATCGGATCACGATCACCGATCTTGTCGTCGAACAGGTCATCCAGCCTATCGATGGCAATAATAGACACCGTCGGAGACAGTTTGCCGTTGGCGATGAAGTACTTGCCATCCGGCGAGGTGTTCAGGCCGTGCGGGTTCTTCGGCACCGGAATGTAACGGGTAACGTCGGAACCCTTGCGCCCCTCTACCACCGGTACGTCGGAATCACCGATGGTTTTGAAGTTACCGGCCTTTACCGCAGCTTCAATGCGTTCAACATTGAACACCACCACCCAGTCGCGATCGTTACGCATGGTACCGGCCAGGTCTACCGCCTTCTCGGAGTTGTAGCAGGTAGAGGCTGCGTACTTGCCGGTGAAGTCCGCATCGGTGTTATCCAGGTTGCCGTCGACAATCACCTGCCAGGCTACTTCCATGGTGTCTGCGTCTACGGCCGTAAACATGGTGTAGCTATTCTCCAGGCTATAATCGCTGCCATCATTCGGCTGCGGAATTACGAACTCCGCGTTACAGAAGACGTACTTGGTGCGCGGTACTTTCTGCAGACGCAGGCCGTGAATCGCCTGGACGTTCGGGATATGCGTGACCTTGTCGGTCTTGAAGATATCCAGGCGGATACGGGCAATCCGGCTGTTGGCCTTGTCATTGATGAACAGGTACTTGCCATCGTAGTGGCCATCGTCCATGGAGACGTGCGGGTGGTGACAGTCGCCATTCAGATACAGCTTGTCTTTGCCCAGGATCTCCTTACTTTCGTCGGTGATACCCCAGCCGGTGGCAGAGTCCACGTTGAACACCGGAATCCGCATCAGCTCGCGCATGGACGGAACACCCAGAACACGCACTTCACCCTGATGCCCACCGCTCCAGAAGCCGTAGTACTCATCCAGCTCACCTGGCCCAATATGAGCCTTGTTGCGGGCGTCTCGGGCCGCGGCGGCGAACGATTCGCGGGTCATCATGGTGGTACCCAGGCCGGTTGCACCAGCCACGCCGGCAAGAGCTGCAGCGCCCATAAAGCGACGGCGGCTCAGACCACTTTCCGGCACCTCCGGCGTACCTTTGTTCAGATCATCTTGCTTACTCATAGCTTCAACTCCGTTATTGGTTATGGCGGTTTTAGCTTCTCATGGCTTTTTATGTGTACTGCTTACAGGTACTGCTCAATTCACCTGAACCACGGGAATCTCTTCCGGGTGGCCCGGTGCGTTGTGACCACGGCGTTTGCCCCGTCGCTTGACGATCAGCGGCGGACACTTGTGGTCATCGAAATAGGTCATCTGGCAATCCAGGCAGTAGTGGCATTCCATGTAATTGATGTGCCCATCCGGATGGATAGCCTGCACCTCACATTCGTGGTCGCAGAGGCGGCAGGGGTTGCCGCACTCTTTGCGGCGCTTGAGCCAGTCGAACACCCGCAACTTGGACGGCAGCGCCAGGGCGGCTCCAAGCGGGCACAGATAGCGGCAGAAGACTTTACGGGTGAACAAATTGACCACCAGCAGCAACACTGCGTAGGTCACAAACGGCCAGGTACGATCGAATTTAAGGGTAATAGCGGTTTTGAAGGGCTCCACTTCCGCCATTCGCTCGGCGGTGGCCAGAGAATCCAGCGAGACGCCAAACAGCACCAGCAAGATGATGTACTTGATCGCCCATAGGCGCTCATGCACGGCAAACGGCACGGTGTACTGCGGGACTTTCAGTTTGCGGGCAATTTCGTTGGTCAGTTCCTGCAGGGCGCCGAACGGACACAGCCAGCCGCAATACACCGCCCTTCCCCAAAGCACCACAATGCCGGCCACCACAGACCAGAGAATGAACAGCATGGGATCAATCAGGAAGGTTTCCCACCGGAAGCCGCTGATCAGGCTGTTTACAAAGGTCAGCACGTTGACGATCGACAACTGCCCCAGGGCATACCAGCCGATAAAGAACAGGGTGTAGGTCAGAAACGCGTGGCGAATCCAGCGCATCATGCGCGGCTTTTGCACCAACCAGTCCTGGAAGAACAGGATGAACATCAGCACGCCAATTCCCAGACCAATGACGATGATCTGAAACTGCTTCTGGTACCAGACCTGAACCCACATGGGCTGCTCTTCCAGCCACTCTTCCTGGGTCAACTCCGGTTCCGCACGGGTGTAATATTTGTCAGGCAGTTGGTATTCTAGGGGGAACACAGCAAATTCGCTGTCCAGAGGGCCGGTCTGGCGTTTTACTGTCAGCTCCAGGGACCAGGGCTCACCGGGGTCAAAGCTGTACTGCTGGCGAATGATGAAAATGGCCATTTCCGGCAGGCGCGGCATATCGCCCAGATACACATCGCTCAGGCGATAGTAGTCCAGATCCCGGAAGTTGAAGGTGTCTCCGAACTGGCGAATCTGCAAGCGATCAAAGATACCGCCACGCACATAGCCTGAACCACGGAAGGAGTAGGACCCGGTGGCCAGCACCGCAATGGCATGCTCGCCTTCCTTCAACTCGGACATCAACCACTCATATTGGCGATCACCCAGCAGGTTACGACCAATGGATGGCGCATCCAGGTAGGCGGCGTACAAGTCGATCAGCGCGTCATCCCGCTGATCCGGCGCGGCCGCCTCAACGCCCTCGGCAGGGCTACCAACAAAGGCGTCATCCACCTGGCCCCGGCTCAGCAACATCCGGCGAATTGAGCCGTCACCGGTTAATTCTGTCCAGGAACGTTGCCGGAAGCGGTCTTTGATCACTTCAGCCTTGGGTGGCCGTTTACCAACGCCAACGCCTTCGACCAGGCCAAGCTCCCCGCCAACTCGATGCGCCGTGCGCATAATGACTTCGTTGATGACCATGACCGTGACGGTGGCACCGGATAAACCATCTACTGCCACCCTACGTTCGGACGATTTCCCCCCAACGGTTACTCGCTGGTCAGCTTTCAGGCCGGCGTATTGGTCAGTGAACTCATGCATCTTGGCTTCGGGAATACCGATCAAGAGAATCGGTTCATCGTGATGGATCACCCGTGCGCCTTTGATCTCGCCTTCGGTATCCAGCACCACCATGGCGTTCAAGGGTTTACCGGAGTATGCCGGGGTTTGCACAAAATCGAGGGTCTGGTAGGCGTAGCCCACCAGTTCATCGCCGGCGTAGAGTTCCTGGATGGCCCGGTTGTCTTCCCGGGGCTCATAGCGAGTGACCGACGGAATGGCAACCTGGATCACCTGCCGGCCGGCAACGGGCTCGTATTCACTGAGCGACGTGGCGCTGGCAACCGATGCAAGAAGCATCAATGCCAGCATTACGAGAACAGATTCCCTGAACACTAAAACCCCCAATCCAATCGGAATACAACTAGGGTGGACAATGATTGATAAAAATCACATACCTCTTTTTGGATACGCCAGCGGCGTAACCGGACCGGACCGGTTCAGCCCAGGCTCACGGCCTGGCCGGATTGATCGAGAGGCAGGTAATTGCCAACGTTACCCATACGGATGCTCTCGACCATCATGGTCATGGGTTGCTGGGCTTCATCACTGGAGGGTTCTATGCCGCCACGGCCAGACATGGCCGCCACGAACACCATGTCCCAGTCCTGGCCGGTGGTTCTGGACTCTTCCGCCAGCACGCTGAACTCGGAGGCTTCAGATGGCGTTTTGTCAACGCAGATCACCGGAGTCAACGCCCCACCCTCACCACGTTCGAAGGCGGCCCGCTCGGCAGCAGATGCATCGTCCGGCAGTTCGACTTTGCAGAACACAAACAGGAATCGCTGAGGCTCATGTTCGTTCTGGCTGGCCTTCACAAGGTCCTGGTAACTGCTGATCATAAAAATGCCCCTGACTTGGCGAAAATTGGGAAAAAGGGCCCGGAGGGGCCGAAAACTACTGACTGATTTCAATCAGTCGCTGAGGGTCGGAAATAAACAGTTTGCTGCGGTTTACCCGGACCAGTCCGTTGGATTTGAGATCGGCCAGAATGCGTGAGAAGGTTTCCGGCTGCATGGCCAATCGCGAGGCCACCAGGCACTTGGGCAGGGGCAGTTCGACTTCGCCTCCTTCCAGGGTGCCATTAGGCAGCAGGTCGATCAGGTAACGGATCAGGCGGTCACGGGCGTTCTGGACGGTCATGATTTCCAGGTCGTGGAACCGTGTTACGGCACGCATGGCGTAATGGCGAAGCGCGGCCTGGGCGTATTCCGGGTGCCGGTCGAGCAGTTCCTGGTAGGCTTTAACCGGGATCATCAGTACTTCGCTGGATTTGAGTGCTTCGGCGTAGCAGGCGTACCTTGGCGGATCGGCGTAGATCATGACTTCAGCGAAGCAGTCGCCGGGGGCGATGCTGTCGAGGGTTCTGTCGATGCCGGAGGAGTCCAGGCGATAGAGTCTGAGGCGGCCGCTGATCACAAAGAAGAAGTGGTGCGCTGGCATGTCCTGGCGGTAAAGCAGCTGGTGGTGGCCCAGGCGCAGGCGCCGGGACTGCTGGATGAGGTAGTCCAGATCGTGGGCTTTGAGGCTGCGGAACAGGGCGTGGCTGCGTAGTGCTTCCAGGCCGTCTTCTTCATCAAGCGGTTTGTTGATGGCGACGAGTACGGGTTTGCTGTATCGGCTTTCGGCGCTTTGGGTGACGGCCATTGGGGTATCCTCTCTGCATATTCATGCATTCAATATCTTGTTTTAAATAGTAGAGGGATAGTGGTGAAAAATCGCTCCCCCGATGGGGGTATAAGGTGGGTTCTTGTTGAGTAGTTGACGTAACTCAATTATTCGCCCTGCTAACTAGTTTGGGGTTTGGAGCGCCGTCATTGGGCGGGATCAGCTTTCCAAAACACGCTGTGAATACTTCCCTGTACGCTCTGCTCCGCCATCCATGGCTCCGCAAGGTTTTGGAAAGCTGATCCCGCCCAATGCCTCCAGACTCAGGTGAAATCGCCAGGCTTTCTCCCCCGGGACGAATCCGTTTCACCAGAGTTCTTATTGCATCAACGGCGAATCCGGCAGCTCCAGGTCGACGCCTTCTATGCCGGTTTCAACGGCCAGGACTTGCAGGTACTGGCGGAAGGCGCGGCGGGTGACACTTTCGCTCAGGTATTGGCGAATCTGGGGTTTGACGTGTTCGTACGGGAGCTGTTCGCCGTCGATTCGTTGGTCTACCCGGACGATGTGCCAGCCGTAGCGGGTTTCGATGAGTTCGGGATTCAAACCTTCGGTGAGGCTGAGGACCGGGCGTTCGAATTCTTCGACGGTCTGGCCTTTGCTAATCTGGCCTAGGCTGCCGCTCTGGTGGCGGGATTCGCAGGCGGAGTATTGTTTGGCCAGTTCGTTGAACTGTGAGCGGCCGTCCAGGAGGGCGGTCAGGAGTTGTCGGCCGGCTTCTTCCTGGCGCATGCGTTCTTCGATGTCGTCCGGGGCGGCAGCCAGGAGGATGTGGCTGACGGCCATGATGGTGGGGCTGCAGAATCGGCCGGGGTTGGCGTTGTAGAAGCGTTCGCAGTCCTGTTCATCGGGGTCCGGGACGTTGAGTTCGAGTTCCAGTACCCGGGCTATGCGGTCTTCTTCGTCTTCGATGTTGTCCAGGTTCAGGCGGCTGGCCTGTTGCAGGAGTAACTCGCGGATGACGAGGCTTTTGGCGGCTTCGTGCCAGGCTTCGGCCAGTTCTTCGGCGGGGTGGTGCTGCATTTCCCGGGCGATGTCGTCTTCGTGGATCAGCGTGTCACCCACATACACCGGAGGGAACTGGTTTCTGGGTTTGCCGGCTTCGCCGACGGGGATTATTTGCATGTTGCTTCTCCAAAAAGATTCTTTGCCACGGACGGCACGGACATTCACGGACAAAGACGAACAGGAACTTGTATAAAATCATTCCTGTCCGTGTGAGTCCGAGCCGTCCGTGGCTGCTTCAGATTCAGGCGCGCTTGCGAACCACCTGGTACTTCCGCCCGAAGTACTCCACCGGCACGCTGAGCATGTGCACCAGTCGGGTGAACGGGAAGAGCACGAAGAGGGTCAAGCCCAGGAAAATGTGCATCTTGAAGATCCAGTGAGCGTCAGCGACGTAAGCCGCCACACCGCCCTGGAAGGTCAGCACCCCCTGAGCCCAGGCGGAGAACTTGAGCATCTGGGAGCCATCCAGGTGACCCATGGTGGGGATAATGGTCAGCAAGCCCAAAGTAACCTGTACCACAAGGATGCAGATAACCAGGTTGTCGGCCATAGTGCTGCTGGCACGTACTCTGGGATCAGTCAGTCGGCGCCAGGCGAGCATGGCGCCGCCAATCAGACACATGACGCCGGCGATACCGCCAACCACGACTGCCACGATTTGTTTCTGGCCCGGGGTCAGCAGCCATTCGTAGGCCCATTTCGGAGCCAGCAGGCCAACCAGGTGGCCGAAGAAGATCACCAGGATACCCACATGGAACAGCACGCTGGCCAATACCATGTTCTTCTTTCGTAGCATCTGACTGGAGTGGGCTTTCCAGGTGAACTGACCGTGGTCATAACGCGCCCAGGTGCCGATGAACAGGACGGCCAGGGCGATGTATGGGTATACCCCGAAAAACAGTGTGTTTAGATAGGACATTATCATTTCCTCCTGCGCTTACGCGCGTCCTGTCTGACGGGGTGTGGCGTCCGTCATCAGCTGATCGCTCAGGTGAATGGTCTGGGTCTGTTCCAGCTCGCGGCGGCGTTGTCCAACCACGCCACCGGTGCCGCAGGAGCTGCCCTGGTCATCCACAAATTTCACCATTTCTTCTTCCCAGACCTTGTCGAGGGCTTCCGGGGTATCGTCGCGCTCTTCCGAGGCAACGATACGGGCCAGTTCCTGACGATCCGCCTTGCGACCGGACAGCACCAGCAGTGCGTCCATGATCACGTGGTACACGCTCTCGCGCTGGTACAGGCGCTCGCCCAGCAGGCCGAGAATGTGATGGATATCTTCAAGCCAGTTCTGGATTTCGTCCCAGGGCCGGGTCGACAGGTATTCCAGAAACAGCGGCAAGTAGTCCGGCAGTTCCTTGGCGTCAATTTCCAGGCCGTTGGCGCGGTATTGCTCCATCAGGTCGACCATGGCCTGGCCGCGGTCACGGGATTCTCCATGAACGTGTTCGAACAGCAGCAGGGAGGTAGCCCGGCCCCGGTCGAAGGTGCCTACGTAGGATTCCTGAAGGTCCAACAGGTCTCCATCGCACAGTCGGTCGATGCAGGTCAGCAGCTGTTCCTTGTTCTGCCGGGGCAGCCGGCTGTCCTCCAGGACAGCGGCGACCAGGGCGTCTTTGGATTGCTGCAGTTCGTCGGTGGGGTACTCGAGTACCCGCGCCAGTACTTTCAGAAGTTGCATAACTTGCTCCTCAATCCTGCAGCTGTTTCGGGTCGACCTGCTTTACGGTCGCCAGCTTGCTGACCATGCTGGTGGTCTGCTTCTTGCCACCGAACAGGCTGAACTCGCTGTCGCCACCGTTGCAGCCGTCGCCGAAGCTGAAGCCACAACCACCACGCTCGCCGTAGGCGTCCGCATCCGGGAAAGCTTCCTTGGCCAGCTCGCGATGGCTGGTCGGAATCACGAAGCGGTCCTCGTAGTTGGCGATGGCCAGGTAGCGGTACATCTCATCCGCCTGGGCTTTGGTCAGGCCAGCTTCCTCAAGGGCGCGCAGGTCTTCTTTGCCTTCCACGGTCTCTGCACGCTTGTACAGACGCATGGCCATGATCCGCTTGAGCGCGCGAACAATGGGCTTCTCGTCACCGGCGGTCAGCAGGTTGGCCAGGTACTTGACCGGAATCCGCAGGCTTTCGATCTTCGGCAGCACGCCGTCGAACTCGACCTTACCGGCTTCCGCCGCAGACTGGATCGGGCTGAGCGGCGGCACGTACCAAACCATGGGCAGGGTGCGGTATTCCGGGTGCAGCGGCAGGGCCAGTTTCCAGTCCACCGCCATTTTGTAAACCGGGCTCTGCTGGGCGGCTTCGATCACGTTCATCGGGATGCCGTCTTTCTTCGCCTGCTCGATCACTTTCGGATCGAACGGGTCCAGGAAGATTTCCAGCTGCTTTTCGTAAAGCTCGTGCTCGCCCGGGGCGCTGGCCACTTCTTCAATGCGGTCTGCGTCGTACAGCAGCACACCGAGGTAGCGGATACGGCCGACACAGGTCTCGGAGCAAACGGTCGGCAGACCGGCTTCGATACGCGGGTAGCAGAAGATGCACTTCTCGGATTTGCCGGTTTTCCAGTTGAAGTAGATCTTCTTGTACGGGCAGCCGGAGACACACATCCGCCAGCCGCGGCACTTGTCCTGGTCGATCAGCACAATGCCGTCTTCTTCGCGCTTGTAGATGGCACCGCTGGGGCAACTGGCTACACACGCCGGGTTCAGGCAGTGCTCGCACAGACGCGGCAGGTACATCATGAAAGTGTTTTCGAACTGGCCGTAGATGTCTGCCTGCACCTGATCAAAGTTCTTGTCTTTGCGGCGCTTGGCAAACTCGGTGCCCAGGATTTCTTCCCAGTTCGGGCCCCATTCGATTTTCTTCATGCGCTCGCCAGAGATCAGCGACCGGGGCCGGGCGACCGGCTGGTGCTTCACATCACCGGCGGTGTGCAGGTGCTGGTAGTCGTAGTCAAACGGTTCGTAGTAGTCATCGATTTCCGGCAGGTCCGGGTTGGCGAAGATATTCGCCAGTACCCGGAACTTGCCGCCGATGCGGGGGCGGATTTTGCCGGAGCTGTCGCGCATCCAGCCGCCCTTCCACTTGTCCTGGTTCTCCCATTCTTTCGGGTAGCCGATGCCAGGCTTGGTTTCGACGTTGTTGAACCAGGCGTATTCCATGCCTTCACGGCTTGTCCATACGTTTTTGCAGGTGACGGAACAGGTGTGGCAACCAATGCACTTGTCCAGGTTCAGCACCATGCCGACTTGGGAACGGATTTTCATTTTACTGCCTCCTGAGCATAGTCATTGCCTTCACCGTCGAGCCAGTCCACGTTCTTCATCTTGCGGACCACCACGAACTCGTCCCGGTTGGAACCTACGGTGCCGTAGTAGTTGAAGCCGTAGGAATACTGGGCATAGCCACCGATCATGTGGGTCGGTTTCGGGCACACACGGGTGACCGAGTTATGGATGCCGCCCCGGGTACCGGTAATTTCAGAGCCCGGTACGTTCACGTTGCGTTCCTGGGCGTGGTACATCATCACCATGCCAGGCATCACCCGCTGGCTGACCACCGCCCGGGCCGCAATGGCACCGTTACTGTTGAACAGCTCGATCCAGTCGTTGTCTTCAACCCCGATGTCTTTGGCATCGTCTTCACTCATCCACACGATGGGGCCACCGCGGGAGAGGGTCAGCATCAACAGGTTGTCGCTGTAGGTACTGTGAATACCCCACTTCTGGTGCGGCGTGATCCAGTTCAACGCTTTCTCCGGGTTACCGTTGCTGCGCTGATCCTGCATGCTCTCAATCGCCTTGGTGTTGATGGGCGGGCGATACACCAGCAGGCTTTCACCGAAGGCGCGCATCCACTCGTGGTCCTGGTAGAACTGCTGGCGGCCGGTCAGGGTGCGCCAGGGAATCAGCTCGTGCACGTTGGTGTAGCCAGCGTTGTAGGACACATGCTCGTCTTCCAGACCAGACCAGGTCGGGCTGGAGATGATCTTGCGCGGTTGCGCCACGATGTCCCGGAAGCGGATTTTCTCCTCTTCCTTGTTCTTCGCCAGATGGGTGTGGTCCAGGCCGGTCATTTCAGACAGTGCGGCCCACGCCTTCACGGCAACCTGGCCGTTGGTTTCCGGCGCCAGGGTCAGAATCACTTCCGCGGCATCAATGGCGCTTTCGATCTTCGGACGACCCGCGTTGGCACCTTCCAGATGGGTGTAGTTCAACTCCTTCAGGAAGTTGACCTCCTTCTCGGTGTTCCAGTTGATGCCTTTGCCACCGTTACCCAACTTGTCCATCAGCGGGCCAAGCGAGGTGAAGCGTGCGTAGGTGTTCGGGTAATCCCGCTCAACGGTGATGAAGTTGGGCGCAGTCTTGCCCGGGATCAGGTCGCATTCACCTTTTCTCCAGTCCTTCACATCGAACGGCTGGCCCAGTTCCGCCGGCGCATCGTGCAGCAGCGGCAGGGTCACCACATCTTTCTCGACACCCAGGTGGCCCTCGGCCGCCTTGGAGAAGGATTTGGCAATGCCCTTGTAGATTTCCCAGTCACTGCGCGCTTCCCAGGCCGGATCAGTGGCGGCGGTCAGCGGATGGATGAACGGGTGCATGTCTGAGGTGTTCAGGTCATTCTTCTCGTACCAGGTAGCGGTCGGCAGAACGATGTCTGAATACAGGCAGGTGGTGGACATGCGGAAGTCCAGGGTCACCAGCAGGTCGAGCTTGCCCTGCGGGGCTTCGTCGCGCCACTTAACCTCTTGCGGCTTGGCACCGCCTTCCACGCCCAGGTCTTTGCCTTGCAGGCCGTTTTTGGTGCCCAGTAGGTACTTGAGCATGTACTCATGGCCCTTGCCGGACGAACCCAGCAGGTTGGAGCGCCAGATGAACAGGTTGCGCGGGCAGTTCTCCGGCGCTTCCGGATCTTCACTGGCGAAGGCCAGGGAGCCGTCCTTCATGGACTTGGCCACATAGTCGGAGACTTCCATGCCGGCCTTCTCGGCTTCCGCCGCGATACCCAGCGGGTTGCGGTTCAGCTGAGGTGCGGACGGCAGCCAGCCCATGCGCTCGGCGCGCACGTTGTAGTCGATCAGGCTGCCACTGAATTTGGACTTGTCCGCCAGCGGCGACAGGATTTCGTCCACACCCAGTTTCTCGTAACGCCACTGGCCGGAATGGGCGTAGAAGAAGGAGGTAGAGTTCATGTGGCGTGGCGGGCGCTGCCAGTCCAGGCCAAACGCCAACGGCTGCCAGCCAGTCTGCGGGCGCAGTTTTTCCTGGCCAACGTAGTGGGCCCAGCCACCGCCGCTCTGGCCGATACAGCCACACATGATCAGCATGTTGATCAGGCCACGGTAGTTCATGTCCATGTGGTACCAGTGGTTCATACCGGCACCCACGATGACCATGGAACGGCCCTTGGTCTTGTCGGCATTATCCGCAAACTCACGGGCAATGCGGATCACTTTCTCGGCGGGTACGCCGGTGATCTTTTCCTGCCAGGCCGGGGTGTAGGGCTTCACTTCGTCATAGGAAGTGGCGCCGTCGTCCTCGCCCAGGCCACGGCTGATGCCATAGTTGGCCACCATCAGGTCGTAAACGGTGACCACACGGCCTTCGGTGCCGTCAGCCAGCTGGACCTTACGGGTGCCCAGCTTGTGCTTGAGGATGTCCTTGATTTCCACGTGCTTGAAGTGATCGTGCTCGATACCACCGAAGTATGGGAAGGCCACGTCGACCACGTCGTCGTGCTTTTCAACCATGGAAAGCTGAAGGTTTACATCGGTGCCCTTGGCGGTCTGCTTCAGATTCCACTTGCCCTTCTCGCCCCAGCGGTAACCGATGGAGCCATTCGGTGCAGTCAGCTCGCCGGTGCTCTCGTCAATGGCGATGGTTTTCCATTCCGGGTTGTTTTCTTCACCCAGTCCGTCCACCAGATCGCTGGCCCGCAGGAAACGGCCCGGCACATAGCTGCCGTCGTCTTTTTCATCCAGCATGACCAGGTACGGCATGTCGGTGTAACGGCGCACGTAGTCGGTGAAGTATTCACTGGGTTTGTCGACGTGGAATTCTTTCAGGATCACGTGGCCCATGGCCATGCCCAGGGCGGCGTCGGTGCCCTGCTTGGGGTTCAGCCACTCGTCCGACAGCTTGGAGACCTCGGCGTAGTCCGGGGTGATGGCAACGGTCTTGGTACCCTTGTAGCGCACTTCGGTAAAGAAGTGGGCGTCCGGGGTACGTGTCTGGGGCACGTTGGAACCCCAGGCAATGATGTAGCCGGAGTTGTACCAGTCAGCGGATTCCGGCACGTCGGTCTGCTCACCCCAGGTTTGCGGGGAAGCCGGCGGCAGGTCGCAGTACCAGTCGTAGAAGCTCATGCACACGCCACCGATCATCGACAGGTAGCGGCTGCCGGCGGCGTAGGACACCATGGACATGGCAGGAATCGGCGAGAAGCCAATGATGCGGTCCGGGCCGAACTTCTTGGCGGTGTAGACGTTGGAGGCAGCAATCAGCTCGTTGACTTCGTCCCAATTGGAACGAATGAAACCACCCATACCACGGCGGGGCTTGTACTCGGCGGTTTTCTTGGGGTCTTCAACAATGGACGCCCAGGCTTGCACCGGGTCGTTGAACTGAATTCGGGCCGCACGCCAGAGCTTCATCAGGCTCTTGCGCATCAGTGGGTACTTCAGGCGGTTAGCGCTGTACATGTACCAGGAATAGCTGGCACCCCGGGGGCAGCCGCGGGGCTCGTGGTTTGGCAGGTCCGGGCGGGTACGGGGGTAGTCGGTCTGCTGGGTTTCCCAGGTGACCAGGCCGTTCTTGACGTAAATCTTCCAGCTGCAGGAGCCGGTGCAGTTTACGCCGTGGGTGGAACGCACAACCTTGTCGTGCTGCCAGCGCTGGCGGTAGCTGTCTTCCCACTCGCGGCTGACTTCATGGGTTTCGCCGTGGCCGCCCGCGAACGGCTCGCGCTTCTTCCTGAAGTAACTCAGTTTGTCGATCAAATGACTCATGGTCTCTCTCTCCGTCTGCCGGATCGTTGCTCCGATTTGAGACCATTGTGTGTGAGAAAAACCGCGAAATCTGCGTGGTTACTACCACATAACCGGGCTGTACCACCGAGGTGGTAGCAGAGCTATATCCCCGGGTGGAGAAGGGTTCTGCGCTCCTCACGACGGGTGTCGCGGGCAAACATCAGCAGGCTGCTGCTGAGCAACAGGAACAGAATCATGAACACTGCCGTGCGCACCCCCAGCCACTGGTTGACGGCACCAAACAGGACCGGCAGAACAAACGCAACGGAACAGGCGGAGACCAACAAGAAGCCTGCGAACAAGGCGGCCTCGGCACGATTGACCAGTATCACCATTCGTTGCAGGCTCCCCATGGCACTCCCCATGGCAACACCCAGCACCACGATCAAGACACCCTCAATCAGCAAAGGCAAGGCGAATTCCACGGTGATGATCTCATGTACTCCCCTGACAAATAAGGTCATGGGTGGGTAGGACAATACAGCCAGCGCCACCAGACACAGCACTAGGGAGCGCGTGGCAACCCTGGCGCTGCCAAACCGGTCAGCCAGGCCTCCACCCAGAATCTGGGCCAAGGCCCCGGGAATAACGAACCACTGGGCCTGGCGGGCGCCCGCGTCCAGGGACAAACCGAACTGTGCCGACAGAAAATCAGGCAACCAGAGCGCGAGCGCAAAAAAGCTGCCGGCAACCACACCAAAATAGGCCGTGAGCGGGAGAGAACGACCGCGCCGCAGTATTCGGACCACCTGCCCCACAGACCAGGGTCGGTCTGCGCCTGGTTCTTGGGATTCCGGATCGGTCAACATCACCAACAAGACAATCACCAACAGCAACACAATCAGGTAGGCCAGAGGCACTCCCTGCCAGGAGAACGCATCGTGAAACAGCGGTACCAGGTAATAGCTGAAGCCGGCACCGGTGACTCCCGCACCAAAAACGCCAAGCACCAGCCCCAACCGTTTCGGCTTACAGTGACTGACCACAAACTGCAGGCCGGCACTGTAGAACCCACCGGCCAGCCCCAGCCCGCCGGCAACCAGCAGGTAACCATAGAAACTATCGACTAGCAGGAGTAACCCCATACACATTGCCAACCCTGCCAGGCAGGCGAGCATCACGGCTCGGGCACCGAAACGCTGGGCGGCCAGCCCGGCCGGAATTGCCAATACGGCACTGACGGCCATGGGCGCAGCCAGCAATATGCCGAACTGCAGACTGCTCAGGGCAAGGTCGGCCCTGAGATGCACTCCCGCCACCGCAAACAGCGTCCAGCATCCGGCCGCAACAACAAAGCCTGTCACTGCCAGCGGCAGAATTACCACCAGCGATGCCAGCCTGTCATCATCCTGCTCCAGTCGGGTTTGCATCCAGTCACCTCGAAAAGCCAACCTTTAGTGTCGGCTTTTGCTCTCATAGGGGTCAAAGGCTATGATGGAGGATTAACCGTTGGGGTAATTGACTATCCTCAAGGAGGTATCGGAACCGAGGTTCCTCAGCCATAATCTGGCCTGAATATGCGCCTTTTCCAGACTCGCCAGGCAGAAAGTTTCCATGACATCCAGAAGTCCGCTAGTAAACCGACTCGCTGTGGTGATCGGCGCCATCGTGCTGACTGCTATCGTCAGCATGTCTACGACACTGGCGGTGTCCAACAGCATTGAGGGCAATGCCACGGCTATCAACCTGGCCGGAGCACTGCGGATGGGCGCCTTCCAGTTGATTGCCCGCTCCGCTACGGAAGATTTTGAAAACGGGCGGGCTACCGTATCTGCGCGCATCAATGATTACGAGGGGCGCCTCGAAGACACGGCCATTCTCCGCTCGGTTCCCGGCTCAGACGATCACCCTCTGGCCCGACAGTACCGTCAGATGCTGGCGGCATGGCAGGACGAACTCAAACCTGCCCTTCAGCAGCATGAAGTAGGCACGCCCATCACAACGGCTATGGTCCAGGCTGTGGAGGACTACATCCAGGAAGTTGACCGCCTGGTGACTATGCTGGAACAGCGCACAGAAGCACGTGTTGATCTGCTGCACCTGATTCAGATCATCAGCATGGTGTTCTCGGTGCTGATCGTGATCGCCCTGTTCTACGACCTGAAAAACCGGATCCTTCGCCCCCTGCGAAAACTCGTGGACATCGCCGGCGCTGTTGGTGAAAAAGACTTCTCCCGGAAAGCCGACCTGAAAGGTGCAGACGAGCTGGCACAACTGGGCCAGGCCTTCGACCAGATGACCAGCGAACTGGCCCTGACCTACTACGAACTGGAAGCCAAGGCCCGGCAGAAAACTGAAGAGTTGGAAGTCAGCCACCAGGCCCTGCAGGTCATGCATTCGGCCAGCAGAGACCTGTTTGCCAAGCATGATCTGTGTAATGGTGCCATTCCCATGCTGCAGGAACTGGAACTGCTGCTGGGCATTGGTCCCATCCGCCTGTTCTTGCACGACAAGGAGTCCGCAGAGCCTGTCGAGGCCATTACCACGGCCACGGACAAACGACCGTTCTACTGTCGCGACCATCACTGTAATGCCTGCCTGGTGACCCCCGAGGTCTACGATGAAATGCCATTGGAGAACAACGACGGTCGCCGTTTATTACTGCCCATCCGCACCCCCGGCCAGTTACTTGGCACCCTGGAAGTTTGGTACCCGGCTGCCAAAGGGTTGCCCGCCACCTCTCGCCGGCTGCTGGAGACCCTGACCGACCAGCTGGCAACCGCCATTTTCCTGGAACGGCAAATAACTGAGCAACAGCAACTGACCCTGGCCGAAGAACGCACGGTGATCGCCCGGGAGCTGCACGATTCACTGGCCCAGTCGTTGTCTTACCTCAAGATGCAGGTAACCCGGCTGCGCAGGCTCAATATCACGGGCGACCAGAAACCCGTTCACGATGACATTCTGGATGAGCTCAGTACCGGCCTGAACAGCGCCTACCGACAACTGCGTGAGCTACTGGCCACGTTCCGCCTGAAACTGGACACACCAGACCTGGCCACGGCCCTGCGCAAGACCATCGATGAGTTTTCCGAAAGGCTGGGCCACCCGGTGGACTTTGAATACAACCTGCCCCCACAGACCCTGTCGCCAAACGAGGAAATCCATACCCTGCAGATTATCCGCGAGGGGCTGGCAAATGCCGTCAAGCATGCCGACGCTACGGTCATCTCCGTTAAGGTGCTGTTCGAGTCTCCACAGGTTCGGGCGAGTATTCGCGACAACGGCAAGGGCCTGCCCGGCGGCGACCAGCCGGTTAACCATTACGGCCTTGTGATCATGCAGGACCGTGCCCGGACACTCGGGGGTAAGGTAAAGGTTGATAACCGGGACGAAGGCGGAGTGGAAGTGACATTAACATTCGTACCCAAAAGCCGTAACCTGATTCCTACCGAATCTTCACCGGCCTGACCCAAACACCAACATCAATGAGAGAGACCATGGCTGAGACACCCGCAAGCATACTGCTGATTGACGACCACCCCCTGCTGCGACAGGGCATCAAGCAGTTGATCGGCATGGAAGACGACATGGAAGTGATCGGCGAGGCAAGCAACGCCGCCGACGGCATCAAGCTGGCCCTGGAAACCGAGCCGGATTTGATCCTGATGGACCTGAACATGCCGGAGATGGACGGCATTGAAGCTCTCAAACACCTGCGGGACCAGAACATCAGTTCGCGTATTGTCATGTTTACCGTGTCTGACCAGGAAGACGACGTGGTTGCCGCCCTGCGTGCCGGCGCCGACGGCTACCTGCTGAAAGACATGGAGCCGGAAGATATGATCGCCCAGTTACACCAGGCGGCTGTTGGCAAAATGGTCATCAGTGACCGGCTAACGACGCTGCTGGCCCAGGCCCTGCGCTCCAACAAACCGCAGCAGTCATCCCGGCCGGACTTCGACAGCCTGACGCCGCGAGAAAAAGACATTTTGCGCCTGATCGCCGAGGGCCTCTCCAACAAGATGATCGGCCGCAAGCTGGACATCAGCGACGGCACGGTAAAAGTGCACGTAAAGCACTTGCTCAAGAAACTAAACCTGCGCTCGCGGGTTGAAGTGGCCGTTTGGGCCGTGGAAGAAGGTCTCCACAAGGGCTGAGTTAAATCAAGTCGCCGCTGGCGACCTTTTGATACTCTGGGCGGGTTGTCGTCCTGCCCGGAGTTGAACATGGCCTTTTCACTGCCTCCCATCGCGTCTTTGCACAGCCCATTACTGGAGCAATCAATCGCGGTTCTGAAAGAATACCTGCCTTCCCCGGCGCCACTGCTGGACACCATCGACCGCAACGTACCCGTCAGCTTCAAACAACTGGTTGCCGAAGCCCCGCTGAACCGCCTGTTTGCAGAAGCGCTGGCTGAGGGCGAGTTCGATGATTTTGAAGGCCGCACCATTCGGCTGGAGGTCAATGGAGGTCAACCAGGCATTACCATCGGTTTCTGGGCCGGCCGGCTTCGCGTTGTGGAAGGCCCAGGCGAAGCGACCATTCGGGGGTCCCTGGCAGCCTTCAAGACCCTGGCAGAGCGCCGGCAAGACCCGGACCAGCTGTTTTTCCAGCGGCGCCTGGTGATTGAGGGGGATACCGAGCTGGGGCTGGCTTTGAAGAATCTTCTGGATAGTCTGGAGTGGGATTTGTCACCGCGCCGCCTACTGTTTCTCGAATCAGTCTGAGTCAGCGGGCTATTGATGTGCAATTAACATGCGCATAAAATTGGCGCATCGATCTGTGCAAGGACTGAACCATGCAATCCGCCCAAGCTACCAAATCCATACGAAAGCCAACGAACCTGTCGCTAGATAGTGCCCTCCTAAAAGAGGCGAAAGCTCTGGGAATCAATGTTTCACGATCAGCAGAGGCAGGGATCGCGGAGGCTGTGAAGCTACATAAACAGCAGAAGTGGTTGAAAGAAAATGCCACAGCCCTCGCAAGCTCTAATACATACGTTGAAGCTAACGGCCTGCCTCTTGCACGGCACCGTCAGTTCTGATGGCCCGTTTCGATATCTTTGAAAACAAGGATGGAGCTGGCTATCTGCTGGATGTTCAGTCAGACCTTCTCAGTGGCTTGAACACCCGAGTTGTTGTGCCACTGCTGCCCAAATCTTCGGCGCCTTCCCCTGCCCAGAGGCTGAATCCTGTCTTTAACATTGAGGGCCAGGAGGTAGTCATGGCGACTCAGTATATGGCTGCTGTGCCTGAAGGCGAATTGCGTTTTGGCGCTGGCAGCCTTGCCGGGCAACAAGATGAAATTTCCGCGGCGTTGGACATGCTGTTTTTAGGGTTTTGAGACAGGAACTTCATGTTTTCAGTGGTTACAGGCCGTCATCAGGCCACACCGGCACACATCACGAAACAACCAAATCCATCCCCGGCCTGCCATACCAATACCCGTTGCACGGCGGCGCTTCCACCAGCTGCAGCGGATCAGTGGCTGGCACTTCCCCCCGGCGTACCTGGTCAAAGCGTTTGACTACCTCATCCATGCCCTGATGCTCCGGGCTCAAGCGCACGGTGCTCACGCCCATTCGTTCCATATCCGGCAACTCCCGCATCAGGTCATAGCGGGAGCCAGACAGGGTGGAGATGCCGTTCAGGCGGAACAACTCCTGACTTTCCCGGGATCGGAGCTCCATGCCATCCGGATGCTCCAAACATCGGAACTCGCAGTTGTCCTTGGGCAGGTTGTAATGGCGGGCAGTGAAGCAACGGGACGACCAGGCCAGCGGCAGGAAGCCCCAGGAGAATACCTCGGCGGGCAGATCCAGGCCTTCGGCCTTCAACTCCCTGATCAGCTGTTCCAGGGTTTCCTTCCCAAGCTCCACCGGCAGGTTCCAGCCCTGCAACCCCTGCCTGGCCAGGATTTTCAGGGTGGCGGTGTTGTAGATGTTCATGGACGGGCCGGTCACAAACGGAATCTTGTTGCGGATGGCCACCTGCAGGGCGCTCTGGTCGTTGGCTTCCACCAGGAAATCATCCTGTTCGCAGAACCGGCGCAGGCGGCGCAGGTCGGCTTCGGATTCAATCAGCGTGAGGGTGGAAAGCACCACGTTCTTGCCGCAGGCTTTCAGGTCCTGGGCCAGGTCAAGCCAGTCATCCGGTTTCAGTTCCCGGCGACGGGAACAGACCACCTCGCCAAGATAAATCGTATCTACCGGCCATTCAGCGGCCTTGGCGTAGAAGTCGAACACGGACTGCTTGGACCAGAACCACAGAATCGGGCCAAGGGATAGTTTCATCATGATCAGCTGAACCTTATTTCCACTTGCGGTGATAAGCGCCAATGGTGGTCAGGCCACCCTCGGACAGCCCGGCCAGCGTCTGATTCCACTGGCTCTCTACGGAAAACACGCCCGGTGTTGCCTCCAGCCGATCCAGCGCCTGGCGCCAGGTGCGGGCCACGTCGGCAATGTAGGCAGGGCTGCGTTGGCGCCCTTCGATCTTCACCGCGCTGATGCCCAGCTCTTTGAGCTCAGGCAGCAGGTCCAGGGTATTGAGGCTGACCGGCTCTTCAATGGCGTGATAGACACTGCCCTCCACTTCAAAGCGGCCCTTACACAGGGTTGGGTAACCGGCCGACTCGCCCTGGCCATAACGGTCGATCAAGACATCGTTCAGGCGGGATTCGAGACCTTGCGGGGTTTCCTGCCAGCGCACGGCTTTGGCGGGCGAGCAGGCGCCTCGTGTGTTGGGAGACTCATCGGTGAGATAGGAAGACAGGTAACAACGGCCCTCCGCCATGATGCACAGACTGCCGAAGGCGAACACTTCCAGCTCCACCGGGCTGTGTTTGGCAACGCCCCTCACCTGATCAATGGACAGTACACGGGGCAGAACCGCCCGGCGGATATCGAAGTTGTCTTTATAGAACGAGAGGGCTTCGTGGCTGGTGGCAGAGCCCTGTACCGACAAATGGCGAGGGGTGTCCGGATATTTGCTGGCGGCGTACTCCAGCAGGCCCATATCGGCCAGGATGATGGCGTCCACACCCAGATTCGCGGCGCGGTCCACCGCACCCTTCCATTGTTCCCAGCCATCAGGCTGCGGATAGGTATTGATGGCACAGAATACCCGGCTGCCCTTGGAGTGGGCGTATTCAATGCCCTCCCCTGCGCGTTTTTCGTTGAAGTTCAGGCCAGCAAACTGGCGGGCATTGGTGCTGTCGCGAAAGCCGAAGTACACCGCATCGGCGCCGTTATCGATGGCGGTTTTCAGTGCGGGAAGGCTACCGGCGGGGCAGACAAGTTCCATGGTTTTCTCCGCTGAAAGACGTGCCGGCACCATACCCGCCATGCCACTAAGGCACCTTGACCTTTGTCAGCGGAGCGGGCGATAACCGCCTTCTACCCCAAAAGCAGTACTCTACGCAGTTGCCCGTACAGGACCATTTTTTCTAACCAGGCCATACAGATAGCATTACTTTACAGGCACTTACAAAGCCCAACCTACCCCATCAGCTACCCCGATTCGTGAATACCCTCGGCTGCTACACTTGCCCACAATGGACGAATTAATTTAGTGAAGGGGATCTTCCATGTCATTCCTTAATAACCTCTCCATGCGGGGCAAGCTCATTACCCTGGTGCTACCCGCATTGCTGGTCATTGTGTTCTTTGCCGCTTTCAGCATCAGCCGTAATGCTGACGATCTAAGCAACATGCGACAACTTCAGGCCATGGTGAATCTGGCAGAACTGGGTGACCCCCTGATTGAATCCCTGCAGAAGGAACGTGGGCGATCCGCTGTTCTGCTTTCCAGTGCTGCCGGAAGCAATGGCGAACAACAGGCTCGGAGGGAACTCAATGCCCAGCGGCAAGAGACCGACCGGAGCCTGCGAGACTACCGCCTGGGCGTTCAGCAACTGGCGTCGGATTCCGAGTTTGATGGAGCCATCAATGCCAGTATTGACCAGTTTGAGCAGCAGCTTGCCGCCCTTGGCCGGCTGCGCCAGAGTCTGGACAACCGCAGCATCAGCGGTGCTGAATCCGCCAGCACCTATACCCGGATGATCATGGAAGTGCTGAACCGGGTTCCGCTGCTGGTTCGCCGGTCAACCGACCCTGACCTTACCCGGCAGATCAATGGCTACTTCGCTCTGGCTGAAGCAGCCGAGATGGCCGGGCGGGAGCGTGCCAACGGTGCGGCTCTGGTCCGTTCCGGTGACTTTGACCTGCCCACGCTCGGGCGAATCACCGGCATGAGCGGGCAACAGGATGCTTATCTGAATTCGGCCATCAGCATGTTGCCGGCGAACTCCGGCATTCGGGCCGATATTGCCCGGCTGCCAGAACTGCCAGCCAGCCGTGAGTTTCAGAACCAGCGCGAAACTCTGTTGAGCAGTCCTTCCGGCATGTATGCTCTGGATGCCAGCGAGTGGTTCAGCACCGCCACCAAGCGCATCGAAGCCATGAACGGCATCCGGAGCCAGATGCTGGCAGAGGTAGAGAGTTCCTCTGTTGAGGCCGTTACCGATGCCCGAACCGCCTTGATCGGAGCATCCGTGATTGCCGCCGGTGCCATCGCGCTTGTGATCATTCTGATGATGGTGATTATCCACGCCATTCATAATCAGGTGTCTGCCCTGTTGAACGGTGTGCGCTACGCCATGGACAACAAGGATCTGACCCAGCATATCCCGGTGTCCAGCCAGGACGAAACCGGCACTATTGCCAAGGCCGTCAACGAACTGTTCGGCCGGTTCAGCGATGCCCTGATGCAGATCGATAAGGCCAGCGTGCAACTGGCCACGGCCACCGAAGAAACCAGCTCCACCGCGGGCCAGAATTCCAGCCAGATCAAGAATCAGCAACAGCAGATTGAGCAGGTGGCGGCGGCCACCGAAGAAATGTCCGCCACCTCGGAGGAAATCTCCCAGAACACCCAACAGGTTGCAGACGCTTCCAACAGCGCCATGGAGAAGAGCCGGACCGGTGAGCAGGTTCTGCACTCAAGCGTTAAGCAAATCCGCACCCTGGCGCAATCGGTTCAGGAAGTGAATCAGGTGATCGAAGAGCTGGAGGAACGCAGCGGCACCATCAGTGAAGTGGTGGATGTCATCCGTAAAGTAGCCGACCAGACCAACCTGCTGGCTCTGAATGCTGCCATCGAGGCGGCACGGGCTGGCGAGCATGGCCGCGGCTTTGCGGTAGTAGCCGATGAGGTACGGACCCTGGCACAACAAACTCATGAATCGACCACCCAGATTGAAGACATTATTAACGGCTTCAAGAACATTACCGACAGCGCCAGCCGATCCATTGTTGCCAGCCACAAGCTTGCCAACCAGACCAGCGAACAGGCCTCTGAAATGGAGAAAACCTTCGCTGACATCCTTACCGATGTGAACAGCATCTCCGACATGGCCACCCAGATTGCCACTGCGTCGGAACAGCAGGTTGCTGTAACACGGGAGCTGGCCAGCAGCATGGAGTCGGTCAGCGAAGCGGCCATTCTGACCCTGACCGGATCACAGGAGATCAATCAGGTGACCCAGGAGCAGGCCAGGCTTGCCCGAAAACTGCAGGATCTGGCCAACGAGTTCAAAGTGGCCAGTTAAGTCTCCAGTTAAAACCAACAAGGGCTGCCATTTGGCAGCCCTTGTTGGTTCTGTTTACAGCAAACCCGGTCAGATAATCCGGGAGAACCGCTGGCTGGCGCCTTCCTTGCGGTAAAGGTCAAAGATCTGGCAAATCGCCCGGATCAGCAAGCGGCCTGCCGGCTGCACCTGCAGCACGCCACCATCATCACCAATCAGTTCGTCCTGAATCATCGGCTTCAGGCGATTCAGTTCATCCGCGAAGTACCGATCAAAGTCTTCGCTCCATTTATCTGCAAACAGTTTGCGATCCAGGCGGAACTGGCAGATCAATTGTCCGATCACCCACCGGCGAATCCGGTCATCCCGGCTCAAACCAACGCCACGAACGATCGCCAGTTGCCCCGCATCAATGGAGGCTTCCCAGGACGGCAAGTCATGGTTGTTCTGGAAATAGGCGTCGTCAGTCTGGCCGATGGCAGACACCCCCAGAGACACCAGATCGCAATCCGAATGGGTGGTGTAGCCCTGGAAGTTCCGATGCAACCGGCCTTCGCGCTGGGCCACGGCCAGGCTGTCGTCCGGCTTGGCAAAGTGGTCCATGCCGATATATTCGTAACCGGCTTCCAGCAGGCGGTTGATGGTGTTGTGCAGAATGGTCAGCTTCTGCTGCGGGCTTGGCAGAGTGTCGGCCTGAATCCGGGTTTGCGGGTAGAAGCGGTCCGGCAGGTGCGCGTAGCTGAACACGGAGAGCCTGTCCGGGGACATCTCGATCACCGATTCCAGGGTTTGTGCAAAGCTTTCCGGGGTCTGGTACGGCAGGCCGTAGATCAGATCCAGGTTAATGGAGCGGAAGCCAATGCGACGGGCTTCGCTCAAAACCGCCTCGGTCATGTCCCTGGGCTGAATACGGTTAACCGCCTTTTGCACTTCCGGGTTTACATCCTGAACGCCAAGGCTGATGCGATTAAAACCCAACTCCCACAGGGTCGACAGGGTATTCTGGTCCACTTCCCGGGGGTCAATCTCGACGCTGTAATCCCGCTCATCGCCAGACTGCAGGTTAAACAGTTCAGCGTAACCGGCCATCAGGTGCTGCATCACATCCCTGGGCAGGAACGTCGGCGTGCCGCCGCCCCAATGCAACTGTTGCACCGGGCGATCAGCCCCGAACAGTTTTGACTGGATAGCGGCTTCTTTCAGCACACGCTCCACGTAAGGCATGGCCTTGTCGCGCTTTTTGGTGATCACCTTGTTGCAGGCACAGTAGTAGCAAAGGTGCGCGCAGAACGGCAGGTGCGTGTACAAAGAGATAGGGCCACCAGACGCCTTGCTGCGGCCGGCCGCTTTCACCATGTCTTCTATGCCGTACTTCTGGGTGAACTCGACCGCCGTGGGGTAAGACGTATAGCGGGGACCACTGAGGTCATAGCGGCGAATCAGTGCCTCATCCCAGATGAAGGCGGGCAGGTTGTTTTCTGCAGCGTTGTTGGAAGCCATAGTTAAAACTCTGTCGTCAGAAAAGATCGGCAAGCCGGAAAGCATCCATTATGCCCTATCGGCCCCGAGCATCAGTTGATGCGTATCATCTGGAGTCTATCAGCATAGCCACTGAACCACCCTTGCGCCCATGGCGTATTCAGCCTACCCCTTTGGGATAATGCCAACACCGGAGCCGATGCCATGGCCAACCTGATTCTGATTCTCGGCGACCAGCTGAGCCACCAGCTTTCTGCACTCGAAGGCGCAGATAAAGACAACGATCGGGTGGTGATGGCGGAAGTCCATGACGAGGCCAGCTACACCAATCACCACAAGAAAAAGCTGATATACATTTTCAGCGTCATGCGCCACTTCGCCCGGGAACTGGAACAACAAGGTTGGCACGTGCATTACCAGCGCTACCATCCGGATAACCCGGAGAAATCCCTGGAAGCGGTTGTTTCAAAACTCGCAGCAGAGCACAGGCCCGAGAAACTGATCACCACCGAGTGCGGTGAATGGCGGCTGCACTCGCAGATCAGCCAGTGGCACGAACACCTGGGTATTCCAGTGGAGATTCGGCCAGACACCCGCTTTGTGTGCCGCAAACAGGAGTTCGCCGACTGGGCCAAGGGTCGCAAACAACTGCGCATGGAATTTTTTTATCGGGAAATGCGCAAAAAAACCGGTCTGCTGATGACACCCGAAGGCAAACCGGAGGGCGGCCAGTGGAATTTCGATTCCGACAATCGCAAGAAATGGTCCGGCAAGCCGCCAGCACCGGCGCCGTTTCGCATAGAGCCCGATTCAATAACTCGTGAAGTGGCCCAACTGGTGGAGGAACACTTTCCCGACCACTTCGGCACCACGGAAGACTTCCACTTTGCCGTTACTGCAGACCAGGCCCAGGCAGCACTGAAACACTTTATCGACTTCGCCCTGCCCTGTTTCGGTGACTATCAGGATGCGCTATCCGACCACGAAGACTGGTTGTTCCACTCCATCCTGTCGCCCTACCTCAACACCGGGCTGCTGGGCCCGACCGACGCTTGTCAGGCGGTGGTTCAAGCCTGGTATGCCGGCCGGGCGCCGCTGAACGCGGTAGAGGGGTTTATCCGCCAGATCATCGGGTGGCGCGAGTTTGTGCGCGGCATCTACTGGTTGCTGATGCCGGGTTACGCCAAAGAGAACCGACTGAACAACCAGCGCAGCCTGCCCTGGTTTTACTGGACCGGCGAAACCAAAATGCGCTGTATGCACAAGGCCATTGATGCCACCGCCCGAAACGCCTATGCCCATCACATCCAGCGCCTGATGGTGACCGGCAACTTCGCCCTGCTGGCCGGCATACACCCGGAGGAGATCTGTGACTGGTACCTGGCGGTCTACATCGACGCCTTCGACTGGGTGGAACTGCCCAATACCCTGGGCATGGTGATGCACGCCGATGGCGGCTATCTGGGCTCCAAACCCTACGCCGCCAGCGGCAAATACATCCAGCGGATGTCGGACCACTGCCAGAACTGCCATTACCGGGTGCAGGATGCCACTGGAGAGAAAGCCTGCCCGTTTAATGCACTTTACTGGCATTTTATCGACCGCCATCGGGATGACTTTGCCAACAATCCGCGAATGGCCATGATGTATCGGAACTGGGATAAACAGCCAGATGAGCGACGCAGTGCCATTCTACGCCGCGGGGAGTGGCTGCTGGCCAATCTGGAGCATCTGTAACCTGACTCAGCTTAACGGCTAAGGGATAATCGGCCGATTGGCTGCTATGCTGTAACATCAGTAAATTGTCAGCAACAAGGACGCTGGAGAGCGGCATGTCTATCAGGCCCCTGACAACAGCACTTTTTCTCGCCTTGATCCCCCTGGGCGTTTTTGCTGATCATGAAACCTTCAGCCTGTATACCTTTGATTCCCCACCCTATCAGCAGGCAAGCGCCTCACCCGGGGGCCAGGAAGTTACCGGCGAAACCGTCGATACCGTCCGATGCGCTATGGTGCATGCCGGCGCCCAGGTGCATGTTCGCTTGATGCCCCAGAATCGCGCCCGCTTTGCTCTCCAACGCCATCTGGTTGACGGCTACTTCGCCGTGGACCCATCACAGGAGCTGGATGAAGCAGCCGTGATCAGTCACCCGGTGGCGCTGGAAAAATGGTACTGGTTTTACCTTGGCACACGCCCTGACCCAGCAACCGCAAAAATAGGCGTTGTCAGCGGCAGCAACGAAGAGGTCTGGCTTAAACAAAATGGCTTTGAGCCCTTTGTCACTGTGAGCTCCACAGAACAGCTGCCCGCCTTGCTTAAACGCCAACGGATTGACATAGCACTGATGGACCAGCGGGTGATGGAGATTCTACAAACCGAAACTCCGGCACTCGGCCAAACCTTGAGCCGGGAGTTCCTCCGCTACGCGCCGCTGCATTTGTATCTGAACCCCAGATTCGTCAGTCAGCATCCGGGATTTCTGGCCCGCTTCAACCAGCAGCTGCCAGAGTGCATGGACCAGCACACACTCTTATCTGACGACGAGTATCAACACATCGCTGTGCAAGCGCGCAGGTTGATCGCCTCGCTCGGTCAGCGTATTAACCTGGCCCAGGCCATTCACCAGGGACCGAGGTTTGACACCTTCACGGAAATTCTGACTCAAGACACCCTCTGGCAGGCGCTGGCACCGGAGCAGGAAACGCCCTTGGCCTCCGAGATTCAGGCTTTGCCCGCCTCACAGGCATTGAAGCAGTGGAAAGTTGAGCAAGACGGGCTGGTCACGGAACTTCTGTTAACGGACAACCGAGGCGCTCTGGTTGCCATGAGCCAGCTGTCCTCCGATTACTGGCAAGGCGACGAACCGAAGTATCAGGAAATAGCTGAAGAAACGGAACATGGCGTGAAGCGGAAATCCGATTTGTGGATATCACCCATTCGCTACGATGCGTCTACCCGCCAGTTCCAGATTACGGTCAGCGTACCCATTCCTCTGCGGGAACCGAACAATGGCCTCGAGGGCATTCTGGCCATCGGCCTCGCCATCGAGAAAGCCCTGCACAACTACGAACGGCTGGCGCGGGCTCGCTCTGAGCAGGTCCCCATGGAGTTACCGGTAACCGAGTAACACCCTCAGGCCGGCCCCAGCTCACAGGCCAGCACCAAAGCCCAGAACTCGGAAAAGTCATTCACCACCACGTCCGGTTTGTCCGGGTGTTTGTGAGTGCCCGGAAAAATCCGGTTCAGCCAGGGCAAGTCCCACTGGGCACCGTTGAAGAACACCGACGTCATACCTGCCCGCTTCGCGGCAATCACATCGGTAGTAGAATCTCCCACGTACCACACACTCGGGTCCGGCGGGTAATCCAGTTTCTGCACCGCCAGCAGCAGCTGGTCCGGATGCGGTTTTCTGAGCGGGGTATCATCGCCGCAAACATCCACATCGAACAGGTGGGTCCAACCGGTGTCTTCCACGGCGGCCAGCTCGTGTTCAAAGAACTCCCTATCCCGGTTGGTGATCACGCCCACCTGCATACCCAGTCGTCGCAGCCCCTCCAATACTTCCCGGACTTTCGGCTCGAAGGCCTTCACCGTGCCGTAGTGATTTCGGTAGTGATGGTTAAACGCCTTGTGGGCAACCTGCTTGGCTTGCTGATCGTCCCCAAACAGCACCTCGAAAATATCGGTGCGGGAGATTTTCCGGTCTGCCTTTACCTTGGGGTGCAACTTGGCGTACTCCCGTACATAGGCCACCAGCCGAGCATCTTCCGGAGTTTTGCTGTCTTCCGGCGCCACCATCCGGTTCATCAGCCCCAGCGTGTGGAAATCCGGCAGCATATCGTCTACCGCGTGGTACATGGCGTCCAGGGTGTCCACTAGGGTGGCATGCCAGTCAAACAACACCACCGCAGGGCGAATCAACTTCACCACCGCCGGGTGCCAATCCGGCTCAATACGCGGCTCCGGCCGTTCGGGTGGCGGGAAGGGTTTCGGGCGCACTTCCGCTGGGCTGGCGGCGAACGCCTCAGGCTGTTCCCGCTCCAGCAACGCCAGCAAATCCATCAGGTCTTCAAAACTGTCGAGCACCGCCGCCGGTGCATCCCGGGAGGTGAACCAGCTCGAAATCCGGTCTGGCTCCCAGCAGGCGCCGTTGTAGAACACGCCGGACACCCCGGCACTGTGAGAGGTGAGCATATCGACGTAGCTATCGCCCACATACCAGGCCCGGGCATCGGCCGGCAGCCCCAACTTCTCCAGGGTTCTGAGAATCACCTGCGGGTCGGGCTTGTATTCGGTCACATCATCGGCGCATACCGTTGCATCGAACAGATGGTGCCATCGGCCCTCATCCACCGTTTGAAGTTCCTTGTCCAGAAACTCCCGGTTGCGGTTGGTCGATACCGCCAGCTTGATGCCCATGGCTTTCAGCGCACACAGATACTCATAGGCGCCGGGCTGAAAGGGTTTCACCTGGCCAAAATATTTCCGGTAAGCGTTGTTGTAGGCTTCGTGGGCAACCAGCTTGGCCGCTTTGTTATCACCGAAGATGGCATTGAAGATATCGGTTCTGGACACCCGCCGCTCCGCCAGAATCCTCGGATGCAGGCGCCGGAAGATACGGATGTAACGCACCAGCCGGGCATCGTCCTGCGTGCGGCACTGATCCTCCGGCAGCAACTTTTCCACCAGCCCCAGATCTTCCAGCTGCGGCAACATATCTTCCATGGCGCTGAACATGGCATCGTGGGTGTCCACCAAAGTGCCGTGCCAGTCAAAGATCAGAACCGAGGGGGGTTGAATGCCTTCGTTCAGTGTGGTCATAACAAAACCTTTGCCGTTTCAGTCACGTATATCTGCCCACATTCATTCAGTTAAAACCAAAAATCGCGAATGCACAAAAAACCACACTTGCCCGAGAAAACCTGCCCGGTGTGCCAGCGCCCCTTCAGCTGGCGCAAGAAATGGGCAAAAGACTGGGACCAGGTTCGCTATTGCAGCGAACGATGCCGCCGTAACCGGAGCCTGCAGCCATGACCACCGTGGTCTGGTTCAAACGGGATTTG
This sequence comes from Marinobacter sp. THAF197a, assembly GCF_009363275.1. Classification (NCBI taxonomy): domain Bacteria; kingdom Pseudomonadati; phylum Pseudomonadota; class Gammaproteobacteria; order Pseudomonadales; family Marinobacteraceae; genus Marinobacter; species Marinobacter sp. THAF197a. The sequence goes on from NZ_CP045324.1 coordinate 3,277,536, forward strand.
CGCACCCGCGATCACGCCCCGCTGGTAGCGGCCGCCAATCTGGGTGAGCCGGTTATTGCACTGTACGTGATTGAAGACAACTATTGGCAGCAACCGGATACCAGCGGGCGCCAATGGTGTTTTATCCAGGATTCCCTGGATGACCTCGATAAGCAGTTGCGCAAAGCGGGCAACCAACTGGTAGTGTTGCGAGGGTCCGTCATCGCAGCCCTGAGAGAGCTCAAGGCAAGCCATGCCATTGAGCGTGTGTTTTGCCATCAGGAAACCGGTGGGCAATGGACCTTCGAGCGCGACAAAGCGGTTATAAAGTGGTGCTCCGACAACCAGATTGAGTTCAGGGAGTGGAACCAGTTCGGGGTGGTACGCCGGCTCAAAGACCGGGACATATGGGACAAAGCCTGGACCGAACTGATGAGGCAGCCCGTACTTGAGGCACCTGGCTCCGTGCCGTTTGCCGGCGCCATCCAAGGTGTAGCCTGGCGCGGTATCGAACCCGGCGCCACCGCAGCAGACCGGTGCCCGGATCGACAAACCGGTGGCAGCATTCGCGGCGAGACGTTACTGGCGTCGTTTCTTGAGCGCCGCTGCGTGGGTTACCAGTACAATATTTCCAGCCCCAATACCGCCGTGCGCGCCTGCTCCCGGCTGAGCCCTCATATCGCCTATGGCACGGTCAGCCTCCGAGAAATTTACCAACAGGCCAAGGCTGCCGGCATTCACCGTAATACCCTGCCCCGGAAACAGAAAAGCCTGACCAGCTTTCGCTCCCGGTTGCACTGGCATTGTCATTTTATCCAGAAACTCGAAGACGAACCGGAGCTGGAATTTCGCGCCATGCACCGGGAACTGGAGGGCATGAAAACCGGGCCGAACGATTCCGAACGGCTGCAGCGCTGGCAGCAAGGGCAAACCGGTTGGCCTCTGGTAGATGCCTGCATGCGCAGCCTGCAACACACCGGCTGGCTCAATTTCCGAATGCGGGCAATGCTGATGGCGGTAGCCAGCTACCAACTGTGGTTGCACTGGCGTGAACCTGCCCTGCACCTGGCGCGACTGTTTACCGATTTCGAGCCGGGCATTCACTATTCCCAGACCCAGATGCAATCCGGCCTGACCGGCATCAACGCCCTGCGCATCTATAATCCGGTGCTGCAAAGCCAGAAGCTGGACCCGCACGGCGAGTTTATCCGCCGCTGGATTCCTGAGCTGGCCGGCGTACCCACTGAGATGATTCACACCCCCTGGCTGATGACGCCGGTACAGAAAGCCCGCTTTGGCGGCAATACCTACACAGCCCCGGTGTGTGACCATGAGCAGGCCGCCCGGGCCGCGCGCAAGGCGGTGGGGGATTTTCGCAAGCAACACGTCAGCCGGGAAGAGACTGGCCGGGTGCTGCACCGCCACGGCAGCCGCAAGGGGCCGCATCAAGCACGGCCGAAACCGGCAAGCCAGCCGCCGGCGGACAACCAGCTATCGCTGTTTGACTGAACGCCAGGCCAGCGCCGCGATAACCGTGGCCACCAGAATGGGCCAGAACAGGCTCCAGGACTCATGAACCATGGTGGCTAGCCAGGCTTTATCCGGCACGGCCCCGGGCCAGGGCAACCACCAGAACAGTACCAGGCTGCCAGCCGTGGCCAGGCCCCAACCCAGACACATAAACGCAGGATTGCTGCCAACACTGGCAGCTGCCCGCTGCACCCACAAAAAACGCCATACCAGCAGCATGGTGGCCACAGCCCCCGCGCTCATCAGCATGGGCAGGTAGGGCGCCATGGCAAACTCGAAGTTGCCCGGCTTGAGCAGTTCCTTCATGGCCAGCTTGCTGGCAGCGCCACTGGTAAACGGCAGCCCCGCCAGCGACAGCCCCGGCAATGCGATCAACAGCCACAACAGCCATTGACCACCCCGTCCCGCCGGCAACGCCATGGCAGTAGAGAGGAACAAGCTACCTTTGGCCAGGCCATGATGCAGCACGTACAGCGCCATCACCGCAAACAGCGGGCCCGCATACTCGGTATTGGCCAGCGCTGCGCCCACCATCAGTGTCATCAGGCCCATCTGGCTAATGCTGGAATAGGCCAACACGGTTTTCGGGCGCCGCTGGCGCACACCCAGCACAGCACCACCCAGGGAACCGACAGCGCCCAGGATCACCAGCGCATTGCCCCAATCCGGCAAAGACACCTCACCAAACGGCAAAGTGACCAGCCAACCCAACAGGCCGGCTTTGATCATGGCGCCACTGAGCACCGCACTGGCTGGCGTCGGCGCGACCGGGTGCGCCAGGGGCAACCAGAAATGCAGCAGTGGCAGGCCCGCCTTCACCCCGAATCCCGCCAACAACAGGAACATGATCAACCAGCGCCGGTCGGCCTCCGCCACGGCGGCAGGCAGATCGGCCAACAAGCCACTACCGGCCTGTTGTGCGGCCATCAGAAGCCCCGACAGAATGGCCATTTCACCCACCACCGCCATGGCCAGGTAGACGCGCCCCGCGTGGTTGGCCTCTCCCGTTCCCTCGTGCACCACCAGGCCATAACCGGCAAAGGTCATCAGGGCGAAGAAGCTATAGAAGCTGGCAATATCCTGGGCCATCACCAGCCCCAGATTCCCGGCCAGGGTGAGCGCCCAGAACACACAGAAACGCCGCAGGTAATGTACCTTCAGATAGCCGACGGCGAAGACACCGGCCACCAGCCAAAGCGTTGCCGTCAGAACCAGGAATACCTGGCGCAGCTCATCCAGCCCCCACCGGCCGCCTAACAGCAGCCCCGGCAATTCAAGGGACGCGTCTGGCCCCAATGTCAGGCCTGCCAACAAGGCGGGCAAGGGCAACAAGGGCAAACAGTAACGATAAGCCTGCTGCCAATCGGGTCGCAGCGCCAGTAACAACGAGGCCAGCGGCAGGATAATCGCCAACAACAGCAAGAGGTTTGACGCAAACATCACAGCGCCACCTCCCTTGCCACAATCAACTCAGCCCAACTCAGGGGGCTGAATGGCAGGTTGGCAATCAGCCCGGCTACCAGCATAAGAGCGGCAGTAATCAACGGCGGCCATAGCAGCCAGGCGCTGGTTTCAAGGCGCCCCCAACGGCGCTCGTGGGGCCACGGCTCGCACTGTTCAGCAAACCAGAGCCGGTGCAGTATCGGGAGAAAATACGCCGCATTGAGCAGGCTGCTGATCACCAGCACCGCCACTACCCAATCCATACCGACCGCCAGTGCACCGCTGCCCATGGTCCACTTGGTAATAAACCCCGCCAACGGTGGGGCACCAATCATGCCAAAGGCGCCCAGGGTAAACGCCACCGAGGTGCCCGGCATGCGTTTGCCGGCGCCATCCAGTTCATCGATGCGGTGCACTCCGAGGGTTTCAGCGTAATTACCGGCACAGAAAAACAGGGTGATCTTCATGATGCCCTGATGCACCAGATGCACCAGGCCACCGGCCACGCCCACGGGCCCGAACAGGCACAGCCCCAGCACGATGTAGGACACCTGGCTGACCGTTGAAAACGCCAGTCGACGTTTCAGGTCAACCTGGTACAGGGCACGGGTGGAGCCATAGATAATGGTGAAGGCTGCCACGACCGAAAGCCCGGCCAGCAGCCCCATGTCTTTGGCCGCTTCCAACCCGTAGATCTCAAAGACCACGCGAATAATGCCAAAGGCACCAGCTTTCACCACCGCCACGGCATGCAACAGGGCACTGACCGGTGCCGGCGCTACCATTGCCTGGGGCAGCCAGCCGTGGAATGGTACCAGGGCTGCTTTTACCCCCAGCCCGACAATCATTAGCACGAAAATGATCGTCAGAGGCCCCTGCATGGAGGGGGCAATGTCTGAGAAGTAGCCCCCTTCCTGGAACCTGAGATCCCCCACCAAGCCGTGCAGCCAGGCAATGGCAAACAGCAAAACCGCACCACCGGTCAGGGTGTAGATAATGTAGTTACGCCCGGCTCGTAGCGCTTTGGTCGTGCCACGATGGACCACCAGCGGATAGGTGGACAGGGTGAGCATTTCGTAGAACAGAAAGAAGGTGAACAGGTTGCCCGCCAGGGCAATACCCATGGTGCTGGCCACACACAGACTGAAAAACCCGAAGAACCGGCTCCGGTTCGGGGAGTCCTCCAGATAACCCACGGCATAGATGGTGGTCAGTAACCACAGCAGGGCAGACAACCCGGCAAACAGCATCGACAGCGCATCGGCCCTCAGCACGAATTCCACACCGGGTACCATGGTGAACGCGGCCTCGTATTCGCGCCCCTGGGCCACACCCCAGATCATCATGCCCACCAGTGCGATCTTCAGGATGGCAGCGACAAGGTTGATGGTGGTCCTGAGCCTGAACCCTCTCTCCGGCAGTGCAAAAAGGACCACCGAAGCCACCAGCGACGTCATCAGCGCAAAGACCGGCATTAAAACGCTCAGATTCATGGGCCAGCCCCCTCAAACGGCAGGGACATCACCGACAACACCGGCTCCGCCACCAGGCCGAGGCCAAGCGACAGCAACGCCAGAATCATCGGTATCACCTCCAGGCTCCTGGATGGGTGATAGAACTGGTCCGTGTCTGTCGCTTCAATAAACGACGCCCGGTAAACCCGGAAGACATAGGCAGCCGAAAGCAAGCCACCCGCCAGCAAAACGCCCAGCCACCACCATTGACCACTGGCCAGGCTGGCCTGGAGGAGCAACCACTTCGCGGCAAAGCCCCCGGTAGGCGGCAGCCCCATCAACGACACCCCGGCCAGCCCGAAAGAAAACAGCGAAAACGGCAGGAACCGGCTGACACCCGCCAGGGCATCTACCCGGTTGCTGCCTACCGACATGATCAGATTGCCGGCCGCCAGGAACATCGCGGCCTTGGCCAGGGCATGGCTGACCACCTGCAGGGTAATGCCCTGTTGCGCTTGCTGGGAGATGGCCTCGGTCACGCCCCAGGTGAGCGGGAACAGCAAAAACAGATAGCCAATCTGCGCCACGGAGGAATAGGCAACCACCTGCTTCAGTTTGACCTGCCGGAACGCCAGCCAACTGCCCCAGATAACCGCCAAACTACCCAGCACTCCTATCAACTGGGCCAGTACATAGCCGCCCAAGTGGCCGCCCAGGTCCAGCCATAGCCTGGCGGCGATATAGAACGAGGCTTTGACCACTAACGCAGACAACAGCGCACTGACCGGCGACCTGGCGATGCCATGGGCCGGCGGCAACCAACCGTGCATCGGGAACAGCGCGGTTTTCAGGGCCAGGCCCAGCAGCATCAGGATCAGCGGGAAGGTCAGGCCCGACTGAACATCACCGCTATTCATCAGCTCGGTCACGCCTGCCAGCGACAGGGTGCCAAACTGGCCGTAAATCAGGGCCACACCAAGCAGGTACGCCAGGGAACCCAGCAAAGCCGCCATCAGGTAGCGAATGGCAGCCCTGAGTGCGTCCGCCTGGCCGCCCAACGCCACCAGCCCCACGGCGGCAAGGCTGATCAGCTCCAGCCCCACATACAGATTGAACAGATCGCCGCCCAACCAGACCGCATTCAGCCCGGCCCACAGAAACCAGAACAGCGGCCAGAAATATCGGTGCCACGGCTTGCCAGGGTCCAGGTAGATGCTGGCGTGCCAGCCGCAAGCGGCCGCGACCAGGGCCGTCAGCAACACAAAGGTTACCGCCAGGCCATCCACCCGCAGCTCAATGCCCAGGGGCGCCTGCCAACCGCCAAGCAGGTAAAGAAACCCGCCGTCGCTGGCCACGGCGGCCCACAAGCCCAGAGACACCAACACCTGCACCAGGATTCCAAGCCAGGTCACCACCCGGCCTTTGCTGAAATCCAGCAACAGGGTCAGCACCGCCCAGGCCAGGGGTGTGAACAACAATCCCGCCATTAACCACAAGGTCATTCGGGAGCACCCTCCCGGTTCACAGCCCGAGCCTTGGGCCGGGCATTTTCCCGGGCCGGCTCAGCCAGCGTAGTCTGGCCTGACAAATGGTAGTACCGGCGGATTAACACCACGGCCAGGGCCGTCGCGGCAATAGCCACCACAATGCCCGTGAGCACCAGGGCCTGGGGCACAGGATCTGGCTGACCGTTGCGCTGGGCCAGACCCACCATGATCAGGAAGACGCCGGAACCGATCAGGTTGAACGCCATCAACTTGCGCAGCAGGTGCTGCAGGCGTAAAAACCCGAACAGGCCAATACCACATAAGGCAACGCCAGCGAATGCATACAACAAGGCCGAGGTCATCCGCGCTCCCCTTCTTCCGGCTCTTCAGCGCCGTTAACCGGTGCCGACACAAACAGAGCCAGCAATACCATCGCAATGGAGAACGTAAGCACGGTTTCGATGACCAGGATCAGAGGTTTGTTAAAGGCTTCCGGGTACGCCAGGAATGCATCGCCAGCCATGGCACTGGCCACTGCCACCAGAAGGAATACGGAAAAGCCCAGGGCCAGCCCCAAACGCAACAACACGCCGGGGCGCAGAAACTCCATCGGAATCCCGCCAAGGCGCATCATCACGCCCGACGCCGCCAACACGGCCCCGGCCTGAAACGCTCCCCCGGGGCGGTCGGAACCCGCCCACAACAGGTAGCCGGCAAGTACCAGCATCAGCGGCACAAACCAGCGCTGCAGGGCATACAACAAGGAATCTGAAGTGCGCAGGAGAGGATCTTCCAGGGACGTCGTTTTCGCCATGGAGATACCCGCAATCCCGGCGATGACCAACACGCCGATCTCAAGTAGCGTGTCGTAACTGCGAAAGTTCAACAACACAGCGGTGATCGGATGCTCTACCCCACTGGCCTCCAGGTTCTCCGCCAGCAGTCCGGGCAGGTCGACCGGCGCCTGGGTACCGGAAATGTGCCAGACCGTGATCATCAGGGCACCGGCAAAGGCCAGACACACGGCGGCGAGGATGGTAACGCCAAAAAAACGCCTCATCCCGACGCCCCGCCCTTGTCATTGCCTTCACCACCACAACGCCGGTTGTAGCCCAAATGCCTGGCTGCATCCAGCAGCAACACGCCGGTCAGGCCGGCACCGATGGCGGCTTCTGCCAGGGCAATGTCCGGCGCCTGCAGGCGAACCCAGGCCAGTGCCATCAGCAGGCCAAAGGCGATAAACATCACCACCGCCCGAAACAGGTTTGCAGACCACAACACCCCGATCGCGGTCGACAACAGCGCCAGCACCAAGATGGAGTCCACCAGCCAGTCAATCATCAGCTGCCTCCTGAACCGCGGAATGCTCCGGGCGCACATGAACGGCGCGGGCAATCAGGTGCGCAGACGTTGCGCTGGCAGCCAGAGCTGCGGCCCAGATCAATACCATTTTTACGCCACCCGCCAGCGACGGCGCCAGTGGCAAAAGCGCCAGCACAATAAAGCCCAACCCGAGGTTGTCCACCTTGGTCAGGGCATGGATACGAGTCAGGGTGTCGGAGAATCGGAACAGGCCGAGGGTGCCCACGGCAAAAAACAGACAACCGAGAACCAACAACACCACCTGAACCGCAATCACGGCAGAATCAATCATGGCGGCCTCCGTCATCATCCACGGGCTGTTCGATGCGCACCACCCGGGTCACAAACGCCACGATCGCGAGTACCGACAACACCGCCAGTGTCAGCGCCACATCCATCAGGGCAGGCATGGATTGGGCATAGGACAGCACCAGTAACAGGGCCACGCCGGTTGTGCCAAACAGTTGTGATGCCAACATCCGGTCTGCCGGCTCCGGCCCCCGCCAGATGCGGATCAGGGCAATCAACAGGGTCAGCAACAGGAAGGCCGCAACGGCATTGAGTATCAGGGTCACTGCACCGCCCTCCCGATGTCGTTCAGGGAGAGCCCGAAAACCCGCGCCACCTGCCGCTCAGTCTCCCGCACGTCCTGCTCTACTGGCTCTCGGGTATCCAGGCAGTGCAGGGTCAATTGATCGCCCTCAAGCAAAGCGCTCAGGGTGCCGGGCATAAGGGACAGGGTGTTGGCCAGCAGCCAGCGAGGGCTGCCCTCGGGCAAGTAAAGGGTCAGGGTGATTTCACCGGGGTGAACCGGCAAGGCCGGTGACAGCAAACGCCGGGTGACATCCAGACCGGCCACCACCGAGCGGCTGAGAAAATAGCCGAGAAACAACATCAGCCCGAGGGGCCGGAGGTGATAACCGGATGGGGGAAACAGGCGTACCGACAGCCAGGTCACCAACGCGGTCACCCCCAGGCCAAAGCCCAGGGCAGACGTTTCACCGAGCGTTAGCGCCCACCAAACCACCAATAACGCAGCGCCACGGAGCAACAAACTGAGGGCGGGTAACGATGGCGCTGACTGCATAGGGTCTCCTGTCCCGGGGTTCAACAGGGTCTTGGTTCGCTAACTCCCTGTTAAAGTTCCCAAAAGCCTAACACAGTCTGCCCGCCGGCCGGAAAACAAGCCCCGCAGGCAGCCCAGTCACCCGCCCACTACCGCCGGCTTACCAACTGTAGACGCCCCGGTTCAAACCATCACGAAAAGCACTGATCACCTTGGCACCACGAAGTGTTGCGCCGGTGTAGCCGTCAATATCATCCACCACGTTCTCTGGCTCATACAACCGGAAAATCGCCTCCATCGGCTCGCCTTCCAGGCGCTCCGTGATCTGCTGATACTGACCCAATACCGGGTAAAGCTCGGCGGAACTGTCCATCTTCAAATAGTCTTCATCCCTATAGAACAGGTGGCGGTAGGACATCCCCTTGATTCGCCCGCCTTCAAGCCGGAACTGCAGGCTTACCTGAATCTGCCCACGGTCGATGAAGTTGCCCCGGTAGGTGCCATCCAGATAATTACCCGGCGCCAAACCCAGCAGCATTCGGCCAAGGCGGTCATCAACAGTCGCGGGTTTTGTGGCCGAATCTGCGGTTTCAACCGGCACTGGTGCCGGGGCGCCGCCGTCAATCACGCCGATCCGATAATCCTCCAGCCGGGCAGCGGCCCGAGGGCTGTGGGGGCGACCGTTGCCCTTATCGAGCCAGGCCGACGTTGCTTCTTTGCCGCACCAGCGGGTGAAGACCTCTTCCTCCGTGGGGTGATTCGGCAGGTACTCGGTGAGGTCGTATACCACACCGTCAATCACCTTCCAGCAGCTGCCGGCATGATTGTGTTCAGCCACATCATCGAGCCGGAAAACCGACTCACCATTTGCGTTCTCAGCGGTACCACCTGCTGTGGGTTCGGGGTTGCCCTGAACCAGGTTAACCACCACCAATGTCAGAACCACGCTGACAAAGGCAACAAATCCTGTATAGGCAATTCGGTTGCTGGTCATAGGAAATCAAACGCCTCCGTGTGAATGCGATGGGCGGGCACGCCTTCGTGCCTGAGCAGGGTTTGCAGGTGATTGATCATGCCCGGCGGCCCGCACAGGTAGATGTCCCGTTCGGCGAAATCCGGGCAGCGCTCAGCCAGATAATCCCGGGTGATCACGCCGTGTTCGTTCATGTAGTGCGTGTGAACCTCAAAGCCATCACAGGCCTCGGCAATGCGGACCAGCTCGTCCTGGTAATAGGCCCTTTCCGGCCGGTTGGCCAGATAGAACAAACAGGCATCCGGCGCCTGAACCGCACTGTTCCCAACCCTGTCCCGCGCGCCAGAGACAAACGGCGTGATGCCGATACCGCCGGCCAACCACAACTGCTTGCGCGGTTCACCGGGCAGGCCAGCACCCTTCTGCGCCAAAGCCTCATTCTCAAAAAAGGTCCCGTAAGGGCCTTCGATTCGCACCTCTGCCCCCGGCTTGATGTCCAGCAACGCCCGAGTGGCATCGCCGACCGCTTTAATGCCGATTTTTAGTTCATCATCCCCGGGGCCCGAAGCGATGGTGTAAGGGTGCTCTTCCTTGTACCCGGCCACCAGGGAAGAGTCCATCGGTGTCAGATACACAAACTGACCAGCCCGCCAGCGAATCCCCTTGCCCTTCGGGCGCAGGCGAAGCTCCACCACATCCCGGGCAAGTTTGTCGATGCCGTCTACCACATAGGGTTTCCTGGCCAGCCGGGGTGACAATAACTTACGCCAGGCGATGGCCGCCAAAGCCAGGGCCGAGAGCAACCACCAGACCCAGGCTGTAGCTGAAAGCATCAGGGTATGCACCAACGCCAGCACCAGTGCCGGCGCCGACAGCAGGTGCAGGCGTTTCCAGTTTTGATAGTGCAGAGTGCCAAAGAACCCCAGCGTGGGCGCGATGAAAACCAACATGGTGAGGAAGGCGGCCCAGCCAACCCAGACCTCCCAATGACTCAGGGGCGGGAACAGCGTGGCAACGCTGGCGCCAACAGACGCCGGCAAGATGGCCAACGCCAACAACAACACATGAGCCATCACCAGCATAAAGGCCGAGAACCCTAGCCAGCGGTGAATGGTCCATAGCCGCACCAGGCCACCAAACCAGGGATCCATACCGGGAACACGGGCCGACAAGATACCCGCCAGCAGAAACGCTGACAGGGCAAACACCCCGGCTAGCTCCGCCAGCGAATACAGCCAGCCCTGACTGCCCCAGGGCAAAACCGGAGCAACAACAACGACAGGCAGTAAAAAGAGCCCCAGCAACAACAGGTCGCCGGGGTATTTTCTGAAGGTCATAAACGCTCCATGTCAGTGAGCTATTTAACGTCCTCTCTGGCCCTGCGCCTGGTGCTCCAGCATTTGCTCCATCATCATCTGCATATGCTCCAGGCGCTGTTCCATCATTTCCATTCGCTGCTCGGGGTCCATACCAGCACCACCGGAACGAGACCCCATACCGCCTGCCTGTCCCTTCGGCTGGTTACCCATGCCCTGGCCGCCACCCATCTGGCCCTGGCGCTGTTCCATCATGCCCTGGCCCTGCCCCATACCTTGGCCCATCATGCCGCCACGCATCATCTGCATGTGCTGCTGCATGGATTCCATGTGCTTCTCGCGAATACGCTGGCGCTCGGCATCCGACTTGGCGTTGCGCATTTCCTGCATCATTTCCTGCATCTTAGACATGTTCTGATGGATCTGCTGCATCTGTTCCTGGTTCATCATGCCGCCCCGGGACATTTGCCCGGAGTTGCCCTGGGCGAAAACGAAAAGGGGCGCGGAAACCAGAACGGAACATGCGATTAACCGGGTAAACCTGTTCATGACATTCTCCTTTTCATCAATGTTGATGAGCGTCCACTACAGTTAAGACCATAAAGCTGAATCGAACCTGAAATAGTGGCCAAACCGGCTTCCTCTGTTGGTAAGAATTGACTCAGGTCATCTGCGTGCAAGGCCCCTTCGTTTCCAGAGGTAGAACAATACGGGAATGACCAACAATGCCAGCAGCATAGCACTGACCATACCACCCACCATCGGGGCTGCGATGCGCCCCATTACTTCCGAGCCCGTCCCGGTGCCGAACATGATGGGTAACAGCCCAATGATGATGGAACTTCCGGTCATCATGATCGGCCGAACCCGCAACCCGGCACCATGCAGAACGGCATGCCGGAGAGTTTCACGCCTGGGCTCAAGACCTTTTTGCTCGCAACTCTCAAGCATCGCCTGGTAAGACTGGTTAAGGTACACCAGCATGATGACCCCGATCTCTACGGCAACCCCCGCCAGGGCAATGAATCCCACTCCAACGGCAACCGAAAAGTTGTAACCCAATAGATACATAAACCAGACTGCGCCCACCAGAGCAAACGGCAGTGTGCCCAGGATCATCGCCACCTCAGCAATGCGGCGGAAGCTCATAAACAACAGTATGACAATGATCGCCAGGGTCAGCGGGACCACATAGGTCAGCCTTTCCTTGGCCCGGAGCATGTATTCATATTGGCCGGACCAGGCCACGGAGTAGCCTGCCGGCAGCTGCAGTTCATCATTTACAGCCGCCATGGCCTGTCCTACGTAGCTGCCAACATCAACACCCTCGATGTCCACAAAGGTCCAGCCATTAAGCCGGGCATTCTCACTTTTTATTGCTGGAGGGCCGTCCTCAATCCGAATGTCGGCCACATCCGCCAAGGCAATGCGTTGGCCGGATGGTGTCACGATCGGCAGCTGCCGGAGCTTCTCGGGGGAATCGCGGTAATCCTGAGGGTAACGAACATTGATAGGGTATCTTTCCAGCCCCTCGATGGTTTGAGACACGTTAATCCCGCCCACCGCCGAAGCGATCACCTGCTGAACATCGGCAATGTTGAGGCCATACCTCGCCGCCCGTAATCGGTCGATATCAGCTTGAACGTATCGGCCACCGGCAACGCGCTCGGAATACACAGATGCCGTACCGGGAACCTTCGAAAGAATGGCTTCCAGTTGCTTGCCCACTGCCTCGATGGTTGCCAGCTCAGGCCCGGCAACCTTGATGCCAACCGGCGTTTTTATCCCGGTCGCCAGCATGTCAATCCGGGTAATGATCGGCATCACCCAGGCATTGGTAACGCCGGGAAATTGGATAAGGGCATTCAATTCCTGCTTCAGTTTTTCGGTGGTCATGCCCTCACGCCACTGGTCGCGTGGCTTGAGTTGAATAAACGTTTCAATCATCGTCAGCGGGGCGGGGTCTGTCGCGGTCTCTGCCCGGCCAACCTTGCCAAAAACCGTTTCCACTTCCGGCAGCGAGGCAATCAACCGGTCGGTCTGTTGCAGCAATTCCCGGGCCTTGCCGATGGAAATCCCTGGGTAGGTGGTTGGCATATACATCAGGTCACCCTCATCCAGAGGCGGGATGAATTCGCTGCCTATCCGGGATGCAGGCCACAACCCCAACGCCAGAATCAGAACCACCACTACCAGGGTTGTCACCGGATACTTCAGGACACCCTTCAGCATTGGCAGATAGCCCGACACCAACAACCGGTTTACAGGATTTCGATGCTCCGACAGCACCTTGCCACGGATGAAGTAACCCATGAGCACTGGCACCAGCGTGACCGCCAGAGCGGCACTGGCCGCCATGGCATAGGTTTTGGTGTAGGCCAGCGGCGAGAACATTCGGCCTTCCTGGGCTTCCAGCACGAACACCGGGACAAAGCTGACGGTAATGATCAGTAATGAGAAAAACAGCGCCGGCCCCACTTCGGCCGATGCCTTTGCCACCACCTGCCAGCGGTTTTCACGGGTCAGCGGTGTACGCTCCATGTGTTTGTGCATGTTCTCGATCATCACGATGGCACCGTCAATCATGGTGCCTATGGCAATGGCGATACCACCCAACGACATGATGTTGGCATTGATGCCCTGCCAGTACATTACGATGAAGGCTGTCAGGATGCCGACTGGCAGGCTGACCATCACCACCAGTGACGAACGCACGTGGAACAGGAAGATCACGCACACCAGCCCCACAACGAGAAGTTCTTCCAGTAATTTGTTCCAGAGGTTGGTCACAGCGCGATCGATCAACCCGGAGCGGTCATACACCGTGACCACCTCGACGCCGTCCGGCAGGCTGCTCTGCAAAGACTCCAGTTTGGCTTTCACCCCCCTTATGGTCTCCTGAGCGTTTTCACCAAAACGCATCACAATAACGCCGCCGACCGTTTCGCCCTCGCCATTCAACTCGGCAATGCCCCTGCGCATCTGCGGCCCAACTTCTACGCTGGCCACATCCTTTAACAAAACGGGGGTGCCGTTGTCGTCGAGACCCAGCGGAATTGAGAGCAGGTCTTCCCGGGACTGGATATAGCCCGAGGCCCGCACCATGTACTCGGCCTCGGCCATTTCAATGACAGAAGCCCCCACTTCCTGATTACCGCGTTTTATGGCGGTTTCAATGTGGGACAAGGGAATCCCCAGGGTACGCAGCTTTTCCGGGCTCACCTGCACCTGGTACTGCTTGACCATGCCACCCACCGTGGCCACTTCCGAAACACCGGGTACCGTCTGTAACTCATACTTCAGGAACCAGTCCTGAAGGCTTCGGAGCTGGCTCAGGTCGTGCTGGCCAGTGCGGTCTACCAAGGCGTACAGATACACCCAGCCCACGCCGGTGGCGTCAGGCCCCAGTTGTGGCCGGGCCTGCTCCGGCAGATTCGGCGCCACCTGCGACAGGTATTCGAGCACCCGAGAGCGGGCCCAGTACATATCGGTGTTTTCGTCAAAGATCACATAAACGTAGGAGTCACCGAAGAACGAATAGCCTCGAACGGTTTGCGCCCCCGGCACCGACAGCATGGCGGTGGTCAGCGGGTAAGTAACCTGGTCCTCTACCACCTGAGGCGCCTGTCCCGGATAGCTGGTTTTAATGATGACCTGGACATCCGACAGGTCCGGCAGTGCATCCACTGGCGTGTTCTTCAGGGAGTACAGTCCCAGACCGGTCAGCAGCAGTGCTGCCATGACAACCAGAAAACGGTTACGAACCGACCAGTAAATCAGCGACGCGATCATCAGTGGCCCCCTTCATGCTGCATGCCATGGGCGCTGTGATCCATCTCCGTCGGTCGGGGCGACATACGCAGAAAGTCAGAGGTTTTGCTGGATTCTGAATCGATCAGAAACTGCGCCGAGGTGACCACCGTGTCGCCGGGGCTTACCCCCTGCAGAATTTCCACATACTCCTCACCTACGCGCCCAACATCGACGTTAACCGATTTGAACGCTCCTTTTTCCAGAGCCAGCACCAAACGGTCACTCTGGCCGGTACGGATCACGGATTCCCGGGGCACTAACATTCGCCGGTCACCACGCTCTCCCTGTATGTTCAGCCGGGCGAACATACCCGGGCGCAAGGCACCGTCGGTGTTATCAAAGCGCAGTCTGACCCGGGCCGTGCGGGTTGTTGTGTTGATCTCCGGATAGACGTAATCCACCTGCCCCCGCCACTGCCGGTCCGGCATATAATCCAATGTCATCACCGCCCGATCACCGGGCTTAACTGCGGCAATCTGGCTCTCGAACATCTCGCCCAGAACCCAGACCTCGTCCAGCGAGGCAATGGTCACCACCTGGTCGCCGGGTTTGATGAACATCCCTTCGCGCACATTGAGACTCTCGATAACCCCGGTCGCCGGTGCGTAGACCGTCAGTGTACGGCGCACTTCGCGGGTATCCTTCAGGCTCCGTACCAGGCTGGTTGGAACATTCAGCGCCAATAGACGCTGCTCTGCAGCACGGACCAGATTCTCGTTGCCCCGGTTCAACGCCAGAACCAGTTCCTCCTGAGCGTTAACCAGGGTGGGCGAATACAACGAGTACAAGGCCTTGCCCTGTTCAACCGGCTCCCCCTCCGCCTTCACATACAGCGCCTCAATCCAGCCCTCAACACGGGGATGCACATGGGCCATGGCGTCCTCGTTATACTGGACGTGCCCGACGGTGGTGATGTTTAGTGGCAGGCGCCCCTGGATAACCGTGCCGGTCCTCACACCCAGGTTGTTGGTCACGGCGGGCGATATCCGGACGGTGCCCGCTGGGTCATCCGCGGCTCCGCCGTCCGCATAAACCGGCACAAGGTCCATCCCCATGGGCGACTTGCCCGGTTTGTCCCTTCTGAAATCAGGGTCCATGGGGGCCACCCAGTAAAGCGGCTCCTGGGCCTGTGAATGTGCAGGATCAGCGGTGTGATCCATGCTTGCGCCAGCCGCCAGCCACCAGCTAATGCCGGCACCGGCAAAACCACCCAGCACGAGAAAGCCCAGAGGGCGAATGAAATTGGCCATAGTTGTCAGTCCTGATATCGAGTCGATGAAGAGGGTGAGGCGTTGTCCGCGCCGGCGGTGACGTAATCGAAACTGGCTTGCGACCTGGCGCGCTCGGCCACCATCTGAACCAGCTCGATGCGGGCATTCAGCTCGGCAATACGCGCACGCACGGCTTCGGCAAAATCACCATCGTCAGAGTTGTAAGCACTCAGGGCGGCTTCGGCCTGCTGCTCCATCTGAGGCAGCAGGGTTTCCCGGTAACGTGTAATGCGCTCATCCAGGCGCTCAATGCGCGCCAGTGCACTGCGGGCTGACGCCTGCAACTGGCGCAGCTGCAGCATACGTTCGGTTTTAACGGTCTCTGCCCGGGCCACGGAGGCTTTGAGGTTCCGGTCTTGGCGGTTACTGGTGAATAGTGGGAGATCAACACTGATACCGACGGAGAAAAGGTCGGCCCTGTCCTGGCCATTGGGGGCTCTATCGCGGTATCCGTACTGTGCAGACAGTGACCATTCCGGTTTGTAGGCCTGTCTCGCCAGGTCCACCTCCAGAGTCCGCACCTCAATCAGTTCATCCGTGGCACGAATCATCGGGTGGTCGATCGCCAGTGCGCTATCGACCTTCGGACTGCCGTTCGCAGACAGTGCTGTCAAATACGACGGTATGGCATCGTCAACAGCCAGGAGGTCGGCACGGATTCCAGCTATTTCGTCAACCCATGCTCCCACCCACTCCGCCAGCGCCTCACGGCTGGAACTGAGCTCTGCTGACAGCGCGGTTAGCCGGTCGTCCAGCCGGGTCAGCTCGACGGATGCGCGAATCACGTCCTGCTGCCGGGCGCTCATTGTGGCCGAGCGGTAGCCCGCCTGGGCAACGTCTTCCAACTGCTCGAACAGGCCACGACTGCTCTCGATCAGCTGCACACTTTGCTGGGCGCGCCAGACATCGAGCCACAGGTGGGTGACTGTTTCGGTCACCTTGAGTTCACGATTGTCTCGCTGGCGGGGTTGTATTGACGCCATCTGCAGTACCCTGGCTTTGGCAATCCGGCGGCTGTCCCCCCGGGGAAAGCGCTGGGTAATGCCAACGGTGGTCTGGGTCATTGCCTCTTGCCCGAGATCGAAAGTGTCTGTGGGCAGGTTTGCCAGCCCGAGCGTCAAGCGGGGGTCAGGCAGCGAGCCCTGTGCCACCGCTTCTTCCCTGAGGGCCTGTTCCTGATAAACACTGCCTTGCAGCCAGGGGTCATTCCGTATGGCGATTTCAATGGCCGACGTCAGGCCCAGCTCCTGCTGGGCCGCTGCGGGCAAGGCTGAGATGGCCAGCATCGTGGCCATGCCCAGTTTTGGAAGGTGTCTGAGATAACGCAAAGTGAATTCTCCGCAAAAGGCTGTTATGCGGAGAATGCTAGAGGGGCAACCTGAACTGTGACTGAAAGATTTATCCTAAATAATGGATTTTTTGATCTCGCTCAAAACAATCAGACACGTGCTCTGATCTGGCTATTGAATTTACATCAAACCAACGCCGAATCGTTTCATTACGAGTGCCAGGGAAACAAAACAGATCATGGTCAGCACGGCACTGACCGCCAGCGACAACCAGAATCCCAAACGGGGTAACAGGAACGGAAACAACAGAAACATCGGCAAGGTGGGCAGCACATACCAGAAGGTGTACCAGGCATGGTTGGAGATCTTGTCCGCAGGCTGATGCTCAACATACATCCAGACCATCGCCAGCACAGTCACCATGGGCAGCGCCGCAATCAGTGCGCCGAGTTTGTCGCTGCGCTTGGCAACTTCCGAAATCAGTACTACCAGGGCGGCGGTGATGGCGTATTTGGTTATAAGCCAGGTCATTGCATTGCTCTCCACGAAGCTCCAGCAGGTGAGACCCCTTCGGAACATTTTTGACATTTAATTGTTATCCGTTCGGCGAGAAAGGTATCCTCATTCGCTCAAGCAATACAACTACCGAAGCTGGGTTATCCCGACGATGCCCATGACCGAGCCAGTGCACTGACGCCCATGATCGCCACCATTCGCCACAGAACACTGTTGCCACTGATGGTTATGCTCATCGCACTGGCTGGCATGACGCTCTCCACCATTGGTGAAGCATCTTCCCATGGTATTGCCGAACTCACAGGGTTGGACGTGACTGATCATGGTGATCATTCCCACAGTCATAGCCTGGAGGATCACGGCGAGAGCTCACACGGCTCTCACCAGCACCACGACTCTGGCAACCACACCCATGAAACGGCAGATCGGCTGACCATTACGCTCACAGCTGCACTAGTAGTTTCACACCGGCAACCCCTGTCTTTCGCCGGTGCCTCGCCCCAGAATTTTCGTTATCGCCTTGAACGCCCTCCAAAACCCGCTCTGATTGCCTGATTCTCGCTGCACTGCAGCTGACTGAACGAACACAATTGGAGTCTTTATGTTGTCAACTTTGCTTGGCGGCGTTCGGCGTAGGCGTCATGCCACCGGCGGATACCGTCTGTTATGGATTGTTCTGACCCTCGGGCTATTCGGCATGAGCGCCGATGCACTCGCCCACGCCGTCGCCGAGGGCGATAAAGGTTATATCCAGGAGATCACCGGGGTTAACCTGATAGCCTTCATGTATCTGGGGGCCAAGCACATGGTCACCGGCTATGACCACCTGCTGTTCCTGCTGGGTGTCATCTTCTTCCTCTACCAGATGAAACACATCGCGATCTATGTGAGCCTGTTTGCGGTAGGGCACTCCACCACCATGCTGCTGGGGGTGTATTTCAACATTGGCATCAACAGTTACATCATTGATGCCATTATCGGTCTGTCCATCGTGTACAAGGCGCTGGACAACATCGGTGCCTATCAACGGTGGTTTGGTTTCCAGCCCAACACCAAGGCCGCCACGCTGATCTTCGGGTTCTTCCACGGCTTTGGCCTGTCTTCAAAAATCATCGAATACGACATCTCGCCGGACGGCCTGGTGCCAAACCTGCTGGCGTTCAACGTCGGGGTGGAAATCGGCCAGCTCATCGCCCTGGCCATGATCCTGATCGCCATCAGCTTCTGGCGTAAAACCGACGGCTTTTTCCGCCACGCCTACACCACCAATGTAGCCATGATGAGCGCGGGCTTCCTGCTCTTCGGTTATCAGCTCACCGGTTATTTTATCGCCTAATTCTGGAGATTCGTTATGTACAACACCAATAGACCAAACCGTGAAGAACTACCCTCCACCGCCAAACTGATTCGATCCACCATCATCGCCGCTATTGTTGCACTGGTGCTGCTGGTGACGGTGGTCATGCCCGCCGAGTATGCGCTGGACCCGACCGGTGCCGGCCGGGTTCTGGGCCTGACCGAGATGGGTGAAATCAAGGAACAGCTGGCCGAAGAAGCGGCCGCCGATGCCGCCGCGCAAATGGTGGCGGTGCAACCCCAGACAGAAGCGCCGGCGCCAGCATCGGTTGAGCCCGCCGCCACTGCCGAAGCAGCTCCGGAAGCCGAGCCTGCGCCGGAAGAGCCTGCTCCAGCAACCGCCGACGAAACCGAATGGAAAGATGAGGTTCGTTTTGTGCTGACGCCGGGCCAGGGTACGGAGTTCAAGCTCACCATGAATGAGGGCGCCATCGCCCGGTTTTCCTGGGAATCCGAAGGTGGCCCCGTTAACTTTGACACCCATGGCGATGGTGCCGGCCGGTCCATCTCTTACGAAAAGGGCCGGGGCGTTCCGGAAGACGAGGGCGAACTGGAAGCCGCCTTTACCGGCAACCACGGCTGGTTCTTTCGGAACCGCAACAACAACAATGTGACCATGGTACTGCGCACCGGCGGTGATTACGGTGAACTGAAGAAAATGCTGTAACTGGTAAAGTACGCACCACTGCGACAGCCTCAGGGACGAGGCACAAATAAACGATATTGAATAATGTAATCAAGGAAAAGGGCTAATGAGTGAAGTTTCTTTCAGGGAAGCGCTGATAGTCTGGATTAGGATCGGTCTTCTCAGCTTCGGCGGCCCGGCAGGGCAGATCGCGCTAATGCACCGGATTATTGTAGACGAGAAGAAGTGGCTGGATGAGTCTCGATTTCTACACGCCCTGAACTATTGCATGCTGTTACCCGGGCCTGAGGCTCAGCAACTTGCCACCTACATCGGTTGGCTAATGCATGGTGTGAGGGGCGGGGTTATTGCAGGCCTGCTGTTCATCATTCCCGGTGCCCTGGCGATTTTCCTTTTGTCCTGGGCGTATGTCACCATCGGTGACCTGACTCTTGTTGAAGGTGTTTTTTTCGGCCTGAAAGCGGCGGTGCTCGCAATTGTTGTTCAGGCCTTGATACGAATCGGGCAACGAGCACTCAAGGGCACCTTGAGGCCGTTCCTCGCCGTTGCCGGTTTTCTGGCCTTGTTTGTTTTCAGCGTACCGTTTCCGATCGTGGTTCTGACGGCGGGCATTACGGGCTACCTGATAGCACGTAGACTTGGGCCGGACAATACGGAGGCTAATCAGTCGTTAGTCAGCACCGAAACCATTGTGCGCCCGGGCACCCGGCGTGCCGCCCTGACCTGTCTGATACTTTGGGCACTAACCGTGTTCGGGTTGCTGGCCGCCCTGGGCTACGGCCATGTGTATTCGCAGATTGCCGTGTTTTTCTCAAAGATGGCGACAGTCACCTTTGGCGGCGCCTACGCAGTGCTGTCTTACGTGGCCCAGCAAGGGGTTGAGAACTATCAGTGGCTCCAGCCCGGTGAAATGTTGGAGGGCCTCGGCCTGGCGGAGACGACGCCAGGGCCCCTTATTCTGGTCACACAGTTCGTTGGATTTCTCGCAGCCTACCGCGATGCTGCCGGCGAGTCTGCGCTCCTCTTCGCCTCTATTGGCGCCCTGCTGACCACATGGGTGACGTTTCTGCCCTGCTTTCTGTGGATCTTTGCCGGTGCGCCCTACGTGGAGAAACTACGCGCAAACCAAGCCATTTCTTCCGCCCTTGGGGCCGTCACTGCCGTCGTCGTTGGAGTGATTGCCAACCTGGCACTTTGGTTTGCGATCAGCGCACTGTTCGCCGAGCAATTCCTCTTCTCGGAGTATGGTGTCAACATGCAACTGCCCCATCTTGCCAGCGTAGATGTGCCGATGCTGACACTCTCAGCCGTGGCGTTTCTCTGTGCGTTCCAGTTCAAAATGGGGGTTATCCCCCTGGTGAGCACATTGGCCAGCCTTGGGGCCGTCTGGATGCTGATGGCGGGCTAACCCAAGCTCGCTGCTGACAACGACAGCGGACGCCCCGGTGCAGCCTCCGGACGGAACCTGTTCAAAGGAATCCATAACGATGTGACTGTGCAGCGTCATCGTAAACGCATCGCCTTTATGATCACGAGGACAGAGAACAGAAATAAGCGAACACAAAGTCCCTATGTACTTCCGATAGGTCAGTTCAAGCCCCTTACTTCGTATTGTTCGGCGACACAGCCTATTTAACAATAAAATAATTATATCCGCATACCCCTCGCACAACCCAATCAATTTTCGGCCGTTGACAAATATCAAAAATATATTTTTTATATTTCAGCTTCATTTCAGAAACTAATGATTAACTGCATTCACCAACCAAACAGGAGGTGTAATTATGAAAAAATTATTTGTGTTTGCAGCAGCAGTTACTTTTTCAACATCCGTACTTGCAGGCAACATATCAGAAAATAAGAATATGAAGGCCACGCACAACCAAGTGATGGACACAAAACCCGTTGAAAACATTCTTCAGAATGAGGATATGCAGCGTTTACACAGGGACATGACGCTTTATGCAATTTCTGAGTTGGGTATGGAGGCTCGCGTGAAAATGATGACGAAAGAGGGCCGAGCCTATCATAAGGCACTAGAACAAAGGGAGAAAAACACCGCAGGGTAACCCCTGCGGGAAAGTCAACTCGCGGAGACACAAGCACCGGCTAACTCAAATGTTGAGCAGTCGATGCCCTGATCGCGGACAAGTAAAACACACAAACCTGAAACCGAGCTGAATTACTGAGCCTGTTTATGGCAAGAAAGGAAAATATCATGAAGAAAGCAATTATCGCTGCTATGGTGAGCTGAAAAAGATGCTTTGAGCAGGCCCTGAGCTGTAGAGGAGTAGCCTGAAAAAGTGGAAAACCTCCCGGCAACAGCATCCGGGAGGTTTTTAACGTTTCAGATCGCCTGAACAACCTCAGAAAGCATATCCCTGACCTTGCCGGCAACCTGCTTGAGTTCGTCATTATCAATGGCGGACATGGACACCACGGGGTCGATTGCGCTGACCTCCACACCCTCCGACACCTCACGGAGAATGACATTGCAAGGCAGCATGGCCCCCACCCGCGGTTCAACTCCGATGGCCTCCCACGCCATGGCAGGGTTACAGGCGCCAAGAATCCGGTACTGAGGCATATCCTTGTCCAGTTTTTTCTTCATGGTGGCTTTGACGTCGATTTCCGTCAACACCCCGAAGCTGTGGTCAGTAAGTGCCTGCCGCGTCCTTTTATCGACCTCTTCAAAATCAGCATCTTTGATCATTCGATTGATTGTGTATGACATGGTTTTCTCCAATGATTCGCATGTTTATTGCTTGAGTCCGACTTTGGCCGGAACGTCGACGTATTTTCATGACCAAAGAATAGTTCAATAGGTTAGGAATATCGAGATTCTTTGTTTTTTATTAAAATTCAGGGTCATTTCAGAAACCGATGTTTCAATAGAGCCATCAAACAACCCGGAGGTGTAATAATGAAAACGTTATTTGTATTTGCAGCAGCCGTCACGATTTCAACATCCGTACTTGCAGGCAACATGTCAGACAATAAGAACATGAAGGCCATGCACAGCCAAATGATGAACACCGAGTCCGTTGAAAAGATTCTTCAGAATGACGATATGCGGCGTTTGCACAGGGACATGACGCGCCATGCCATTTCCGAGGTAGGTATGGAGGCTCGCCTGCAAATGATGACGAAAGAGGGTCGCGCCTATCATAAGGCATTGGAGAAAAAGCAAAAAAATACCGCAGGGTAAACCATGCGGCAAAGTCAGCTCGCGGAGACGCAGGCACCGCCTGACTCGAATGCTGAGCAGCCGGCGTTCTAACGCCAGCAAGTAAACCATACCAACCTGAACCTGACTTGAATTACCGAGTCAGCTTATAGAAAGAGAGATCAACATTATGAAAAAACTAATTATCGTTACTGCAATCATGGCTGCATTTTCAACCATGGCCACGGCCGGCGGTTTGGCCGATCGCATCAATGAAGAACGCAGTTACCCTAACAAAACAGAGCATACTAAAAGCATGCACATGCACTGTATGCATGAGAAACAAAACCATGGGATGGTAAAAAAATCTCAGGCAAACCAGGATGAATCACGCGAAGTTAATTACGGAAAAGAACAATCAGAGAGAGCGCCTATTAACCATAATCATCACTAAATCGGTGCAGCGAACATCATGTTAAAACATAGCCGGTCATCTTACGAAAAGATCATCGGCTATTTATCATATAATTCCTAACTATATGTTCAGAAAAACCATTGTAACTCCATTAGCCCGACCGGCTCTAATCTCCCATATTCGCTGTCGTCGTCACCTCCGAACCACTGGGCTCCTGCCGTGAGATAAATTTCCCGTTTGAATGGCAGCGTCCATGTGGACCGGGGGTAAAGTACCCAACTGGCATCATCGGCATTGCGGATGACCACCACGCGATACTGCCAGAACGGATTTATATCCTGCCATGCCAGCAGCCCGATATAATGGCGCCCGGTATACAGTGGGCGGGTGGAAACCAGCCTCAAAAGGTCCAGGTTTCCGGGCCGTGCGGGCTGACCGTTGTAGAAATACTCCAATGCCAGGTTAAAGCCGTTGCGATACGCCCAGTTCAGATCTGCCACGCCCTGCCAGTAACCATCGCCAGTATCTGCTTCGCTCCAGACGAGTTCAGTACGCCAACCGGTGCCGGCCACTGAGCTACTGCCGCTGACACCCGCTTTGGTCGTGCCTGCAAAATCGCCGATCATCACACTGGCATCGACCCCGGCAACAAAACGCTTGGCCCTCGCCGCCGTGCTGGCCTCCTTGTCACTGTGTTGCAGTGCATGAACAGCGCTGATTCGGCCGGTTGCCCCCCAGGGGCTGTCCCATAACACGGCGTCCACGCCAATCCGTTCATCAGGTTCAAGGTTGAGGGGGCTGACAGGATTGAGGATGTCCATGGGGTTCCAGATCAGGGCGGTGGACCAGTTCACCTGTTGGCGCCCAAATCGGAAATCCCCGGCTGGCGAGCGCCACTGTATCGTGCCACGGTAGAGTTGATGACGCGCCAACACATCCCCTGACTCATAGACGTCGCCCTGAAGATCCCAGTAGCGTGGATCGGGAACCTCTCTGAGCAGGGCGAATTCCGGGCTGTCCAGAAAACTGCCTGTCACCAGCTCCAGGTCGTAGGCCGCATCCAGAACCCAGTCTTCATATCGATAGCGGGGCTCCAGACGCAGGCGGGTAAGGTTCGAGAAGTAACGATCCTCATCAACCAGCGAGCGCGACCCGGCACTGAGATTCTTGAGCGATCCGGAATGGCTGAAATCAGCCGCAGCGTTCGAAGCCAGCATCAGCCAGGCCAGGCCCACCGCCACCAGTGGAGTGCGATCAACCATGCCGAATGGCCTCAACCGGGTCCAGTCGTGAGGCCCGCCACGCCGGGTACAGCGCTACCAGCACGGAGCACAGGAACAACAGCAGGCTGGGAAGCCAGACATGATCGAAAATCAACACCGGATAGATGCGGTCGATGATACCGGGGATGGCTTCCAGAGAGCGACTGACCGAGGACAGATCAATACCGGTCTGGCCAAGCCAGAACACAAGCAGGCCGCCAACCACCGTTCCTGCCACCATACCCAACACCGCAAGAAAGAATGCCTCAAACAGAATCGTCAGCTGTAATTGTCCACCTCTCGTACCCAGTGCCAGCATGACGCCCAGTTCCGGGGTACGCTCCATCACCGACATCACCATGGTGTTCATGACGCCAATCGCGACCACCACAAAGACCACCGACAGAATGAGGTAGAAATCCACCTGGCTCATTTGCACCATCTGCACAACCACCGGCAGCAAGGTTTCCCAGTCCTGGGCCACCAGCCCGTGGTTGGTCAGAGGCGACGACTGGTTCAGGGTCTGTGCCAGGGCCACACTGTCTGAGCGATCTGACAGCCTCAGCACGATCCGTGAAACTTCGTCCTCCTGCAGGCCGCCCAGTGTTCGGGCTGTATTGATATCGATGAATGCATACTCTGTGTCGAACAGGTCACTGCCGGTGCGGTAGATGCCGCGAATGGTCTGGGCGCTGGAGGCAAGATCTCCACCAGCCAGCCCAGGACCTCCACATTGCGTTCCTGCAGCTGCTTCCGCAGGCTTCCAACCACCGCTTCGAGCTGGTCAGAGTCCTCTACGCGGGCCGCAATCTCGGTAAACCGACCTTCAAAGGCATACAGCGTCTGGGCGGATGCCAGGGGCATCTGGGCTACAAATCCATCAATACGTTTGATGCCGGTTTCGAAAACACCCACCACCTCGAACCGGTCTGCGCCAATGGAGCCGTCCGCTGCCTGAACCACCAGCACCAGCTCATCTCCCGGGGAGGTACTCAGGGCACTGGCGGCGTCCACGCCCATAACGATCTCATTGTCCCCCTCCAGATAGCGCCCGTGGATGATCGACCGATCAAGCCGGGTTACCTGCGGCTCTGTTGTGCTGTCGACCCCCATCACCTGCAAGGCCCGTGACTGGTCGGCATGGCTGGCCAGCGCATTGCCCGTCACCCTGGGCGTGGTCGCTGCGACACCGGTTACGGAGGACATTTCCTCAGCAAGGTTCCAATGCTCGGCAACGGCAATGTTCATTTCCCGGTCGTCGTGAAATCCGCGCTGGTGCACTTTCAGGTCGCCGGTTACATAACCGGTCATGTTGTTGATCATCTGGGCATTGATGCCATCGATAAAAGCCCAGAGAAACACCAGACCTCCGACGCGCTCGCTCCATCACCATCGGATCGTGGGTGGAAAACACAAAGGTAATACCGCGCTCCGAGTTCAGACCCCGCATCAGGTCCAGCAGGGCCGCACCGGTCGCGGAGTCGAGATTGGCGGTTGGCTCATTGGCCAGGACAATCGCAGGCTTACTGACGATGGCCCTGGCCACCGCGACACGTTGTTGCTGGCCGCCGGAGAGTTCATGGGGCAGACGCTGTTCCATCCCCTGCAGCCCGACCTCCGCGAGAATGCGCCGGGCCTCGGCCCGTCGTTCCCGAAACGGAATGCCGCGAAGCATCAGCACGTACTCCACATTCTCCTGAGCCGACAGCACACCGATGAGGTTGTACTCCTGGAATACAAAGCCAATTTCCCAAAGTCGCAGAATGGTGCGTTGCTTGCGGCTGAGCCCGGTGATTTCCTCACCCGCCACCTGAATGCGCCCCGTATCCGGTTCATCCAGGGCCCCGATCTGGTTTAACAGGGTCGTCTTGCCCGAACCCGATGGCCCCACCAGCGTTGTGAACTCACCGGGCTCGATCGCCACGGATACATCGTTCAGCGCCTTGACGGCGATGGAATCCTGCTGATAAATCCGCGACACATGCTGGACATTGACGATGCTCATAGCGGAGCCTCATTCCGGGTTGCGCAGGCGACGCAATGAGAAAAGCGCCTCGTCTACAGGAATATCGAATTCAATGGATTCAATGTGGATGATCGTTCGGGACACGGGAATAGCGTCCGCGCGGATCTCGAATTCAAGCTGGCTCCAGACCACCGGCGCGTCGGGCCGTGGTGTTGAGACGACCCGGTACACCGGCACCTCGCCTGAATCATCGACCCCGGCAACCTCATGGGTGTAGTCGTCGACAAAGGAGCTATCCTTGACCAGATCATCATTGCTGAAGTTGGACCCCATCCATGGCTGCAGCATCATTGACGGCGGGATCTTGATCGTGCGATCAACTTTGGGAAGGTAATTCCACATGGCATCGCCGATTCTCAGCGAGCCAACGCCAGCCTCTTTTTTCGGTGAGTGAATCCGGATCAAGGTGTGATCGGGCCGATTCATCCAGGCTTCCAACTGCAGCTCCCGAGTCCAGTAGTCACTCTCGATACGCATGGTGGAGCGGCCGTGACTACTGTCTGACCAAAGCAACTGCTCCATGCGTTCAATTAAAGAAACCGCCGAAGTCGTGCTCGCCAGAAGAGGGGCAGAAAACAAAACAATTAGAAGAAAGCAGGAAAGCCTGTAATGAATCACAGATCGTCCATCCGTCCTATTTGCCGGGCCAGGCGCATAGACTCGTTCGTTTCCATCTCCAGTAGTCCTTCCAGCAACTCTCGAGCTTCCGGGATTTCCGCTTTACCCAAAAGATTCTTGTACAGATTCATGACTTGCTCATGGAAATCCATAACCTCGCGGTAGATTCCCTGGAAATCCAGTTTGGCGTATGGCTCGTCGCAGGTGCGGTGTGTTTCTATCGGATTGTGTCTGAGGTAGTCATAGACCCGTGTTTCCAGTGTGTTACTGGCACTCTGACCCTCAAACTCTTCGACGATCCGTGCAAGTTCCGATTCGTGAGATGCAAGATACTCCAGTAACACTCCTGCCCTTTCCTCCTCATGCCGCGTGGCGCAGTGCCCGAGACACTGGGCCAGATGCGTGTGCAGGTCTCGGGTCCACTCGATCAACTCACCAAAGCTTTTGATATCCATGATGGCTTACTCTCCTTAAGTTGAACGCACGTCGTTGCGATGCCAATTCAGCGCCCTGGCCATGAAGCTAAATCCGTTGTCGAAAATCCCGGAAACTTGGGATAAACCGTGGTGTTTTAGCCGCATAGTCGCGCCACGCCTCCCCAAACTCTTTCTCGATATCTTTCTCCTCATGAATGGACAAACGTGAGTACATCCATAGGAGTACCGGAAACATTGCCAGGGTAAGCAGCGTCGGCCATTGCAGGAGAAAGCCAAACATGATCAGTGCAAACCCGACATATTGCGGATGACGAACCCAGGCATAAAGCCCACTGGTGGCGAGTTTGCTCTCTTTCTGAGCGGTGTACAGTGTGCGCCAACCGGCCGCGATCAGATGTAGGATCGTAAAAAAGTTGGTAACTAAAAGTCTCTCCAGGGGGCGTATTTTCCCCTCAGAACCGATGCGATGGAAATAAAGTCGGTAACTTTGAGGTAGGTTTAACTAGAATGGCTGCCCCCTGCATAATAATAAAGTCAGTAACTATTAAAAGCCTGACTGGCACCAAATTCCAATCCTATTCCGTTTTTGCCTCTCAGCTGAGTCTTATTGCTCGCCTCCGTTCCTTTCCATCATGAAGGCATGTTCCACGTGTGATCCATAGCTGAAGGGCTGAAGGAAATATTGGGGATGACGCATTTGAGTGACTTATGTCTGCACGAGTGTCTCCAAAGATCTAGTGGTTTGATCTCAACCTTTCAAAAATCTTTGGAACTGCAAGTGGAGTTCGGGGGCAGAAATTGCCCCCGTTTAAAGTTTCTATCTCGTTTTTACCAGATAGGGTTCTATTGCGGCTTTTAGCTCTGGTGATGGAGCCTTGATTACCAGCTTCTCCATTGGGAGTTCGTGAACGACCATTAGCGATAACGCTTGATGGTCAAGAACGTGGATCGTTACTCGGTTACCCAGGTTATCCTTCGTCGCGGTGGCCAATTGGTTTCTTCCACTTGGTGTGAGTTTCAGCCAAAGTGTTCCTTCCGAAAGAACGGCTGCCTCAATCGCGTCCCCAGTCAAATTGATTGTGACCGCATCGCTCTCTTGAGCATGTGCTTGCTGCGACTGAGTACTACAAGCCGATCCGATAATGACGAGAGTCAAAACAAACAGTCTTAGAAGCATGGATTGGGTGGCATCCCGTCAGTCCAGGTAGATTCGATGCCATATGAAACTATGAATGCATCGGAATTGGTCGATACCTCAAAATTCCATCCCATAGGCTCGTCCCCACCGTTTACAAAAGTGAAGGTGACGCTCTGCTGAGGCAGAATAATCGACTCCTTCGTTTGTCCAAGCGGGTCAGTATCCTTGACAGATATTGTCGTGCCAAGAAGGTTCTGGTTAGTGAATGTCAGTTTAACCGCCTGGCCAAATGATCCACTGATCGTAGCATCGCCGGTCAATGCACCACCTTGTCCTTCGACGGGCACAAATTGCTCTGTACGGAGGACCTGCACGGCGTCCACGGCCAGGGCCGAGTCTACGATCGTATCCCCTACATCCTGTACTTCATACGCTAGCTGTACCGTCGTGCCTACCAGCCCGGAAAGATCCGTGTTGTAATTGATCTCAGGCGTAGCCCCGTTATACCCAAGCAGACCTGATGACCAGGTAGAACTGTTGACGTTTCCGTTCGCTATGATTTCGACCTTACCGGGCGCAGTTAAACGTGCGAGATAAGTGTCATTATACTCTGTACCGTAGTATTGCGGCCACTCGTTAGAAAGAAACCGAAGACGGCCAGAGACTTGCTCGTAAGCAGGTGGAACAACAAACGCCTGACTCAAGGTACCCTTTGCTGATTGCGAGCCAGCATTGCTGACAACAGCCGCTTGGGTTACCGGACAGCCAGCTGCAGCTGCGCTTTGCGCACCGGCGAGAAGCATCACTGCTGTGCAAGGGATCACGACGCTTAACTTTGGCGCCACTTTCTTCATGATATCCATATTACTCAATCTCCCTTAGTTGCCTGAGTCCGGTGTGGTGAAAACAAGGTTTCGGTCAATGAGGGTGACTGAGCCTTCCGTAGACCATCCTTCTAGGCCATTCTCGAAATTGCTATTCAGGAACTCGGCATTTACAGTCTGAGGCGCAGTTATTGTCAGGTTGCGCGTGATCTGGGAGGAGTAACTCGACAGGACTCCAGTGGTGGATCCGCTAGCACCAGTATCGTTTTTGAAGCCAACGAGAATCAGAGTTCCATCTCCATGGACATTCGTCAGTGCAAAAGATCCATCGCTTGACGAGATTGTTGAGTATTTTCGGTCAGTATCGGGAAAGATAGCTGTTACCAGAGCGGCGGGAGCAGGCAGCCCAGATTCATCATAAACAGTTCCGTAGATGGCACTGCTACCTGCGGGGTCAACAGTAACGAGTACAGAAGATGTGTTTTCGGTTTCAAGCAAACTGCCTTGAGCGCTGCCTGTTCTTCCATCCTGAGTTGTTACGTCTACAACGTAAACTCCAGCTTCCGTTAGATCTGAGATTGAAAACAGACCATTGCTATCGGTGGTGGCTGTGAACGTAGATCCCGACTCGATAAAGCTAACGTTAACGATTGCGCCGCCGATAGGTGCCTTATCGTTGAAGCCGAACACACCGCCATTTATAGCCAATGTCTCTGGTTCAAAGTTACCAGAAATAATGGAAACGACTCTCTCGGCTTCAGATATCAATGCAGCCGCGTAACTCTCCCCAATAAATTTTCCGCTTCTCTTACTAACGCCTGCGATATATTTTTCCAGCTCTTGAATCGCCTTATCGTCAGCCTCTTTTGCGTAGTGCTTTTCAGCATTAGCAACACGGTGGCAGAGCCCAGTTTGAGGGGGATTCCCCACGGCTGGGTCTAACGTCATTGTTGCAAGCTGACGAAAAGGTTCTGGAAGAGTCTCACAAGCAGCAGTTCCGTTGTTGCTCGCATGTGTCTGGATGGATATGAGTGCAATGGATAATAAAGACGCGAATAAGACAAATAGTCTTAGCATTTAAAGCCTCCGTGTTTTCGTTTAGTCCCTAACGGCTACCACCTTCTGAAAGGCGTTGAAGCAGTGCCGTCGTGGGTAAAATACTAGGAGAGGATTTCAGCTTCTGTGTAACAGTGCGTACTTATAAAGTTATTTTTTGTCGAGCCGACTCCAAAGGCATACCAGCATCGAATCCCATGAAGCGGCATTCGTTGATCCGGTTACTCTCTTCATTTTTTGATGAGCGGTTTGACCAAGCGGACACCGGAAACGAGTTACCAACTCTATTAGTAAGTTACCAACTTTATTATGTTGTTACCGACTTTATTACGATCCCACATCAGATAAAATCCACCCGCAATGAAAGCGGTACTCAGCAAATGGAATGGCCCGAAGTGGGGAGAACCCTGCCACCCAAACAACATTTCCAGTAAATGCCCGCTGTCATGGGAAAACCAGTCAACATCTGGGTAGCTGCTTTGTAACCAGCCCGCAAGGAAGTAAATAGTTACTAATGGGTTCGAAAGTAAGCGAACATCATTTATAATGTAGGCTCCGTTCGCCAAGCTTATCGGATATTTACACACATGCGCCACGATGACGGTCGTAAACTTGATCACAAAACATTAGAAGCCATTCGCGTTCGCGCCGTTCAACGGGTCATGGATGGCGAGAGTCCAGAAGTCGTCATCAAAGCGCTGGGGATGAGCCGAGCACGAATCTATGAATGGCTGGCTGCCTACCGCGAGGGTGGCTTTGACGCGCTCAAGGCCAAGCAGATTTCCGGTCGTCCCAAGAAACTGAGCGGTGCTCAGATCCGGGAGCTGTATATCTGGATAACGACCTTTACGCCGGACCAGTTGAAGTTTGATTTTGCCCTGTGGACTCGGGGCCGAGTGCGTGAGCTCATCCGGCAAAAGTTCAACGTCCGGTTAAGCGATGTCTCGGTCGGTCGTCTGCTTCGAAACCTGGGGCTGACGCCTCAGAAACCCCTGCATCGGGCCTACCAGCAAAAGCCAGAGGCCGTGAAACAATGGAAAGAAGAGACCTACCCGGAAATTCGCAAGGAAGCAAAAAAAGTCGGCGCCACCATCTATTTCGGCGATGAAGCCAGCATTCGGTCTGATTATCACAGTGGCACCACCTGGGCACCCAGGGGTGAAACTCCGATCATCCGTAATACGGGCAGTCGCTTCAGCATCAATCTGATCTCGGCCATCTCGCCTCGCGGCGAGCTTCGCTTTAAGACCATTCAGGGCAACATGAACACCGATGCGTTTCTTGGTTTCCTCAAGGCTCTGGTGCAAGACGTTGACAAGCCGGTTTTCCTGATCCTCGATAACCACCCGGTTCATCATGCTCGTCGGGTTCGAGACTATGTTGAGAGTCTCGACGGCAAGCTCAGGTTGTTCTTCCTGCCGCCGTACTCGCCGGAGCTGAATCCTGACGAGTCTGTTTGGGGCTATATCAAATACCATCACGTCGGTAAAAAGATCATTAACAGCAAAGAACAACTTCGGAGCACTGTTTACCGGCAGCTTCGACGTTTGCAAAAATTGCCACGACTATTGAAATCGTTTTTTGGCCATCCGGATTTGGCTTATATCTCCGGGCAATGTTCGCTTACTTTATTTCGAATTAGTAACGGGAAACCGTACATTTCAGTAAACAACGCGACCAGAAACGCACTAAAGGCACCAAACGAGCGCCAGTCGCGCTTAGTTTTAGGCTTGAAAAAGCTGAACGCAAAAAAGATAAAAACAGCAGAGTTCAGGACGACGAGACTCCAGAGCCCGTAGTCAGTTGCTTCATTGCTCATGGTGATCTTCCTTTTTCGGACCATGTTGATGTCCGGAATGGCCTCCGTGCATAAATATATGCATTAGCGGGCACAGCAGGAGAATCAACCACGGCAGTGCGCCGAGAATATGAACCTTGTGCTCGCCCCAAAGGAGAACCAGAGCAATCACACCGAAGAAAGAAAGCGTAATCCAATATCGACGGCTAAATTCCATAACGAATTCTCCTGAAGCTGTGACAAGCAATTTTTACTTACCAGCTCCTAAACCCAAGTGATAAGTCTAGGTAATCACAGAAGTCTGAATTCAAACTGAACACTTCAGTCAGCTTGGAAAAAGAGTTGATCTCAATCAATTCCTGGACGAACTTCGCGCACCCTCCCGCCTTCGCCCGGTGCTTTCATGACGATAATCAGACCAATAATTGTGATACTAATGCCGGTGATTTCCACAACAGTGAAGGTTTCCCCAAACCACAGTAGCCCGATAACAACACCTATGGCCGGCGTAAGAAAGGTAAACGAATTGAGACTGTTCAAAGGAGCGCTTGCCAGCAGGGCATACCACAACACGACCATCAGTGCCGTAGCGGGAATGGACAGCATTAAAGCAGCGGTGGCAAACGACCAGGTCCAGTTAATGTCCATGCCTTCGCCCAGGATGACAGAAGCAAAA
Organism: Marinobacter sp. THAF197a; assembly: GCF_009363275.1. Taxonomy (NCBI): domain Bacteria; kingdom Pseudomonadati; phylum Pseudomonadota; class Gammaproteobacteria; order Pseudomonadales; family Marinobacteraceae; genus Marinobacter; species Marinobacter sp. THAF197a. The sequence continues at coordinate 3,310,453 of NZ_CP045324.1, forward strand.
CCCAGAAAAACTGAACCAATTACAAGCTGAATGCCCATTGACCAGTAGATATCATCGCTGCCGGCCTGGTATTTAAGCAGTACGTTTCCAATGGCAGTACCAACGGCGCCACCAAGAATATAAACCGATCCTATGAATCTGGAGTTACTTACTTCCATGTCAGGCGCTGCGAGCACCACAACACCGATAAAGCCAATGAGTAATCCGGCAAACAGACGCCCGCTCACAACTTCCCTGATGAAAAAATAGGACAACACAGCTGCAAAAAGTGGTTGTGCGTTTGCCAAAACGGTTGCAAGCCCGGGGCCCAATTCTCCGGCTCCGAGAAACATCCCGCCAAGCCCCATACCGGTGTAACTGAAGCCGATAGCCGTCAACACAAAAAACTGTCGGGGGGGAGTATCGGACGCGACCGCCCCTTGCAAGGGCGATCAGAACCAGGCAGATACCCGCCAGCAATGCCCGTAACGCCGCAAAAAGCAAGGGTGGCGCGTCTGGAAGACCCACCACGATAAAGGGAAAGCAGATTGCCCATAACACCGTGACAAGCAACATGCCGACAATTGATCGTATCGACATCAACTGACCCGACGCCAACCACGGTTCACCATGTTAGCGGCGCACTTTATCGTAACGCCGACGCAGCAACATCGAATTACCAATGACGGACAGCGAGCTGGCGGTCATTGCCACCACACCGATCATCGGGTGCAACAGCCCCGCCGCGGCGATAGGAATAGCCGCAGCGTTGTATCCACTGGCCCATAGGAGGTTCTCAACGATCTTTTTGAAGGTCGCACGTGACAACACCATGGCGTCGACAACACCGGACAGTTCTCCACGAACCAGAGTGACGTCAGCAGCTTCGATAGCTACGTCCGCGCCGGCGCCTATGGCAATGCCCACGTTTGCCTGTTTCAGCGCCGGGGCGTCGTTGATGCCGTCACCCACCATGGCGACGTGGTTGCCGTATTTTTCCTGAAGTTCCCGAATGGCGTCCACCTTGCCCTCGGGCAACACGCCGGCACGCACCTCATCAATACCGACTTCTTTGGCCACGGCGTTGGCGGCCCGCTCGTTGTCACCGGTAATCATGACGACGTGCAGCCCTTGCTCGTGCATGGCTTTGATCGCCGCGACGGATTCGTCCTTGAGCGTGTCGGCAACCGCGACAATGCCGCAGGCCTGACCGTCGCGGGCGACAATGACGGCGGTTCTGCCCTTGCCCTCCAGGTCCTGAAGCGCCTGGTCCAGGGCGTCCAGCCCTTGCACACCGCTTTCTTCCAATAGCAGACGGTTACCGATCAGCACCGTCTGACCCGCCACGGTTCCGGACACGCCCCGGGCACCGGTGGACCGGAAGTCAGATACATCACCGGGCTTTACGCCCCGCTCCCGGGCGCCGTCGACGATCGCTCGGGCGATGGGGTGTTCAGAGGCATTCTCTACCGCAGCCGCAAGCTCCAGCAGTTCGGTTTCCGTTATCCCCGAGGCGACGACGGTTTCCGTGAGTTTTGGCTCTCCCCGGGTAATTGTTCCGGTTTTATCCAACACCATGACCTTGATGTCCTTGAAGGTCTGGATAGCCTCTCCCGAGCGAATCAGGATGCCGCGCTCGGCACCAATACCTGACCCCACCATCAGGGCCGTTGGCGTTGCCAGTCCCAGGGCGCACGGGCAGGCAATCACCAACACCGCAATCGCCGCCAGGATCGCCAGCACCGGCGTCGCCGCCGCCGGATCTACCCAGGGCAGGAATCCGGCACCCCATTCAAGGATTGGGCGCAGGGTATCAGCGGCGAACAGCCAGACCACAAGACTGCCCAGGGCAATAACAAGAACCAGCGGCACGAAGCGACCGGTCATGCGGTCAGCAAACTCCTGGATTGGCACCCTGGAGCCCTGAGCCTCGTCGATCAGTTTCACCACCTGGGCCAGGAAGGTATCACCACCAACACGGGTAGCCTTGACTCTCAGGCGACCTTCCTTGTTGATGGTGGCACCAATAACCGTGTCTCCCGTGCTTTTGTATACCGGGACAGACTCGCCAGTGGCAATGGATTCATCCAGATGACTCTCACCATCCACCACTTCACCATCAGTGGGCACCTTGTCACCGGGCCGGACAATCATGATGTCGCCTGGAGCCAAATCCTTCACGGGAATTTCGACCTCTTCCCCTTCCCGTTCCACGCGCGCGGTCTTAGCGCCGAGGGTGAGCAATTTCCGGATGGCCTCCGAGGCCTTGCCCTTGGCTTTTGCTTCCAGGTACCGACCAAGCACATGGAAGGTCATGATGGTGGCAGCCATCTCGATGAAGGAGGTCATCGGATAGACAAAGCCCACCAGGCCAATGATGAACGGTGGCAGGCTGCCCATGGATATCAGCACATCCATGTTGAAGGTGCCGTTCTTCAGGGAGCGCCAGGACGCCTTATGGGTAGCGGCACCGCCGAAGAGAAACACCACGGGGAATGCCAGCACGACGACAATCGCCAGATAGCCCGGGATGGGCTGCCAGAACATATGCGGCATCATCAGCAGCATGATCAGCGTGGTCGGTACCGCAGCAATCCAGAGCCTTCGCAAGGCAAGCTTGAGGTAAGCCTCCTCGACGGCTGAGTCTTCTTCCTGGTTGGTGTCTCCCTCCAGCGCAACAGCGGCAACGTCGTATCCGGCGCCCTCGATCAGCTTCTTCAGCTCCTGCTCTGCAGGACCCGCCGGGCCGACCACCACGCTTACGGTGTGGTTGGCGATATTGGTTGAAATGGTCTGCACGCCGTCGTGTCGCCCAAGTGTGCTTTTGATGATGCCTGCGCAGTGATCAGACCCCATCCCCGGAACAGTCACCTTGAACGTTCTGGTGCCAACCTCTCTGACGGAAGCCACATCGTAGCCAGCCCCCTCCACTGCCTTTCTTACAGCATCTCCGTCAGGGCCAGACGTGAAGGAGCGTACACTCACCCTGTGCCTGGCTATGTTGGTTTGAACATTACTGACTCCGTCCAGGCGACTGATCGTCTTGTTGATAATACCGGCGCAGTGGTCTGATCCCATTCCCGGCACAATCAACTCAAGTTCTCTTTGTCCCTGCGGTGCCTGATTTTTCGCCTTGTCCATCAAGACCTCCCTTCGCCGTCTTTGTTGCTTGGCCAGTCTCCAAACGCAATGATGTACAACAGAATCAGGTTCACTATCGGTATCAATATCAGGATACCCATCCACCCCGGATATCCCGTGCGCTGGCAAATGCGCCAGGCCGGAATGACAACAACGATGGCAATCACCAGCATCCACAGCCAATGCCCTGCCCACATGGTGTGGCCAAACATATTATCTTCCATCATGGTCCTGCCCTCCTCGTTGTATCCTGGTTATTAGTGGTTATGTTCATGAGGCTTCTCATGTCCCGATTGCCGGGAATTCTCAGACTTTTTCAGGAAGATCTGCTCGACTACCGCGATTGCAATCATGGTGACAACTGCCACGCCGATAACGAACGGATCGGTATTCAGTTTGACCCAGACAAAGCCTCCAAGGACGAGCAAATCCAGCAAAATGGCGATAGCTGGCACCCACGCTTTGGCCTGCACATCTTCGCGCAAATAGCGAAGTACGCCCCAATGGATGGCTATGTCCATGATCAGATAGAACACAATGCCCAGCGCCGCGATGCGGGAGAGGTCAAAGAATGCGGTCAGAATCAGCCCCAGAGCTACAGTGTAGACCAGTGTGTGCTTCTGGATGCTACCCGGCATGCCGAAATGCCGGTGAGGAACCAGTTTCATTTCCGTCAGCATCGCGAGCATCCGGGATACCGCGAAAATGCTGGCCAGAATACCTCCGGCGGTAGCCATCATGGCAATGGCAACGGTGAACCAGACAGCGTATTCCCCCAGTGCCGGGCGCGCGGCAGCGGCAAGGGAGTAGTCTCGCGTTTCGATAATTTCAGCCAATGACAGGTTGCTGGCGACAGCAAATCCGACCAGCGTGTAAATCACCACGCAGGCCGCAATGGAAATAACAATGGCGCGCCCCACGTTTCGCTTCGGGTCTTTAACTTCCGAGCCACTGTTGGTGATGGTGGTGAAACCCTTGAAAGCCAGAATCCCGAGCGCAGTAGCTCCCAGAAAATTACCAGCAGCTCCAGCGTCGCCCGGGCTCGAGAAATCGACCGAAATGCTGTCGGCAATCCACAAACCAACCAACCCAAAAATCAATATGCCGCCGATTTTCAGGACCCCGATAAAGGAAGCCACGCCCTGAATCATCCGGTTGCCCTGAAGATTGACAAGAAATGCCACCAGAATCAGTGATACCCCCAAAATGGGAACCATTCCCCCGCTTTCATCGCCTCCGAAAAGCTGCATGGTGTAGGAGCCAAACGTGCGCGCGAGAAAGCTCTGGGCAATCACCATGGAAAAATACATCAGCAAGGCATTAAACGCGGTTGGCAGCCGATTGCCGTAGGCCTTGTGCAAGTACATGCCAATACCGCCCGCAGACGGCCAGGTATTGGAGATTTTAATATAGGAGTAGGCGCTGAAGCTGACAATCACCGCCGCTGCAAGGAACGCGAGCGGGAACAGAGCACCCGTCATTTGTGCCATTTGCCCGGTCAATGCAAAAATACCGGCGCCAATCATGACACCGGTACCCAGCATGACCGTACCCGCCAGCGTGAGGCTGCCTTTTTTGTAGCGAGTGACTCTGTCCTGTTCCTTGCTCATTTAGCCTCCGGTCACTTTTTCATCGGTGGCATTTTCGAACAGCAGACAGGTACATGCTTGGCATTGGCCCGGACGTTTTCATCTGTAAAACGATATCCAGCCAGTTTCCGGCGAGTCCACCACCCGGGCTTCAGGCCGCCGCCATGAGCCCCAATCAACTCAATCAACTCGTCAGTAGAGTAATGTGTGCCATCATAGGTGACATGCAACTGGTTGCCGGATTTGCGCTCGGCAAAATCGACGCCGGGGTTATTGTTGAGCTCTTGGATGAGCTCTTCCCACTGCCGCTCGCCAAGGCCTTGTACTGTCAGTTTCCTGTGCATCAGAAACTGTTCTTGACTGGTTGCTTTGTGTGTTTTTGTCATCGGGCTGCACCTCTACACCAGGTTAATTCCTTTTATTACAGCACCCCAACCTGAACTAAAACTGAAAAGAGACGAAGGATTTCGATGGAACTGACATACATCAAATAGTAGATGGAAAACGGGCTCCAGGAATTCCCGGAGCCCGTTAAAACGGTGATCAGAAGGCCAGTCTCGCCCCAACCACCGCGAACCAGTCTTCGGTACCTCCGCCACTGGCGCGAGCGAAATCGGCTGTGTCGCCGTATTTGCGCTCATGGACCACGCCCACATAAGGTGAGAAAGAGCGGTCGATCAGGTCGTAACTCAGCCTCAAGCCCATCTCGGTGGAGTTTATACCCTTACCCACGCCAATCTCCCGGTCTTCCGAGAACGCCAGCAAGGTTTCGAAGGTGGCAGAGACAATCCAGTAATTAGTGATCAGCAGCTCGTACTCAGCCTCAAAATCCACCGAGGCGTCGCCCTCATCACTGACATACAGGTTGGTGTCGATCTCGAACCAGTAAGGCGCCAGACCGGTCAGCCCGATCACACCGTAGACCCGGTCCGGGCCTTCCGGTGTATCGATGCGAATACCTGCCTTGGCATCCCAGAACTCACTGATCGGAGTCTGGGCCAGAAACTGGTTTTCCAGGGTTTCCCACGCGTTGTGGGCTTCCTCCCACTCCCCCGTGAACTGCCACCGGAATTTCAGCTCGTCACTGCCGTACCAGGCATCGGATTCAATCACCGCCAGCTTTTCATCGGAGTCGCTGTAGCGGTACTCGAATTTTTCGGCACTGACACCCCAGAACGCGTTAACGCTGTTCGCATCAATCGCCTCGTCTGCCAACACGACGGCAGGACCCATCAGTGTCAAAGCAGAAATCCGGGCGAGCCATGGGTTACACGTTCTCATGCGTCACCTCCCTTGGCCTGTGCATCGCCAGAGGCGACTTCTTCATCCGGGCCGCCCTCAACCACAATCTTGCGGAACATACCGGCCGCTGCGTGATAGGAGAGATGGCAATGGAACGCCCACTCACCCGGTGCATCCACCTCGGTTTCCATATACACCGTGGTAGCCGGCGCCACGCTGATCACGTGCTTGATCGGATTCCACTTACCGGCCCCGACATCCAGGATTGACCACATGCCGTGCAAGTGCATCGGGTGCGTCATCATGGTTTCGTTCACAAACTTGAACCGGACCCGCTCTCCGTATTGCAGCACCACTGGGTCAGCATCCTCATACTTAACGCCGTTGATGCTCCACTCGTAACGCTCCATGTTGCCAGTCAGGCGCATTTCGATTTCACGGGTCGGCTCACGCTCTTCATAGAGCGGGCTTTGAGCCCGGAGATCGGAGTAAGACAGAAACTTACCGCCATTACTGGCCGTTGGAAGCAAGCCACTGCCGCTGGCGTAGAAGGGGTCTTCCGGCATTCCAGCACCATGGGCCGAATGATCCATGCCACCCTGACTCATGGAGTCGTGGTTCATGGAACCGTGATCCATGCTGCCGTGGTTCATGCTGCCGTGGTTCATGTTGCTGTGATCCATCGCCCCATCGCTCATATTGCCATGGTCCATACCGCCATGATTCATCGAGCCGTGGTCCATATCGCCATGGTCCATGTGGCCGGCCATATCCGCCATGGTCAGCATCGGCGCTTTGCGCAGTTCCGGCACTTCAGCCACCATGCCCTCGCGGGGTGCCAGCGTGCCACGGGCATAGCCGGAGCGGCCCATGGACTCGGCGAAGATGGTATAGGCCTGCTCGTCACGGATGTGCACAATCACATCGTAGGTTTCTGCCACACCAATCCGGAACTCGTCCACATTCACCGGCTGGACGTTATTGCCATCGGCCTGGACCACCGTCATCTTCAAGCCAGGAATACGAATGTCGAAGTAGGTCATAGCGGAGGAGTTGATAAACCTCAGGCGCACCCGCTCACCGGGCTTGAACAGCCCCGTCCAGTTCTGCTCCGGCCCTTTGCCATTGATCAGTCCGGTGAAGCCCTGCACGTCTTCAATATCCGCTTTCATCATCCGCATCTGGCCCCACATCCTGCGATCACGCAGGGTTGCCATGAAGCCTTGCTCACGGGATTCGGTAAAGAAATCCATCACCGTTTGCTGCTGGCGATTGTAGTAGTCAGGCGACGACTTCAGATTCCGCATGATGCGGTCACCGGAATGCGGGTGCTTGTCGGTCAGCTGCACCACGTACTCGCGGTCATATCGGAACGGCTCCCGACCTTCAGGCTCGATAATGATGGCCCCGTAGGCGCCATTCGGTTCCTGGAAACCGGAGTGGCTGTGGTACCAGTAGGTACCTGCCTGCACCACTGGGAATCGGTAGGTAAAGGTTTCACCCGGCTGGATGCCGGGAAAGCTGATGCCAGGCACACCGTCCTGCTCAAACGGCAGAATCAGGCCGTGCCAGTGTATCGAGGTGGTCTCTTTCAGGTTGTTGGTGACGTTGATCACCACGTCCTCGCCCTCTTTGAACCGGAGGGTCGGGCCAGGCGAGCTGCCGTTGTAGCCAATGCCTTCCTTGACGAAATCGCCGGTATCGATCTTTACCCGGTCAACCGTAAGGTCATACTCCCCTGCCATACCGATGGCTGGCAAACCCAGCGCCAGGGCGACTGCTATCAGTCGTCTCGTCATATCTCTACTCCTGTTACTGTTGGAACCTTACGTCACCGTACATGCCTGCCTGGTAATGGCCGGGCACGTTGCAGGCGAACTCCAGGGTGGTGTCACCGGAAAAACGCCAGATCAGTTCACCGCTCTGGCCCGGCTCCAGCAGTACGCTGTTCGGATCGTCATGCTTCATGGAGTGCCCGCCCCCCATATCCATTTCCATCATCTGGTGGTTGATGGTTCCACCCTGGATAACCCCGTGCTCCACCATCATGACCATTTCTTGCTGATGGGCTTCGTGCATATCGGCCGTTCCGATATTGAACTCGTGCACCAACTGGCCGTGATTTTCCACCACGAAACGCACCACCTCACCTTTCTGAATGTCGATGGTTTCCGGCTCGTAGTAGTTGTCATACATAGCCACCGTGACGGTGCGAGTGGCTTCCGAAGCGTTTGCCGGTTCGCCAATGGCAGCGCCAGAGCCGTGTCCATGCCCGTGGCCATGGGTGCCGGCGCCAAAGGCGGTAGCAGAAAGTGACAAAGCGGCCGCCGCAGTGATGAACTTTGTTATTCTCATCAGAATGTCTCCTGTATTGTGACTGGTGTGAAATGCATGCCGGGAGTGAGCAACATTCCAGTGCAGAGTGAACAGGCGATACCATGGCCCACCAACCTGAATTCTTTCTGAAAAAGCCGATGAATTGCTGTTCAGGCTGAATTCAGGCTACTGCGGCATAGTACTTCGGGGTACAACAGGAACCGCTGCAATCGAGGCGAGTGAGATGAGATTACTGTTGGTAGAGGATGACCGCTTATTGGCTGATGGCCTTTCACGTCAGCTCGAAAAATCAGGCTTCAGTGTCGATATCGCGCGAACAGCGAAAGAGGCTGGCATTCTCGGCTCACAGGAGAGCTATCGCGTGTGTGTGCTGGATCTGGGCCTGCCAGATGGCAATGGTTTAACGGTGCTCAAACAATGGCGCGCTCATCGCATCAATTTTCCAGTGCTGATTCTGACCGCCAGAGGCGATTGGCAAGATAAGGTTGACGGCCTGAAAGCAGGTGCCGATGACTACCTGGCCAAGCCGTTCCAGACGGAAGAACTGGTCGCCCGCCTTAATGCAATTATCCGGCGCGGCGATGGGCGTGTTTCCTCTACCGTTAAAGCTGGCCGGTTTGAGCTGGATGAAAACCGTCAGAGCCTGAAAATGCAGGATGGCACCGAACACTCGCTCACCGGTACCGAGTTCCGCCTGCTCCGATGCCTGATGAACCGTCCGGGGCATGTCTTTTCCAAAGACCAGCTCATGGAACAACTTTATAGCCTGAACGACAACCCCAGTGACAACGTCATCGAAGCCTACATCCGCCGATTGAGGAAACTGGTCGGCACCGAAACCATTGCGACCCGGCGGGGCCAGGGATATCTGTTCAATGATGCCGAACACTAACCCCCTGTCCGTCAGAACCACCCTGCTAACGCTCCTGTTACCATCAGGCATTGTGTTAATGGCACTGGCGTGGGTCGTCCATGGCCTGTTGCTGGACCGCATGTCGCGGGATTTCGTAGAGGGCAGATTGCACGACGAAGTTGCCTTCCTGGAACTACAGGTGCGTCAGTCCAAAGGCCAACTGGACGCCCTGCAGACCGGGGACTATTTCGAGGAAGTTTTCCACCATGCGTTCGCGCTACATTCCCCCACCGTAACCACGGTTTCTCCGGAATCCTGGCGCTCTTTACTGGAGCCGCTGCTGGAGACCGAGCAGCAAGGGAGCATCCGGGTTCAGGGCTCCGGAGCGGCCGGTGCACCATCAGACATCCTTGCTTATCGCCGACAGATCACGGTTGATGGCGTGCCCTATGTCATCATCGTGTCAGAAGACATGGACGCGCTCAGGTCCAGCCAGGCGGAGTTACACGCATGGACGGCCATCGTATCGATTCTGCTCATTCTGTTACTGGTTGCCGTCATCTGGGTTGGTATCGCCCTTGCCCTGAGGCCAGTGGCCTCGCTGCAGTCTGCGCTGACACAACTGCAGGGCGGCACCATTTCACGCATTGATGTTCGGGCGCCAGAAGAATTCCGTCCCCTGGTAAACCAACTGAACCAGCTGCTGGATTCGCTGGATCAGCGCCTGGAGCGCTCCCGGGACGCCCTGGCCAACCTTTCTCACAGTGTTAAAACCCCCATTGCTGCGGTCCGTCAGATACTTGAGGACGACAGCCGCCCCCTGGATACAGCCTTAAGGGACGAAATGGCGCGTCGGCTCGGTGACATCGACAAACAGCTTGAAACCGAGATGCGCCGGAGTCAGTTTGCCGGGCCTCAGGTCGGAAAAAGTGCGTTACCCGTCAAGCAGGCCAGGGATTTGTTGTGGATGCTGGGCCGCTTGCACCCGGAAAAATCGTTTGAGCTGACGACTGATTTAACAGACGAACACCGTTGGCCGGTTGAAGAGCATGACCTGAATGAAGTGTTCGGCAACCTGCTCGATAATGCCGGCAAATGGGCCACCCACAGCATAGAGCTGTCACTCGGTGAGTCAGCGAACACCGTGAGGATGGTTGTGACCGATGATGGCCCGGGGGTCGCTGCGGAAAACCTGTATCACCTTGGTAGCCGGGGGCTCAGGCTGGATGAGCAAACACCCGGCCATGGTCTGGGGCTGGCCATTGTCCGGGATATCGTGCAGCGATATGGCGGCCGGGTAAACTTCAGCGATGGCGCAAAAGGTGGCTTGAGCGTTGAAGTAGAGCTGCCGCGAAAGTCATAGAGGGGCCAAAGTATGATGATCGGTGAACTGTCAAAGACAACGGGCCTTGCGGTTGAAACCATTCGCTACTACGAAAAAATCGGCCTGATGCCCGAGCCAGGCCGCAATGCCAGCGGCTATCGCCAATACCGGCGCGATCATCTCGATCGATTGCTGTTCATCAAACGCTGTCGCAATCTGGATATGACCCAGGACGAAATCCGGGAACTGATCCAGCTTACCAACCAGCCCGAGGCGGACTGCGGCGAGGTAGATGCCTTGCTTGCCAGACACCTGAACCATGTACGGGAGCGTCTCGCGGAACTGACCCGGTTGGAGAAGACGCTGGAACGACTGCAAAAGGCCTGCTCTCGGGGGAGAACAGTCAGCGAATGCGGGATTCTGGATGGTCTTAACTCAGAAATCGGCCAACTTGAAGATAACCACCATGCTAACCACGTTCCCGGCACCCATGGAAAATAATCTCAACTGAATAGTTGACCCTGTAGCAACTTCAGGGTTTTCAATAGAGACAACCTGATTCAAAGGAGGTCTCTGATGGCATGCAGCTGTTCCGCACCGAACCCCCAAGGCCCGGCTCCGGGCTTTCGCAAAGCGCTCTGGATTGCCCTGTGGGTGAATCTTGCCATGTTCTTCGTGGAAGGCCTGGCAAGCCTTCAGTCCGGCTCCGTAGCACTCATGGCGGATGCCATCGACTTCTTCGGCGACAGTGCCAACTATCTTTTGTCCCTGAGTGTTCTCAGCATGGGCATGCTCTGGCGAGGGCGGGCCGCATTGGTCAAAGGGTTGACCATGGCCACCTTTGGGCTTGTGGTCTGGGGCCGCGCCATTTGGGTGCTGCAAAGTGGAGCAACGCCGGAGCCACTGACCATGGGGCTGGTCGGGTTACTGGCCCTGGCGGCCAATGTGGGTGTCGCCGTTATGCTGTTCAAGTTCCGGGAAGGTGATTCCGATATGCGCTCTGTCTGGCTCTGCAGCCGTAACGATGCCATCGGCAATCTGGCGGTAATGGGCGCAGCACTGGGGGTGTTCGGCACCGGATCCGCCTGGCCGGATCTGATTGTGGCGGGCATTATGGGCACCCTGGCCCTGACCGCAGGTATCAGCGTGGTTCGCCATGCCCGGTCAGACATCGCCAATGCCCGAGCTGCAAACCGGCTGGTCGCCCAGGAAAACTGAGGCGATCAGTAGGCCTGGAAGTCGGTCAGCCGGTAGGAAAATTCATCATCGGCGATGAACGGGCTGTAGTCGACTTCCAGCGATGCCGGAAAGCCATAGTGCGGATCGTATTCCACCACCAGTTTGTCGGCGCTGCCCCGGGCCTGCTCTATCAGATCCAGCAAACCCTCGATGGTGAGCCTGCGCTCATCCAGAATATCCGGGTGGTTGAGGGGTTGCTCCAGTCCCTCAATGTCGATCACCTTGCCTTCCCTGACCGTCACACGCATCGGTTGCAGTAGGTCCGGCGGGCAGAAACAGGTTTGTTCGATCGTGACCTCGTAGCCCTTTACGCCCTGGGACTGCCAGAGGGCCCTGGCCTCTTCAATAGTGCTAGCCGGGCCCACGTCTGTGTCTTTACCCGCACCTGCGCAACCCGTCAGCAGCAAGGATAGAACGACTGCACCAAATACCGGAGCCTGTTTCACACTGCCCTCCTGCGCTGACGCCATTTCAGGGCGCCTGCTGCGGCAGCCATAACCAACCAGCCAAGCCCGACACTGCCACCACCGCTACCGCCTCCGGAGTCCACTGAGGTGTTATTACCTGTCTGATCCGGGTCGGCACGAACGATTGTGCCGCCGTCGCCCGTTTGCTCACCGCCGCTATCCGGCTCTGATTCAGTGGCTGGTTCCACGGTAAATCGGCTCTCCAGCCGATTATTCTCCGGGCGGACATCCAGCACCTCGCCATTCAGGCTGATGAGGGCTACCCTCTGGGCAATAACCAGCTCCTCACCGGTGCCGGACACGCCCTGAACAACCAAGGCCATGTCGCTGGTACCGGGAATAATGTCTTTGCAAAGGTAGGTGCTTCCGTCCGTTTCACAGGCAGCGCCATCAATGGTCACCAGTTCAAACGCCGCGCCTTCGCCATCGATCTCACCGGAGACTTCCAGCCAATCCGCAGATTGGGAGGCTTGCTCGTAGGCCACCTCAAAGTAGGCAACGAAATTCTCGGCGGCAGCCAAAGCCTCAGGATTAGATTCGCCCTCAGCCAGGGAGACATCCGCCGGGAAATTGAAGCACTGGTCCAGGGAGGTGCGGTTGTTGATGGTGGATATAAAGCTGGATTCTGAGCAGGAAGAAAAACTCGTGGCGTTCTTATTGGCCCAGGAGCTCATGATGTAGCCGCCCTCACAACTGTTGCCGTCGCCGTCATGACCAGAACCCAGGTTGTGTCCAAGTTCATGGGCCACCACCACAGCGGTCAGCACATTCGAGTCAAAGGCATTGGTCACCCCGGTGCCATAGCCATGGGCACTGCACAAGGTTCCGACCCAGGCCAGACCAGCCGTAGAGCCATCGAAGTCTCGGCCACTGATCAGGTGAAACAATGCCCTCTCGTTTTGCTGAAAAGGCAGGCTACCATCGGCAACCTTGGCTCGAACATCATTCAGGAGATCACTGGCGCTGGTTGAGGTCGTGAACACTTCCGACTGCAGAAACGTCATGCTAAGGGTATCCAGCCCAATGCCCAGTTGCTCGAAATAGAACCCCTCCACCATGTTCAGAATACTGAGCGCACGGTCCTCGTAATCGCCCGGGAACCGGTCCTGAAACTGCCTATCAAACGCCACTTCCAGCTCCAGCAGCAGGCAGGCACCGGCCACCCGGTTCTCGCACAGGCTGTCGTAACTGGCAGACACCGCCTGCGCCATCATTGGCGACATGATCGAATCCGGGGAAATTTCGGCTTCGGTGTGGGCATGGTCCAGGCCACACTGGGGAACGCTCTGGAAGCTGAAACTCTGATTCGCCAGCTGATTGCGGGCAGAGTCGCCGCCAACCGAATGCATTCGCCCGAATACATAGGCCAGCCCCTCCCAACCGCCGTCGAGGCGCGAGACCCGTACCCAACTTTCCGGGTCTTCGGCCACCTGTCCCCGGTAGTGATGCCCTTTGGTCTGTTGCGCCAGGGCCGAGGCCAGCCGTTCATTGCTGGTCAAGGCAACATCGTAGCTCTGGCCATCAATCCACAGTTGCAGTGAATCGGTTGATTCTGCGTTGGCCGGCAAGGCCATCAGCAGGAGCACCATGGTGGTCATCAAACGGAACTTACGTATCACGGGGAGGATCCCTTTCTGTTCAGACTTCAAGATTTCGCGCAAACTAGAGACAGTAGAACCGGGAGGCCAGCCAGTTACCGTAACGGTCTGTATTTATGAGGAGTGTGTCCCACTTGGGGTATCGAACGGTTAACAAGCCCGCGCTGGCACTGATGGCCCTGCTGGCCATTCTGTGCCTTGCGCCGGCCAGCAGCCTTGAGTGGCGGCCAGACCTTGCTCATTCCGGCGAATGGTGGCGACTGGTCACCGGCCATCTGGTTCATTTGAACGGTTGGCACCTGGTGCTCAACCTTGCGGGGCTTGCCCTGGTGCTGGCCCTCTACCCACGCTTTCTGCCACTACTAACCCTGTCCATCGCCCTGATCTGGCTGGCAATTTTTATTTCCCTGGGGCTTCTGTTACTGCTGCCGGAGCTGCCCGGCTACCGGGGCTTTTCCGGCTGCCTGCACGGGCTGGCGGCGCTCCTTGCTGTCCGTAGTTTTAGGGAAGATTGGGTGTTGTCGGCCAGCATTCTTGTCTTGCTGGCCGGCAAACTGGTGATGGAGTCTGCCGGGCTGGGCCTTGCCGATACCGCCAACTTCATCGGGGGGCCGCTGGTCTGGCAGGCTCATGCGCTGGGTTTCGCTGGCGGGATAGTATTTGCTGGCCTGGGCTTGCTTACGCTCCGAACGCCAAGGCAATCATCACCGGAATAAAGCCGAGCGCAAACAGCGTACTGAGCAATGTGGTGCCTGCCGCCTGCCGGGGCGCGGCATCCAGCAGGGTCGCGATCACGACCGTGTTCGCGGCAATCGGGGTGATGGAAATCAGGAAAATGGCCTGGTGCACCGCCAGGTCGTAGATGCCCAGCAGATGGGCATCCAGCCACCAGAACGCCAGCGCCAGCAAAGGCCAGCTGACGAACTTACCAAAGAAGGCCAGGCCGGTGAACGCCGGATTGCCGGCCAGGCCCCGGAAACTCAGTATGCCCATGCCGATGATCATCATGCCCAGAATACTGTAGGCGCCGCGCAGGTTATCGAACAACGGCACGAACGCCTCCGGAATCGACACCCCCAACAGATTCAACGCCACTGCTGCGACAAACGCATACACCGACGGCAGTCTCGCCACCCGCACCAGTGCATCGCGAATGCTGTACTTGCCCCTTGCCGCCAGATAGAAGCCTACCGAATTCTCAAACAGCGTGGTGCCCAGCATGCACACGATATAGAGGGCCAGCCCCTGCTCTCCGAACAACAGCAAAGCCACAGGAATACCGAAGTAACCCGTGTTGCCGGTACCCACCGATAACGGGATAACAGGTGCACTGCCATCGGTCAGTAGTTTGCGAGCAATGGCCAGGTGAATCAGGGCAATCAAGGTGCAGAAACCGAATACCAGGGCGGGCAACAGAATGACCTGGGGCGTCAGCGGTGCCGCCATGACGCCTGAGAACACTACCGAGGGTGTCACGATGTAAAGCATGATCCCAGCGATATGTTTTCCACTGGCCTCCAGATAGCGCCCGGCAACCCAGCCGAGAGCAACGGTGACATACAGGGGAAGGAGTTTGATAAACAAAGCCAGCGCGGCCGCCATGGCGCCTCCAAAAGACGATTTTTTTACCTCAAGCGCAGCAGTCTACCACCTACCCATGAAGAGGTAACTCCCCGGCGCAATGGAGAAATCGGCGACCTTCTTTGATAATCATCAATAGCATTACCAATACATCTTTATATCCTAGCAGGGCAGTCAGGTATTCCAACAAGCAAGGAGTGAGACCAATGGCCGAGCGCTTTACCAAAAGCATGGCCAGGAACATCTATCTGGGGGGAAGTGCATTCTTCGTCCTGTTGTTCCTGGCCCTGACTTTTGACACACAGGTCCGGGCTATGCCCGAGCGGGATAACCGCGATCAGCTCACCGAAGAGGTGGTGCGCGGTAAACACATCTGGGAGAACAACAACTGCGTGGGTTGTCACTCCATCATGGGCGAAGGTGCCTATTTTGCTCCGGAGCTGGCCAACGTGTTTGACCGCCGTGGCGCGGGAGACACCGAGGTCTTCAAGTCCTATATGCGGGCGTGGATGAACGCCATGCCTACCAACATCCCGGGCCGCCGCCAGATGCCGAACTTCAATCTGAGCGATGAAGACATCGATGCGTTGTCTGCCTTCCTGGAGTGGACATCCAAGATCGACGACAACAACTGGCCACCCAATATCGAAGGCTGAGGGAACAAGCATGAAATACGAATCTCAAAGGGTCTCCATGCCCTACTTCATCTTTGCCCTGATCCTGTTTGTCGGCCAGATCGTGTTCGGCCTGGTTCTGGGGCTTCAGTACGTCGTCGGTGATTTCCTGTTTCCGGAAATCCCCTTCAACGTGGCCAGAATGGTGCACACCAACCTGCTGATTGTCTGGCTGTTGTTCGGTTTCATGGGCGCCACCTACTACATGGTGCCGGAAGAAGCACAAACCGAACTGCACAGCCCGTTGCTTGCCTGGATACTGTTCTGGGTGTTTGCCGCTGCCGGCACCCTGACCATTCTTGGCTACCTGTTCGTGGACTATGCCCGCCTCGCGGAGCTGACCTTCAACGAATACTTCCCCACCATGGGGCGGGAGTTTCTGGAGCAGCCAACGCTTACCAAGATAGGTCTGCTGCTGGTCATCCTTGGCTTCCTTTATAACGTCATCATGACGGCTCTCAAAGGCCGCAAAACCGTGGTCAACATCATCCTGATCACCGGCCTGATCGGCCTGGCCGTACTGTGGCTGTTCGCGTTCTACAACCCCAGCAACCTGGCCACCGACAAATACTTCTGGTGGTTTGTCATTCACCTGTGGGTAGAAGGCGTGTGGGAACTGATCATGGGCGCCATCCTGGCCTATGTACTGATCAAACTGACCGGGGTAGACCGTGAAGTGATCGAGAAGTGGCTGTACGTGATCGTTGCCATGGCGCTGATTACCGGCATCATCGGCACCGGCCACCATTTCTTCTGGATCGGGCCGCCTGAATACTGGCTGTGGCTGGGTTCGGTGTTCTCGGCACTGGAACCGCTGCCGTTCTTCATGATGGTGGTGTTCGCCTTCAACATGATCAACCGTCGTCGCCGTAATCACCCGAACAAGGCCGCCATGCTCTGGGCCATGGGCACCACCGTGATGGCGTTCCTGGGCGCGGGCGTGTGGGGCTTCCTGCATACCCTGGCCCCGGTGAACTACTACACCCACGGCAGCCAGATTACCGCAGCCCACGGCCATATGGCCTTCTACGGTGCCTATGTGATGATTGTACTGACCATCATCTCCTACGCGGTACCCATCATGCGTGGCCGCCCCTACGGCAACAGCAACACCGCGCAGGTGGTGGAGATGTGGGGTTTCTGGCTGATGACCATCTCCATGGTGTTCATCACCCTGTTCCTGACCGCCGCAGGCGTACTGCAGGTGTGGCTGCAGCGCATACCCGATAGCGGTGCTGCGCTGT
Source organism: Marinobacter sp. THAF197a (assembly GCF_009363275.1). Taxonomy (NCBI): domain Bacteria; kingdom Pseudomonadati; phylum Pseudomonadota; class Gammaproteobacteria; order Pseudomonadales; family Marinobacteraceae; genus Marinobacter; species Marinobacter sp. THAF197a. Next base: position 3,327,721 of record NZ_CP045324.1, read on the forward strand.
CCTTTATGGCCGGCCAGGATCAGATTGCCCTGTTCTACTGGATGCGATTCGTCGCTGGCGCCTTCTTCATGGCAGGCCTGGTCGTGTACCTCGGCAGCTTCTTCATCAAGGGCCAGGCAAGCCCGGAAGAGGAAGTGCGTGGTCCTGCGACTGCTGACGCCTGATCAAGGCAGATCGCCGGGGCCTTCGGGCCCCGGCTAACTCCCTGAAATCCTGGACAACCCGAGTGCATGCGCAAACCGTCAATCCCAAAGACACCCTGCAGCAGAAGCGGCTGATCACCCGCACCGCCTTTTTCCTGCTGTTCCTGCTTGCGCCGGCCCTGAACATTTTCCGATACGACCTGACCGAAACCCGGTTTATTCTGCTGGGCTTTCCCCTGTCGTTTAACCTGAATCTCGACTGGGTAGCCCAAAGCACTCCGGCTGAAGTCGCCGGCCAGATCCTGTTCTGGTTTGTGCTACCGATTCTGATACTGGTCCCCCTGGTGCTCTGGATATCCCTGAAATGGGGCCGTATCTACTGTGGCTGGCTGTGCCCTCACTTCTCAGTGGTGGAAACCATCAACAACCTGATGACGCGCATCACTGGCCGCCCGACCCTCTGGGAGGCGCTGAAAAAAGGCAACACCGGCAAGGCCCTGCATTGGGCGGGCCTGACCCTGGTGTGCGCAGCCATCGGCTTTTCCTGGGCCCTGGCCCTGTTGTCTTACCTGTTGCCGCCCATCCCGCTTTACATCGACCTGGTGACCGGCCAGCTCAATCTCTACCCGGTCATCTTCCTGGCCGTAGCCACTGCCGTGTTTACCATTGATGTCCTGTTTGCCAGGCACCTGTTCTGCAAATATGGCTGTGCCTTTGGCCTGGTACAGAGCATTGCCTGGATGGCCAACGGCAAAGGGCGCGTGGTGACTTTTGATACCGAACGGGCAGCCGCCTGTCGGGATTGCACCAAGGCCTGTGATGAAGCCTGCCCCATGCGCCTGCCTACCCGCAGCCACAAACGGGCCAAGTTTTCCTGCACCCAATGCCTGCAATGCGTGAGCGCCTGCCGCGAGGTGCAAAAAGACAACCCGGAAGGTTCCCTGCTGACCTGGGAACCCGGAACCCCTGGCAAGCAGACCGTGTTGATTCCGGTACGCCAGATACATTCCCCTCCGCGCCAATCCCGCGCCTGATTCAGGAGTCGATATGGAAGAGTGGGTCGGATTAAAGTGGCACGAATACGTTACTCGCCAGGCCATGGGCGAGTTCCCTGAACACACGGTGCATCTGAAAGACGAAGCGCGCACCCTGGGGGTGCTGTTCCGGGCCATGGGCGGCGACCCGGCTCTGAGCCTGGTGACGGCCGAGCCCCGGCATTTCCAGATTCGCCGGCGGTTCGTGCAGAAACTGGCCGGCACCCACCGCAAGTTTGAACTGGCCTGGCGGGATGAAGAAAGCCTGCGCCTGCCGGAACAACTGGCCCTGTTTCCGTCCCGAAAGATCAACCGGGAACTGTACCTGTGGCTTGCGGCCCTGGCCTCACTCGGAGAGATACATCACCACAGCTGGCTGCAGGGCAACCAGGCCATGGTTCAACAACTGCTTGGCCAATGGCCGGGGCTGGAACCCATGTACCAGCGGCTGGTTCGCCACACCCTGCAGTGGCGACCTCGCCCGGACACACTCCGGGGCAACGAAGCGGAGCGTGAAAAAGCTATTCGCCAGGCGCTGATTCATCCCGGCAGCGTGACCGACCTGCCCGATGCCCTCACCGATCCCTGGCCGGTGGTGCTTTGGCTATACCCGATACTGGGTCGCGGCAAACTGAAAGGCCAGATCATTGGTGACGACAACACCCAGTCCAAATCCGGCGGTATGGCGAAGAAACGCAAGCGCCGCCGCGCCGAACGGGTGGATGCCTTCGATAAAGACCAGGGCATCATGCTGTTCCGGCTGGAAAGCCTGTTCTCCTGGTCCGAGTTCATACCCGTGGACCGGGCCGGGGATGACAGCGAGGAAGACGATGCGGAGTCCGTGGCCGATGACATGGACATGATCTCCATTTCCATGGACCGCAGGGAAGCGTCTTCGGCCATCAAATTTGACCTGGACCTGCCCTCGGAAGAAAACGACGACCTGTTCCTGGGCCCGGGAATCCATTTGCCCGAATGGGACTGGCGCCGTCAGGGTTTCCGGGACAACTTTTGCTGCCTGCAGCCGCTGCTCAGCCGGGATGCCGTGCCCTCGCCATTGCCGGAACGCCTGAAGTCGCCAGCCCAGACCCTGCGCCGGCAATTCAGCGCCCTGAAACCCCTGCGCCAATGGGAACGACGCCAACGGGAAGGCGAAGAGCTGGACCTGGATGCCTGCCTGGAGCGAGTGGTCCAGCAAAGACGCGGGGCCGGCGACATGGACCAGAAGCTGTTCCGCCAATGCAAACAGAACCAGCGTGACCTGGCCTGCCTGGTACTGGCTGACATCTCGCTGTCGACCGACACCTACATCAACAACAATCAACGGGTGATCGACATCGCCCGGGATGGCCTGCAACTGCTCAGCGAAGCCCTTACCGCCAGCCGCGACCCGTTTGCCCTGTTTGCCTTCTCATCACGGCGCCGGGACCACATCCGTTTTCATCACATCAAGGGCTTCGATGAGCCCTACAACGACACCAGCCGCGGGCGCATACAAGCCCTGGAGCCCGGCTACTACACCCGCATGGGCGCAGCCATCCGCCAGTCCACCAAGCTGCTCCGTGCCCGGCCGGAACACCAGAAAATCCTGCTGTTGCTGACCGATGGCAAACCCAACGACCTGGACCTCTACGAAGGCCGCTACGGCGTGGAAGACACCCGGATGGCAGTACAGGAAGCCCACAAGGCCGGCCTGACCCCGTTCTGCGTCACCATTGATGAAGAGGCCAACGAATATCTGCCCTACGTGTTCGGCAGCACCAACTACGTGGTCATCAAAGACCCGACCCAACTGCCCGCGCAGCTGCCCAAGCTGTACCTGAACCTGACCCGATAACGGAGGATGTGATGGCTGACAGTCAGGCCGCCCGATCACCGCACCTGCCCGGCGACCTCGCCGTGTGGTTCTTCATCTTCGCGGAACTGGCCGTGTTCGGCATCCTGTTCATCGGCTACGGCGTAGCCCGCAGCCTCGACCCGGCCACCTTCGCCGCCGGCAAAGAAGCCCTGCACCCCTGGACCGGCCTGCTCAACACCATCGGCCTGATCACCGCCAGCTACCTGGTGGCCCTGTCGGTTCACCGCCTGCGAGACCGCAAACCCGGCGTAGCCATGCTGCTGTGGGCTGGCATCGCCGCCTCCTGCATCTACACCTTCGGCAAACTCTGGGAGTACGCCGACCTGTACAGCAACGGCTACAACCTGGGCACCGACACCTTCTTCATGTTCTATTTCTTCCTCACCTTCTTCCACTTCATGCACGTGGTACTGGGCCAGATCGTCCTGGTGGTATTAGCGGTGAAAGTGAAAAAAGGCGAATACAACGGCGATGACATGAACGGCATGGAATCCGGCGCCTCTTACTGGCATATGGTCGACCTGGTTTGGCTGGTGCTGTTCCCCATGTTGTACGTGTTGGCGTAAGGAGCCCAAACCATGTTCGCGGTTTACATCATCCTGATGCTTTGCACCATGGCGCCGGTGATCGCCATGCAGCTGGGGGCCGATTTTACCGGTCTTGTCTGGCTGGTGTTTGTGCTGGTGCTGGTTAAAGCGCTGTTACTGGTTGATCACTTCATGGAAATGAAACACGCACCGTTCGGCTGGCGATTGGCGTCGCAGGGCTGGGCGGTTGTGGTTGTTGCAGTGCTTGCGGGGATTCATTTTGTTGCCTGAGCTTATGGAGTAAGCCACAGGCCGGTGGGGAAGGCTTTCCAAAACACGCTGAGACTACGCGGAATCCCCTGACGCGGTCTGAAGGCCAGGCTGGGTAGGGCTTTCCAAAACCTTGCGGAGCCAGGGGTGGAGCGCGAAAGCGCTTCACGGGCTGGCCATGGATGGCCTGCCCAGGACCCTCAGCGCGACGCAGGAGCAATAAGCACTGAGGGGCGGAGCAGAGCGTACAAGGATGTATTCACAGCGTGTTTTGGAAAGCCCTACCCAGCCTGGCCCACCGCAGTAATCAGAAACCTACAACAGGCGCCGCGGAAAATAAGGCGGCTTATCACCAATAGCCTGAGCCAAGGCAATCATTCCCCAAAGTACAAACGATGTGTGAAGAACGATGGCCCAGACGATGGCGAAGGTCCAGAAGCTGCCGGTATTGCCGTGT